>CAMLFP010000165.1 GCA_946479335.1 uncultured Archangium sp.
CGAGAAGATGGTGAAGGATGCCTCGGCCAACGAGGCCGCCGACAAGGAGCGCCGCGCGCTGGTCGACGCCAAGAACCAGGCGGAGAACCTCGCCTACCAGCTCGAGAAGCTGGTGAAGGACAACGGCGACAAGCTCTCGGCTGACAACAAGGCCAAGCTCGAAGAGGCCGCGAAGTCGCTCCACGCAGTGCGTGAAGGCAGCGACAAGGCCGCCATCGAGGCCGCGGTGAAGGCCGCGCAGGAGGTCTCGTACAAGGCCGCCGAGGAGCTCTACAAGGCGGGCGCGCCGGCGGGTGGTGCGCCGGGTGCTGAAGCGGGTGCGCCGGGTGCGGCGCCCGGTTCGCAGGCCAAGAAGGACGACGTCGTCGACGCCGAGTTCCGCTCGAACTGAGCGCGCTGCGGTGAAGTGACTCGGGCCGGCTCCTCACGGGGTCGGCCCGTTTTCTTTGTCTGATCGGCGGCTGACGACGCGGGGCTCGGGGCCCCTCACCATCACGCGCTCGCTACGGGCACTTCAGGCCGGCCTGACCGCTCGCCAACGCGCGGGTGCACGCGGCGGTGACGGTGACGTTGTCGTTGAGCTCCTTCGCCAGCCGCGCGGTGCGGAGATGCAGCTGGATGTTCCCCTTCTGCTCGCTCTCTTCGCTCAGCGCGCGCAGCAGCGAGAGCGCGTCTTTCTTGCGGCCCAGGCTGGCGAGCAGCTCGGCGAGGTCGATGGTCTCCCGCTCCTCTTCACCCGACGCCGAGGCGAAGGCGCGCTCGAGCTCGGCGGAGACGCAGGCGTCGTCCTTCTTCTCCTGACACAGCCGCGCGAGCGCCACGTGCACGACGGCGCGGTCCTTCACGGTGAGCGACTTGCCGAACGCGGCGCGCGCCTCCTCGGGGTGCCCGAGGCGCGTGTGGAGATGACCGACGAGCTCCCAGTACGCGGGGTCCTTCGCGTCGAGCCCGGCGGCGCTGGTGTACGCGCGCACCGCGTCTTCGAGCCGGTTGGCGCTGACGAGCCGGTCGCCCAGCTCGCTGAAGACGGTGGCGCTCTTCGTGCCCTGCTTCACCGCCTCCTCGAGCAGCGGCAGCACCTCGGCTTCGCGGCCCGCCTTCGGGAGCTCACCCACCAGGCGCAACACCAGCTCGGGCTTCGAGATGTCGGGCGCGACGTCCATCGCCTTGCGGAGGTTCACCAGCGCGCCGTCGCGATCGCCCTCTTCGAGCTGGAGATCGGCGAGCGACTCGATGGCGCTGGAGTCGCGTGGGTTCGCGGCGAGCGCCTTGTCGAGCGCTTCATGGGCCTTCTTCTTGTCGCGCTTGAGCGCGTAGAGGTAGCCGAGGCGGCTCCACGTCGCGCCGCGCTTCGGGTCGGCCTTCGCCGCGGTCTCGAAGGAGGCGATGGCGTCGTCGATCTTCACCTGCGCGAGGAAGAGCTCGCCCTCCGCCACCGGCAGGCGCGGGTCGGCGGCGTTGAGCTTCTTCACCTCCGCGAACTCCTTCGTCGCCTCGGCGAAGTCACCCTTCAAGAAGGCCGCCTGCCCGCGGAGGTAGTGCCCGTCGGCGATCACCTTCGGGTCGACGCCTTCACCGGGCTTCAGGCAGCCCACCAACGCGAGCAACGACAACGTCTGAAGCAACGTCTTCATGAGGTGGTCATCCTCAGGACTTCTTCGAAGCTGGTCTCTCCGTCACAGAGCTTGCGCACCGCGGCCTCGCGCAGCGTGCGCAGGCCGGTGGCGCGCGCCAGCACCGCGAGCTCTTCAGGCGGCGCACTGCGCGCGATGGCGCTGCGGAGCTCGGGGGTCGCGGAGACGATCTCGAAGACGGCGGTGCGGCCGCGGTAGCCGGTGCCGCGGCACTTCACGCAGCCGACGCCCTTCATGAACTTCGGGCCGCCGGGCAGCAGCGGCAGCGCGACACCGAGCGCGGCGATCTCGTCGGGCGACAACGACGTCGGCTGCGCGCACGCGGCGCACACCTTGCGCACGAGGCGCTGCGCCATCACGCCCAGCAACGAGGCGCTCAAGAGAAACGGCGGCACCTCGAGATCTTCGAGGCGGCCCACCGCGCCCAGCGCGTCGTTGGTGTGCAGCGTGGAGAGCACGAGGTGGCCGGTGAGCGCCGATTGGATGGCGTTCTCCGCCGTCTCCGGGTCGCGGATCTCGCCGACCATGATGATGTCGGGGTCTTGCCGGAGGATGTGCCGGAGCGCGTTCGCGAAATCGAGGCCCACCTTCGGCTGCACCTGCACCTGGTTGAAGGCGTCCCACACCATCTCGATGGGGTCTTCGACGGTGGTGACGTTCACGTCGGGCCCGGCCAGCGCCTTGAGCGCCGAATACAACGTGGTCGTCTTGCCGGAGCCCGTGGGGCCGGTGACGAGGATGAGCCCGTGGGGCTGCGCGATCCACGACTCGAAGGTGCGCTGTTCCTGTGGGTCGAAGCCCAGCTTGGCGATCTCCACCGCCAGCGTCTCGGGGTCGAAGATGCGCAGCACCGCCTTCTCGCCGAACGCGGTGGGCAACGTGGAGACGCGGATCTCGACCTCCCGCCCGTCGCGATCGACCTTGATGCGCCCGTCTTGCGGCTTGCGGCGCTCGGAGATGTCGATGCGCGAGATGGTCTTGATGCGCGCGAGGATCGGCAGGTGCAGCTGCACCGGCAGCGTGTAGACCGCGTGCAGCACGCCATCGATGCGCAGGCGCACCACGCTCGAGTCCCGCTTCGGCTCGACGTGGATGTCTGACGCACGGTTGTCGAACGCGTAGCGCAGCAGGTAGTCGACGGCCTGGATGACGGGCTTCGCGTCGGCGTCGAGCTCGCGGCCCGACGACAGCGAGACCAGCTGCTCGAAGTTGGTGATGCCCGCGCTGCTGTTGGCGTGCTCGTCGGCGGCGGCCGCCAGCGTGCGCTTGAAGCCGTAGACGTCGGCGATGCCCTTCAAGATGTCTGACTTCGCCGAGAGCACCGGCACGATGGTGGTGCCGGTGAGGCGATGCAGGCCCTCGAAGAGCTCGGTGTCGAAGGGGTTGGCGACCGCCACCGTCAACGGCGCGCTCCCGCCGCCCTCCAGCGCGAGGATGGAGTGCTTGTGCGCGTACGGCCGCGACACCGTCTTCGCGGCGAGGTTCATGTCGAGCTTCAGCGGGTCGATCTTCCGGTAACCGATGCCCGCGGCGCGCGCGGCGAGCTCGCTGATGCGATCTTGATCGAGCACTTCGCCCTGGCGCGTCCCGAACGGCACGTGGAAGGCGGCGACGATCTCCACCGGCGACACCTGGTACCGCTCCTCGCCCGACGCCTTGATGATGCGGGCCCGCGCCTGCGCTTCGCGCGCGGTGATCTCCTGCGCGTTCTGCTTCGTCACCACCTGCGCGGCCTGGAGCACCTCCAACAGCCACGAGAGGGAGAAGTCCTGCGCGCGCCGGCTCTCCGGCGGAGGCAGCGCCGTCATCACGCACGCCTCCGGCGCAGCACCAACAGCCCGAGGGCGAAGAGCACGCTCAGCGGCTCGACCGAGGTGCAGCCGCAGCCGCCGGTGCCGGTGTGGTTGGGGCCGGTGCCGCCGTCGCCGGGCACGTACTGCTGGCCGCCGTCGGTGTGGCAACCCACGCATGGCGGGCCGGCGTCGGGGCCGTAGCACTCGCCATCGGCGGCGCAGGTCTCACCGACCGCGCAGCAGTCTTTCCCCGAGGGGCAGGTGCCGGAGCCGGTGCGGTTGCCATTGCACGGCGTCTGACACACGCGCCCCTGCTGCAGGCCGACGCACCGGCCGCCCTGCGGGCACAGGCCCTTGCCCTCGCAGTTCTTCATGCACACCAGCTGACCGCTCGCCGCCGGGGTGCAGGTCGAGCCGGTGGGGCACAGGCCGCAGCCGATGGCGCACGCCTGCGTGCACTGCTTGACGGAGCCGCTCGCGGCCGTGGCGATGCACTTGAGGCCGGCGCCGCAGTCGGAGGAGTCGTTGCAGGCCGTGCCCACGGTCCCCAGCGGGTTGCCGGTGGCGACGCACTGGCCATCACAGGCCCGGCACTCGTAGCCCGCGCCGTACGACGCGGCGCAGTCGGCGTTGGCGAAGCAGCGCGGCAGGCAGAGCCCGAGCGGGTTGGCCTCGTCGATCTCCGCGCAGACGTACCCGGCGCGACAGTCGGCGAACCCGACGCGACACGAAGCGAGGCAGCGGTCACCGACGCCGAGGGAGAAGCAGGTCGCGCCCGCGGGGCACGGCTGCGCGCTGCTGCACGCCTGGGTGCAGTAGCCGTCTTGCCACCAGTTCCCGGCGCCGCTGGGCGAGGGCACGGCCGTCTGACAGCCAGCCGTCGCGCTGCCGCACGTCGTGGCGTCGGCACACGACTCGCCCACGTGGGTCAGCGAATCACCCGGCCGCATGCACGCGCCGCTGTAGCCGGGGAACGCCGCGGAGCTCGCGCAGCTGAGTTCTTCGCAGCTCTCGTTGGTGCCCACCTGGCACCCGCGCGTGCACATGCTGCCGGTGGTGCCGTTGGTGGGGGGTTGCGCGAGGCACTTGAGGTTGACGTCACACCCTCCGTCTCCGGTGCACGGCGCGGAGAAGGCGCCGGTGGCCGGGTTGCGCGAGCACAGCTGATCGAGGTCGACCTGCGTCGGCGTGCGCACCTGGCGGCCCGCGTACTGCGACACGTACATCACCTCGGTGTTCAACCCGTTGTCGTCGAGGCCGAGGCAGTGGCCCAGCTCGTGGAGCATCACCGTCTGGAAGTCGTAGGCGTCAGCGGGCGTCGTCCCCGCGGTGCTCCAGATGACGCCCGACCCCGAGGCCGAAGCACCATTGAAGAAGACGTCGCAGGTCTTCAACACGCCCGCGTACGCCCGGGGGATGGTGATCGCCAGCACCGGGTTGGCCCCGAGGATCTGCTGGAAGTCAGGGTCGCTCTCCGCGAGCCAGACCGGCGAGACCGAGAACACGTCTGACGTGTCGCCGGGCGTCGCGGTCGCGGCCGAGGCACCGCCGGCGACGTTGTTCATCTTGGGAGACGCGCAGCTCACGCCGTTCCACGTGTTGATCGCCGCGGCGTGCGCCGACGCCACGCTGTTGAGATCGAGCCCGGCCGCCGGCGTGGTGTTGTTGCCGAACCAGATGTTGAACGGCTGCGACTGCGTGCTCGTCATGCGGAAGTTCAGATACTGGGCCTGCGCGAGCGCGGGCAGCAGCGCGGCGAGGAGCGCGAGGCGTCTCACTTCGCACCGCCCTTCTTCAGCTCGGCCTTGAGCTGATCAATCGAGAGGGAGCGCCACTGACCGGTGAACAGATCGCGATCGCGCAGCCAGGCGCCGTCGAAGCGGAGCCGCCCCGCGCCGAGCGCGACGAGGTGGCAGCGGTCCTTCGCCAGCTTGCAGGTGACGAACACCACCGACGTCTCGCCGGTCGAGAACTCCGCGTCGCCGGGCACCTGCACCACCTCCGCGCCGTTGACGCCGCCGAGCTGCACGATGTCGAACTCCGCGGGCCCGGTGCCCTTGAGATCTTCGCCCACCAGCACCCGCGTGAAGGTCTTCATCGGCGTGCTGCCGTGCGCGGGCTCCACCCGGCGCTCCAGCACCTGCACCAGCGCCACGCGATCGGCGTACTGACCGCGCTGCGCCAACGTGTGGGGGATCAACGACGACGCGAGAGCCGCGAGGGGCGCCAGGAGGGCCGCCGCGAGGAGTTTCGGGGTGCGCATGCGGGGCGTAAGCCTACTCCGACAACGCGCTCAAGGCGGCATCGACGACGGCGTCTGCCGCCTGGGCCGACGCGGTGCGATGCACCTTCACGCCGAGCTCTTGCAGCGCCGCCGCGGCCGATGCCGAGGTGGCCACCACGCGCAGCGCCTCCGAGACGACGACCGACGGCCCCGCGGCCGCGCCGTGACGATGCCCGTGCGGGCCGCAGCAATACTGATCATGCACGTGGCGCAGCTCGCCCAGCGTCGCCTCGGCCCACGCTTCACCGGCGGCCGCGGAGTGCACGATCACCACCTCCGCGTCCTCCGCGCGATCTCCCGCGCTGGCCGTCGGCACCTCGACCTGCAGCGCGGTGACACGCACGCCCGCGGCCTCCAGCGCCTCCTCGAGGATCTCCGGGAGCGCGTCGGCGTGCAGCACCAGCACGTCGTCACCCGACTCCAGCAACCCCGACACCGCCGAGGTCCACTTCCCATCGCCGGGCACCCGCACCTCACCGCCGAGGCGCTCGATGGCCCGCGCGGTGGCCGCGTCACCGGCCAGCCAACGCACCCGCTGCAGCGCGCTGCGCGACCCGGCGGCGTTGATCGCCTCGAGGAACACGCGCAGCACCGGCCGGTTGGTGATGACGACCCAGTTGAAGCGCCCGACCTGCTCCGCGGCGGCGCGCAGCGCAGGTGGCGTGGCGATGGGCGCTCCCAGCAACGGCCAGAAGAGCGGCTCGTGACCTTCTTCTTCCAGGAGGAACGCCACGTCGGCCGACTGCTCCGGGGGCGTCAGCAGCAGTACGCGCGCCACGGCTACATCTTGTCGAGGATGAACGCGGCCAGCAGATCGGCCTCGGGAGAGGCGCTCTTCTTCTTCGGGTCGGCCTTCGCCGCGGGCGTGTGCTGCACCTCGGTGACGAAGCCCTCGACGACCTCGTACGCGGCGTCGCCGATGATGCACGAGTCGGCGAAGTGCTCGGCGTTGAGGCCCGTCAACTGCTCGGTGGTCTTCACGCGCCCGACCAGCCCGTGGGTGTCTTCACCCGACACCAGCTTCTGGAAGTGCACCGCCGAAGACACGGGGTGCGCGCTGTTGCCTTCTTTCACCACCAGCTTGCCGTCGGCGAGGTCGGCCTTGTCGGCCAGCGCCCATTCTTCAAGCGTCTTTTGCGGAAGGAAGAGCTTCACGTGCGCGTACCCTTTTCGGTATTAAACATGAAGGTATGAGCAAAGACACCGTTGCGGTTCAGGATTCGACGTTCAAGAACGAAGTGCTCGACTCGGCGACGCCGGTGTTGGTCGACTTCTGGGCCACGTGGTGTGCGCCGTGCCGTGCCATCGCGCCGTCGCTCGAGGAGCTCGCCACCCAGTACAAGGGTCAGGTGAAGATCGCGAAGGTCGACGTCGACGAGAGCCAGCAGGTCGCGCAGCAGTTCGGCATCCGCTCCATCCCCACGTTGCTGATGTTCAAGGGCGGCAAGGTCGTCGAGCAGCTGGTCGGCGCGGTGCCGAAGGCGAAGCTCGAAGACACGCTCAAGAAGCACCTCTGAGTTCGGCGCACGAGGGGTCGACGTGCTCGGTCATCTGCTGAAACCCGAGTACGAGGAGCTGATTCGCAAGCGCGACTGGGAGTCGCTGCGCATCGCGTTCGAAGACGTCGACCCGGCAGACATCGCGGAGATCCTCGAGGATCTCCCGGCTGAAGATTCGGGCCTGCTGTTCCGCGTGTTGCCGCGCGACGTGGCGGGCGTCTCCTTCGAATATCTCCCGCTCGATCAGCAGACCGAGATCATCCAGGCCCTCGGCAGTGAGCAGCTGGCGTCGGTGCTCAACGAGATGGCGCCCGACGACCGCACGCGCCTCTTCGAGGAGCTGCCCGCGGAGGTCACCAAGCGCGCGCTGGAGCAGCTGTCGGCCGAGGAGCTGAAGGTCGCGCGCCAGCTGCTCGGCTACCCCGAAGACACCGCCGGCCGGTACATGACGCCGGAGTACCTCTCGCTCAAGCCGTCGATGACGGTGGCCGAGGCGCTCGACTGGGTACGCAAGAACGCGCGCGGCCGCGAGACGCTCAACGTGCTGTACGTGGTCGACGACAAGGGCGTGCTGATGTCCGACCTGCGCCTGTCGGACCTGGTGCTGGCGGCTCCGGACACGCGCGTGGGCGACATCGAGACGCGCCCGATGGTGGCGATCTCCGCGACCTCGCCCAAGGAGGAGATCGTCTCCACCTTCGAGAAGTACGACCGCGTGGCGCTGCCGGTGACCGACACGCGCGGCGCGATGGTGGGCATCATCACCGCCGACGACGTGCTCGACGTCGCCGAAGAAGAGGCGACCGAAGACATCCAGAAGATGGGCGGTATGGAGGCCCTCGACGCGCCCTACATGGAGATCAGCGCGTGGGAGATGCTGCGCAAGCGCGGTGGCTGGCTCTCGATTCTGCTGGTCGGCGAGATGCTGACCACCACCGCGATGACCTACTTCGAGGGCGCCATCGAGCGCGCGGTGGTGCTGGCGCTCTTCGTGCCGCTGATCATCTCCTCCGGCGGCAACTCCGGGAGCCAGGCCACGTCGATCATCATCCGCGCGCTGGCGGTGCGGGAGATCGAGCTGTCTGACTGGTGGCGCGTGCTGCTCCGCGAGCTGCGCAGCGGCGTGATGCTGGGGTTGTTGCTGGGCGGCATCGGCTTGTTGCGCATCGTCACCTGGCAGCACCTGCACACCGCGGGGCTCATCAACTCCGGCTACGGCGAGCACTACCTGCTGGTGGCGCTGACGGTGTCGTGCAGCCTGATCGGCGTGGTGCTCTTCGGCTCCATCACCGGCTCGATGCTGCCCTTCCTGCTGCGCAAGCTGGGCTTCGACCCCGCGACCGCGTCGGCGCCCTTCGTGGCCACGCTGGTCGACGTCACGGGCATCATCATCTACTTCACCGTGGCGACGATCTTCCTCGGCCAGACCCTGCTGGCGGCGCACTGAGTTCAGCGCCAGGCGATGGCGTACACGCACCGCTCGCGCAGCGTGTCGTGCTGCGCGACGCGCACCGTGAGGCCCTTCGCGCCCGCCAGCGTCAACATGTCTTCGAGCACCGCCTGCATGGAGCAGGGGTACGCGTTTCCGGGGCGCTCACCGCGGAGCGCCAAGCCTCAACGCTTGCGCGTCGCCGTCAGCATCAGATCTTCGCCGACGAGCTCCGCGTGGAGGTGCTCCAGCTCGATCGCCGCCGCGGGGTCCTTCACGCCCAGCACGCCGCTCCAGGTCAGCCCGTCGTGCCCGAACAACTTCGGCGCGACGAAGAGCACCAGCTCGTCGAAGAGGCCGGCCTTCAGGAACTCCGCGTGGGTGAAGGCGCCGCCCTCGACCAGCACGTGCAGCAGCCCTTCCGCGGCCAGCTTCCGCAACAGCGCCTCGGTGCCGGTGACGTTCCACACCTCGACGCCGCGCGCGGCGTGACGAGAGGCGAGGTGTGGCGTGACGAGGATGGTGCGGGCCACCTTCGTGTCGAACACCTGCCGCTCGGCCTTCGTGCGGAGCGCCGCGTCCAACACCACGCGCACCGCGTTGCGCCCGCCCTTGAGCCGGGTGGTGAGCGCAGGGTCATCGGCCTCCACGGTGCCCGCGCCGACGATGATGGCGTCGATGGAGTCACGCAGCTCGTGCGCCACGGCGCGCGAAGCGTCGGAGGTGATCCACTTCGACTTGCCGGTGCTGGTGGCGAGCTTGCCGTCCAACGTGACGCCGGCCTTCAGCGTCACCCACGGCAACCCTTCGCGCATGAACTTGAAGAACGGGCGGTTCAGCTTCTCGGCGTCGTGGGCGCGCACGCCCTGCACCACCTCGAGGCCCGCGGCGCGGAGCTTCTTCGCGCCCTTCCCGTTCACCTTCGGGTTGGGGTCTTTCACCGAGAAGACGACGCGCTTGATGCCGGCCTTGATGATCGCGTCGGTGCACGGCGGCGTGCGGCCGTGGTGCGCGCAGGGCTCCAGCGAAACGTACAGCGTGGCGCCCTTCGCGCGTTTGCCCGCGCGCTCGAGGGCGATGACCTCGGCGTGCGGCCCGCCCGCGGGCGAAGTGTAGCCGGTGGAGACGATCTTCCCGGCCTTGACGATGACCGCGCCCACCGCGGGGTTCGGGTGCGTGCGGCCGACGGCCTTGAGCGCCTCGCTGAGCGCCAGCGCGATGCCCGCGTCGTCGTTCACGGCTTGCCCTTCGCCGGCTTGCGCGTCTGGAGGATGTCGGTGAGCTCGCTCATGAACTCCGCGATGTCGCGGAAGCTCCGGTACACCGACGCGAAGCGCACGTACGCGACCTCGTCGAGCGCGGGGAGCTTCTCCATCACCAGCGCGCCGATGGTGGTCGACGGCACCTCCTTCTCACCGAGCTCCTGCAGGCGGCGCTCGATGCTGGTGACCAGCTCTTCGATCTTCTCCACCGGCACCGGGCGCTTCTCGCAGGCCTTCTTCACGCCCGCGACCAGCTTGTCGCGATCGAACGCTTCGCGGCGCCCGTCTTTCTTCACCACCAGCGGGTTGAGCTCCTCGACGCGCTCGTAGGTGGTGAAACGGCGCTTGCACTGCTCACACTCGCGCCGCCGGCGGATGATGGTGCCCTCCGCGGAGTCGCGAGAGTCCATCACCCGGGTGTCGTCGGCTGTACAGAAGGGACAACGCATGGTGCTTCAGCCCTTCGTGAGGCGCGAGCGGTAGAGCGGGAAGCTCTTCGTGAACTCGCTCACCTCGGCGCGGATCTTCGCGAGCGCGGCGGCGTCAGCGTGCGAGTCCAACGCGCGGCCGATGAACGACGCGACGTGCTTCATGTCGGCGGTCTTCAAGCCCCGCGTGGTGATGGCGGGCGTGCCCACGCGAACGCCGGAGCTCACCGTGGGCTTCTCCGGGTCGAAGGGGATCTGGTTCTTGTTCACCGTGATGCCCGCGTGGCCCAGCGCCTCTTCGGCGATCTTGCCGGTGACCTTCTTGGGCCGGAGGTCGAGCAGCATCAGGTGGTTGTCGGTGCCGCCCGAGACGATGCGCAGGCCCTGGCCCTTGAGCTCCTCGGCGAGGGTCTTCGCGTTGTCGACGACCTGCTGCGCGTAGGCCTTGAACTCCGGCTGCAGCGCCTCACCGAAGGCCACCGCCTTCGCCGCGATGATGTGCATCAACGGCCCGCCCTGGATGCCGGGGAACACCTGGCTGTTGATGGTCTTCGCGTACTGCTCCTTCATCAGGATCAACCCGGAGCGCGGGCCACGCAGCGTCTTGTGCGTGGTGGTGGTGACGATGTCGGCGTACGGAATCGGCGAGGGGTGCACGCCGCCGGCCACGAGGCCCGCGATGTGCGCCATGTCGACCACCAGCGCCGCGCCCACCGCATCGGCGATGGCCTTGAAGCGCTGGAAGTCGATGACGCGCGGGTACGCCGACGCGCCGACGACGATGACGCGCGGCTTGTGCTCCTTCGCCAGCGCCTCGGCCTGGTCGTAGTCGAGCGTCTCCGTCTCGCGGATGAGGCCGTAGTGCACGACCTTGTAGAGCTTGCCGGAGAAGTTGAACGACGAGCCGTGCGTGAGGTGCCCGCCGGAGTTGAGATCCAACCCCAGCAGCGTGTCGCCCGGCTTCATCAGCGTCATGTACGCGGCCATGTTGGCCTGGCTGCCGGAGTGCGGCTGCACGTTGGCGGCCTGCGCGCCGAAGAGCTTCATCGCGCGGTCGATGGCCAACTGCTCCACCTTGTCGACCTCTTCGCAGCCGCCGTAGTAGCGCTTGCCGGGGTAGCCCTCGGCGTACTTGTTGGTC
>CAMLFP010000166.1 GCA_946479335.1 uncultured Archangium sp.
GCGGCACCGGTACCAGCGGCGGCGGCACGGGCACGACGGGCGGCTCGGGCGGCACCACGGGTGGTGGCACGGGCACGACGGGTGGCTCGGGCGGCACCACGGGCGGCGGCACGGCGACGACGGGCGGCTCGGGCGGCACCACGGGTGGCGGCACGGCGACGACGGGCGGCTCCGGTGGCACCACGGGCGGCGGCACGGCGACGACGGGCGGCTCGGGCGGCACCACGGGCGGCGGCACGGGCACGACGGGCGGCTCCGGCGGCTTCACCGGCGGCGGCACCGGCCTCATCTGGCCCACCGGCGGCGGCAACGGCGGTGGCGGCGGCAAGTCCGACTCCGGCTGCAGCTGCACCGAAGCGCCGATGGGCTCGCTGATGTGGCTGGCGCTCTCGGGCCTCGGCTTCCTGCGCCGTCGCCGTCGCTGAACCCGCGCGAGGCAGGAGCCGATGCCTACATCGGCTCCTTGCCTCCTTACCGGCGGACCGGAGTATTCCGTTGATGTCACATCAAAGGAGCGCTCCATGCTGACCCTGACCCTGGCGTTGTTTCTCACCGCGAACCCCGCGGAGCTGACGTTGGACGTGAAGCCCGAGGGCGTGAAGGTGGAGGTCGACGGGCAGCGTCGCGCCGCGCGGGAGGGGCAGGTGAAGTTGAAGGTGAAGGCGGGCCGCCACCTCGTGCGGCTCTCGTTCCACGGCGACTCGCACACCGAGGAGATCTCCGTGAAGGCCGGGGAGAAGCGCTCCTGGGCCTGGAGCTTCGAAGAGACGAAGAGCGGCGCGATGCCCACCGAGGACGCGCCGACGCCTTCGGCGGAGTAACTTCGCGCGGTTCATGCCGCGCATCGTCGCCATCGCTGACACGCACAACCGCCACGCGCAGCTCGACCTGCCGGCCGGTGACGTGCTGATTCACGCGGGCGACCTCACGGGCCGCGGCACGCTGCGCGAGCTGGAGCAGGTCGCCGACTGGCTCCGCGCGCAACCGCATCGGCACAAGGTCGTCGTTGCGGGGAATCACGACTTCGCGCTGCAGCGGCAACCGGCGGAGGCGAAGGCGCTGTTCCACGGGCTGCACCTGCTCGAAGACGACGAGGTGCGGCTCGAGGGGCTGCGCATCTGGGGCTCGCCGTGGCAGCCGTGGTTCCACGACTGGGCGTTCAACCTCCGCCGCGGGCCCGACCTTGACGCGAAGTGGCGGCTGATCCCCGAAGGGGTCGACGTGCTGGTGACGCACGGGCCGCCGCACGGCTACGGCGACGTCGTGTACCGCGGGGAGCGCGTGGGCTGCGAAGACCTCACCCGGCACCTCGACCGCGTGAAGCCGCGGCTGCACCTCTTCGGGCACATCCATGAAGACAAGGGCACGTGGCAGCGCGGAGAGACGCGCATCGTGAACTGCACCACGAGCGAAGGCGAGCTGCCCGCGGCGGTCATCGACCTCTGACGAGCGGGTGGTGCCGCGGAGAGAAGCGCACCGTGAATTGCGCCACGAGCGAGCGGACGAAGTGTCCTCAACGGCACCCTCGCGGTCTCGTCACCTCACTGCGTTCAGCGGAACGCGCGCTGGTCGTCAGCGAAGCTGAGGGCGAGTGGCGGCGCGGAGAGAAGTGGATCGTGGACTGCGCCACGAGCGAGCGGACGAAGTGTCCTCAACGGCACCATCGAGGTCTCGTCATGTCGCATCGTTGAGCGGACGAAGCGCGCTGGTCGTCAGCGAAGCTGAGGGCGAGTGGCGGCGCGGAGAGAAGTGCATCGTGAACTGCGCCACGAGCGAGCGGACGAAGCGCACCGGTCGTCAGCCGCACCCATCGCGGTCTCGCCATGTCGCGGCGTTGAGCGGAAAGCGCGCTGGTCGTCAGCGAAGCTGAGGGCGAGTGGCGGCGCGGAGAGAAGTGCATCGTGGACTGCGCGACGAGCGAGCGGACGAAGCGCACCGGTCGTCAGCCGCACCCATCGCGGTCTCGTCATGTCGCGGCGTTCAGCGAAAAGCGCGCTGATCCTCAACGGCACCCTCGCGGTCTCGTCACGTGACTGCGTTCAGCGGAACGCCTCCGCCTCGCCGCACCTTGTGATCAGGGTGTTAGCGCGTCATCTCCGCGGCGATGACCGCGCTCTCGTTGATGGTGCGCTGCGAGAGCGCGCTCTGGCTGCCGAAGTAGCCGAAGGCGCGCATCGCCCGCGGGTCGTTGCCCACTGCGTCGACGCGCGAGAGGTTGAAGCGCGGCGCGGCGGTGAACTGCTCCGCGTAGCCCGAGGTGTCGACGTTGCGCTCGACGCGCGCGTTGGACAGCGCCCGGCTCGCGACGTGGCAGCTGCCGCAGTCGATGGTCTTCGGGCTCTCGAGGTGCGGGTTCTCGATGCGCAGCGCCGAGGTGATGGCCTTCTGCAGGGTGCGCGCGTCGGTCAGGCGCAGCTCCGACTCCGAGAGCAGCGTGACGAGCTGGTCGCCGGGCGCCGCGGGCTGGAGGTCGCCGTTGCGGAAGGCGTCGTTGCCGAACTCCTGCACGCCCTGCACCGACAGCGTGTCGAGCCGGGGGATGGTGTCGTCGACCAGCGCGCCGTTGCTGACGTTGAACGCGCCGAAGCTCCACGCGACGTCGGTCTGCACCAGCCGCATGAAGGCCACGCGGGTCAACGTCTGCGCGCCGCACAGCCGCGTGATGAGGTCCTTGAGCTTCAACGCGTAGGCGCTCCGGAGGCCCTGCGTCTTGAGCACCGGGTGGATGTCGAGCGCCTTGCCGCGCGTCGCGCCAGCCGTCAGCGCGTGGAGCTCGTCGACGGTGGCCTCCACGTCGGCCCAGTCGGCTTCGCTCAGGTCGAAGAAGAGGTGGATGGTGGCGTCCTCCGTCGTCGGCAGCAGCGACGCGTACGTGACCGGCTGCGCCACGATGCGAATCTGCCGGCTGCACCCGGAGTTCTGCGCGTCGGTGGGGAAGCAGGGGTCGACGCGCGCGCCGATGACGCGGAAGTCGTCGTGCACGCCGGCGTCTCCGCCGGGCAGCATCGCGGGGAGCCCGTCGTAGAGCGCGCGCGGCAACAGCGCGCCCCGTGGCCCCGCGGAGTCGAGCGAGAGCAGGTCGCCGGGCACCGTCGGCAACGGGAACAACCAGCTCACGTCGTTGAGGTCGAGGCCTCCGTCGGTCGCGCCGACATCGGGCCCCGCGTCGTGGCCGCCGTCGACACCGGGCATCGGCGGGGCGCCACACGCGACGAAGAGGGCGACGAAAAGGAGAGGGACGAAACGCACGGGCAGGCGGGTGAGCAAGCCGTGTACCGGCCCGGAAGTGATTGATTTGCTTCCGGAGTGCGCCGCACCCACCTCAGAAATCTACGACCGCTCGAGCGCTCCGAGGGTGGAGGCTGATCAGCGCCGCACGGTGGCGAACGCGCTGGTCAGCACCGGCGCGCGCGAGAGCTTCAGGTCGAAGAGCCGGTCGGCCACCTCGAGCAGCGACTCGCCGTACATCACGTTCTTGCGCAGCTTGGGGGGGATGCCCTCGAGCCCCACGTGCGCGCCGCAGACGGCCGCGGTGACGCCGGCCGCGATGTCGACCTCTCCGCCCGCCTTCAGCACCAGCGCCAACGCCTGGCGGAAATCGCCCGGCGCCTTCAAGAACGCGTACAGGCCCGTCAGCAGCACCGGCGTCACGTGCGGGGGGATGCCGGTGTCGAAGTCGTAGTTCACCGGCACGCCGACCCGGCGCAACGCCACCAACGCGCGGGTGGGCTCCCAGTCGAGCGCGCGCGGGAGGTAGTAGACCTCGTCGGCCAGCTCCGCGCTGTGGTGCCGCGCGGCCTGCGCGAGCTGGGCGCAGAAGTTGTCTGCCGAGTGCGTTTCGCCCGAGAGGCCCAGCTGCACCGCGCGCGCGAAGACGGCGACGGCGGCCGCGCACAGCGGGTCTTTGTGCGTCATCACCGTCAGCGCGTGCGCGTCGTGCGCCAGCCGCGTCGGGGTGGTCTCGCTCGAGAGGCCCGCCACCACGCCGCGCGAGAGCGACGACGGGTCGACCACGCCCATGGGCGCGCCCGCCGACATCCACGGGGTGCCGGCCAGCAGCGCATTCGCGGCCTGCGTCGCCGAGGGAGGCGGCTGCAGCACGGTGCCCTCCTGCCAGAGCCACGAGAGGTGCTGCGCGGCGGCGCGCCCGTCGATGCGCTTCTCGCGCACCACGGCGTCGGCCACCGCCATCATCATCTGCGTGTCGTCGCTGAACTGCCCCTTGGGGAAACCGCCGCGCGGCCGCGCGATGAAGTCTTCGACCGTCGGCGCGCCCCGCAGCAGGGCCGGCGCCGGCAACCCACGGAGCGGGAAGCCCATCGCGTCACCGATGGCGAAGCCCATCACCGCGGCGCGAAATCGGTCCTGGAGTACGGCGACGTGAAGCGGCATCGGGAGCGCGGGCAACTTACGCGATCCACCTCGTGGGTTTCACGCCTTGTGGTACGGCTCGCCACGAAGAATCGAGAACGCGCGGTACACCTGCTCGAGCAACACGAGCCGCGCCAGCCGATGGGGCAGGGTCATCGCCGAGAGCGAGAGCACCAGGCCCGCCTTCGCGCGCACCGCTTCAGACAACCCCTCGTCGCCGCCGATGACGAAGGCCACGTCGCGCGCCGCGTCTTGTTGTTTGCCGAGCCACTTCGCGAAGTCGACGCTCGAGAGGTGCTTGCCGCGTTCGTCGAGCGCCACCAGCACGTCGCGCGGTGACAACTTCGAGAGCAGCCGCTGGCCTTCGTCTTCCTTCGCCTGCGCGCCGGTGCTGCGCGACTCGGGCAGCTCGACGAGCTGCACCTTGTGAGCGCGCGAAAGCCGGCCGCTGTACTCCTCGACGCCGGGGAGGAAGAGGCCGGAGCGCTCCTTCCCCACGGAGAGGAAGGTCAGCTTCACGACACGCGCGGCGCGGCGGCCCAGAGGCCTTCGAGGTCCATCTGCTCGCGGCGGTCAGGCGTGAAGAAGTGCGCGATGACGCCATCGTCGTAGGTGACGCACAGCCAGTCGGGCGAGGCCTCGACCGAGGCGGCGCGCTTGCCGCGCGGCTTGAGCAGCTCGTCGACGCCTTCCTGAATCGCGACCAGCTGGCGGTCGGAGTCGCCCGAGGCGATGACGAGGTAGTCGTAGCCGACCGACGAGGCGCGCTCGCGGGTGTCGATGATCAACACCTCCTGCGCCTTCTTGTCAGCGGCGACGGTGGCGATGTCACGCGCGAGCGCGAGCGCCTCGGGCGCGGCGACGACCTGGCGCTTCGGCGCGGCCTTGACGACCTTCTTCTTCGGCGCGGCGCGCTTGAGGGCCGGGCGCTTCGTGACGCGCTGGGCCTTCCGCGCGGGGGCCTTCTTGCCGGCCGTCTTCTTGCCGGTGGCCTTCCTGGCGGCGGGCTTCTTCGCGGCCACCTTCTTCGCGGGGGCCTTCTTCGCCGCGACCTTCTTCTTGGCGGGCGACTTCGAGGCGGCGGGCTTCTTCTTCGCGGGCGTCTTCTTCCTGGTGGCCATCGTGGAGTCGCGCATAGCGCTTGAAGTTTCTGACCGCGAGCGCGTTTTGCTGGGCATGGCTAGACTGCGCACCATGACGCTCTGGGTCGTGATGTTCGCCGGGCTGGCTTTCGGGGAGACGCCGGCGCCGCAGCCGGCCAACGCCAATCAGTGCCAGACGAAGTGCAACGTCTCCGCCTCGGAGTGCATGAAGCCCTGCAGCGCCGAGTCGAAGGACGGCAAGAAGATGCTGGAGTGCATGAAGGCCTGCGAGGTGAAGAACACGCAGTGCAAGGCGGAGTGCCCGAAGCAGTAACTGCCCCTCTCCCTCGGGGAGAGGGTCTCGCGCAGCGAGGGGTGAGGGGCGCAGTTCTTTCCGCTCGCTGCGCTTCTCGTCGCTGAGTCGGCGCAACGGCGCGCCGACCGCTACGCTCGGGTTTTCTGGTCGCTGCGCTGGGCGACTCGGCGCTGCGCTTCTCGTCGCTGAGTTGGCGCAACGTCGCGCTGACCGCTTAGCTCGGGTTTTCTGGTCGCTCCGCTGGGCGACTCGGCGCTGCGCTTCTCGTCGCTGAGTCGGCGCAACGGCGCACCGACCGCTTCGCTCCTCCTACTTCTGCTTCATCGCTTTCGCGTCGAGGCCGTACTTCTTCACCAGCCGCTCAATCGACTTGCGGTGCAGCCCCGACTCGCGCGCCGCGCGGCTGATGTTGCCGTCGCAGCGCTTGAGCACCTGAGTGAGGTACTCGCGCTCGAAGTTCTCCAGCAGCTGCTCCTTGGCGTCCTTGAATGAGAGGTGCTCGTTGAAGGGCAGCGGCTGTTCGACCTGCTGCCCCTGCACGCGCGCGGGGAGGTGCTGCACGTCGATGTCGTTGCCCTCGCTGAAGGTCAACACGTGCGAGATGACGTTCATCAGCTCGCGGATGTTGCCGGGCCACGAGTACGCCATCAGCACGCTCATCGCCGCGGCGGTGACCTGCTTGCGCCCGTGCCGCGCGACGATGTCGGGGTCGGCGAGCTCCTTCTTGATGATGAAGGGGATGTCTTCCTTCCGCTGCCGCAGCGGCGGCACCTGGATGGTGATGACCGAGAGCCGGAAGAAGAGGTCTTCGCGGAAGTGCCCGGCTTCGATTTCTTTCGCGAGGTCGCGGTTGGTGGCGGCGATGACGCGCACGTCGACCTCCTCGGTCTCGTTCGCGCCCACGCGCCGCACCTCGCGGTTCTCCAGCACGCGCAGCAGCTTCGGCTGGAGGTCGGTGCGCAGCTCGCCCAGCTCATCGAGGAAGATGGTGCCGCCGTTCGCGCGCTCGAAGGCGCCGGGCCGCGCCGCCGTCGCGCCGGTGAACGCCCCCTTCTCGTGGCCGAACAGCTCGCTCTCGATGAGGTTGGGAGGAATGGCGCCGCAGTCCAACACCACCAGCGGGCCCGCCTTGCGCGACGACAGCTCGTGGATGGCGTGCGCCACCAGCTCCTTCCCGGTGCCGGTCTCGCCCTGGATGATGACCGACACGTCCATCGGGGCGATCTTGCGGATGAGCCCGAAGATCTGCCGCATGCGCGGCGACTGGCCGACCATGCCGCACAGCTCGCCGTCACGGTCGGGCTCGACGGTGACCTCCTCGTCGATGGGCGAGAACGTCAGCGTCGACTGCCCCGCGCGAATCTGGCTCCCCGGCGAGAGGTATGCGCGCTCGATGCGCCGCCCGTCGAGCCACGTGCCGTTGGTCGAGTTCAGGTCGATGACCAGGTAGCCGCGGTCGGTGTACTGGATCTCGAAGTGGTGACGGCTGGCGGTGCGGTCCTCCACCAGAATGAGGTCGTTGCTGGAGTGCGCGCCGACGCGCAGGCGCTCCTTGTCGCTGATGACCTCCTTGCCGAGGTCGGGCCCGCCGGAGACCGACAGCCGGCACTTGCGCACCTTGAGCGTGGTGCGGTTCTCGACCACCAGGGTGTGCGTGGTGGTGATGTGCCCTTCGCCGAACGGGTCGAGGAAGTCGCCCTCGCCCGGGCTGGTGAGGATCTCGTCTTGCACGGCCTTGATGGAGCTCGACATCGCGCGCGGAAGCTATGCCCCGCGCCCGCGCGAGTCGATGCGTGAAAACCGGGGGCGCGTTAGACGGCGCCGTCTTGAAACAACCGCTGTCTCCTCCCGCCGCCCACGCGCTGATGCACCTCACGGTGTTCGTGTGGGGCTTCACCGCCATCCTGGGGAAGCTCATCTCCATCTCGGCGGTGCCGCTGGTCTGGTACCGCGTGCTGGTGGTGGTGCTGGTGATGCCGGCCATCATCGCGTGGAGGCGGTTGCCGTTTCGCGTGCCCGGCGGCGTCGCGCGCCGCTTCGCGCTGGTCGGCTTCTTCGTGGCCGCGCACTGGCTGCTCTTCTACGGCGGCATCAAGTACGCGGGCGTGCCGGTGTCGGTGCTGTGCTTGTCGACGACGACCTTCTTCACCGCGCTCATCGAGCCGCTGGTCTTCAAGCGCCGCGCCGACGTGCGCGAGCTGCTGGTGGGCTTCGGGGTGATGCTGGGCGTCAGCTTCCTGGTAAAGCTCGAGACGCACGCCGACTCGCTGGGGCTCGCGATGGGGTTGGGGAGCGCGCTGTTCTCGGCGGCCTTCGGCGCGCTCAACGGGCGGCTGGCGCGTGAGTGCGCGGGCGAGGTGATGACCTTCTGGGAGCTGCTGCTGGCGTTGGGCTTCGCCACGCTCTTCTTCTTCGCGCGGCCCGGCGACTTCGTGGCGCCGTGGGCGCTGTCGGGCCGCGACGCGGCGTATCTGCTGGTGCTGTCCATCGGGTGCACGGTGCTGCCGTGGCTGTGGAGCCTGCGCGTGCTGCAGACCTTGAAGCCGTACACGCTCGCGCTCGCCGTCTCGCTGGAGCCCGTCTACGCGATGGTGCTGGCGTACTTCCTCTTCCCCTCGGCGCAGGCGCTCACGGTGCGCTTCTACGGCGGCGCGGCGCTGCTGCTGGTGCTGGTGGCGTTCAACACCGCGCGCCGGCGCCCCGCGAACGCCTGAGTTTCCCGCACGGGACGGCGCCCGGCGCGTTTCGCAAATCGTCTGCTGCACCATGAGTCGTTTTCAACGCATGGTGCAGCAGACGAAGTTCGACAGCGCGAGGTGCACCCGCACCATCGCGGCGTCTCAGCCGTGCAACGACAGCGCGTGGCGCACGATGGCGCCGGCGATGTCCTTGCCCGTCGCCTGCTCGAGCCCTTCAAAGCCCGGCGACGAGTTGAGCTCCATCACGCGCGGGCCGTCTTTGCCCTCGAGCATGTCGACGCCGCACACCGAGAGCCCCACGGCCTTCGCCGCGCGCACCGCGACCTCCACGTAGGCGCCGTCGAGCTTGATGGACTTGCCCTCGCCGCCGCGGTGGATGTTGCTGCGGAACTCGCCCGACTTCGCCTGCCGCCGCATCGCGCCCACCACCTCGTCGCCCACCACCAGCGCGCGCACGTCGCGGCCGCGCGATTCGCGCACGAACTCCTGGAGGCACACGTCCTGCCCCAGCCCCCAGAAGGTCTGGAGAATCGTCTCTGCCTCGGCGCGCGTGTCGGCCAGCATCACGCCCACGCCCTGCGTGCCGCGCAGCAGCTTGATGATGCACGGCAGCCCGCCGACCGACTCGAGGAGCCGCTTGAGGCTCGCGCCCTGCGTCGCCATCACCGTGCGCGGCACGTCGATGTGTTGCTGCGCCAGCAACTGCAGACAGCGCAGCTTGTCGCGGCTGCGCGCGATGGCGCCCGCGGGGTTCACCACCGGCACGCCCATCGTCTCGAGGTGGCTCACCACCGCCATGCCGTAGCTGGTGATGCTGGCGCCGATGCGGGGAATCACCGCTGACAGCCCCTTCACCTCCGCGCCGCGGTACTGCAGCGTGTTGCCCGTCGGCGCCACCACCATCGTGCAGCGCAGGGTGTCCATCACCAGCGGGTTGGCCCGCTGCTGCCGCGCGGCCTCGACGAGGCGGCGGGTGGAATAGAGCGATTTCCTGCGCGAGAGGATGCAGAGGCGCTGCCGGGGCATGACGTCGCGGCACACTGCCGGGCTTCACCAGTCAGCGCCAGCGCACTTCCAACGTGAGGCCCAGGCCGGGCCCTTCGTGGTGCAGCACCTTGAGGTCGATGTCGTTCGCGCCGGCGAGCTCCAGCCCACGACGGATGAGGCCGACGTACCAGCCGGGGTAGGTGACGCGGTTGAGCCACAGCTGCCACACGCCCGGTGAGGGCTGCGTCAGCTTCGTCTCGAAGAAGGATGTGCCGGTCGACAGCGTGCGCGTGAGGCGCTCCAGCGTGCGCCGCGGGCCGAGGAGCTTGAGGCTCGCCAACACCGCGCGGCCGATGAGGGTCTCGCCGTAGCCGTCGACGAAGCGGCGGCCCAGCGTCTCGATGCCCAGCGAGAAGGGCACGTCGCCCGCGAAGAGCTCCACCGCGAGGCGTTGCAGCGCGACGTAGCGCTCCACGGGGTAGGCAGGCTCGAGGCGCGCCGGGTCGAACCCGAGGGCGCGGAACTTCTCGCGGGTGTTGGCGTCGAGCGGCCCCAACGCGCGGAAGAGCCCCTCGACGGTCTGCGAAAAAACGAGTGCTGCTTCAGCCACGGAACCTCTCAATGCAGAAACCACGCCGACCTGCCACGGGGGATGCGTGCGGCCAAGCGCGGGTTTTCGAGACGTGCGGAATGAGACACTGCCGCGAAACTCAGCCGCTGTTGCGCAGGCCGGCCGCGACGCCGTTGATGGTGATGTACACCGCGCGCCGCACGCGCTCGTTGACGGGCTTGTCGCCCGCGTCACGCACGCGCCGGAGCAGCTCGACCTGCAGGTGGTTCAACGGGTCGATGTACGGGAAGCGGTGCTTGAGCGAGAGCGCCAGCGCCGGGTTGTTCGCCAGCCGCGCCGTCTCGCCGGTGATGAGCGCCAGCGCGTCGGTGGTGCGCCGCCATTCCTGCTCGATGCGGGCGAAGACCGCGTGGCCCTGCTTCTTGTTCTTCACCAGCGTCGCGTAGCGGCGCGCGATGCCGAGGTCGCTCTTGGCCAGCACCATGTCGAGGTTCGACAACAGCGCGCGGAAGAACGGCCACTCGCGCGCCATGCGCTGCAGCAGCTCCACCTTCGCCTGGCCCTGGTGCGCGCCCGCGTCGAGGAAGGCCGTCACCGCCGAGCCGAAGCCGTACCACGCGGGGATGCTGGCCCGCGTCTGGCCCCAACTGAACGACCACGGAATGGCGCGGAGGTCTTCGATGGCGCGGGTGCTCTTTCGCGACGCGGGCCGCGAGCCGATGTTGAGGCCGGCGATTTCTTGAATCGGCGTCGCCTCGTAGAAGGTGTCGACGAAGCCCGGCGTCTCGTACACCAGCGCGCGGTAGGCCTTCATGCCCGCCTGCGAGAGCTTCTCCGCGGCGTCGAGGAAGGCGCGCGGCACGTCGTTGGCTTCGGGCCGCAGCGTCGCCTCCAGCACGCCTGACACCAGCACCTCGAGGTTGCGGCGGCCGTTCTCCGGGTGCGCGTACTTCGAGGCGATGACCTCGCCTTGTTCGGTGAGGCGGAACTGCGCGCCGACGGTGCCCGGCGGCTGCGCGAGAATCGCCTCGTACGCCGGCCCGCCCCCGCGCCCCACCGTGCCGCCGCGCCCATGGAAGAGCCGCATGCGCAGCGGCGTGCGCAGCGAATGGAAGAGCTGCCGCAGCGCAATCTCCGCGCGGTACAGCTCCCAGTTGCTGGTGAAGAAGCCGCCGTCCTTGTTGCTGTCGGAGTAGCCCAGCATCACCTCCTGCTCGCCGCCGGAGCGCTCCAGCAGCGGCAGCACCCCGGGGATGGCGAAGAACTCCTTCATCACCCGCGCGGCGTTGCGGAGGTCGCCGATGGTCTCGAACAGCGGCACCACGATGAGCTTGAGCTTCGAGTCGCCGTGCAGCGTGCCGTTGAAGAGGCCGGTCTCCTTCTGGAGCAGCAGCACCTCCAGCA
>CAMLFP010000167.1 GCA_946479335.1 uncultured Archangium sp.
TCACCTGCACCACTGCGTTCCACGGGGGGAACGGTCAGCGCTTCTCCAGCTCGCGAATCTTCTCGCGCGCCTCGTCGCCTTCGGGAATCGGTCGGCCGCTGTCGCGCCACTCGACCGCCGCCTTGAATCCCTCGGCCTGCGCGTACCGGCGGAACCAGAGGCCTTCGGGGTTGTGGCGGGTGATGCCGTCGAAGAGCGTCGCGAGCGTCTGCGTCTGCTCGAGGCCCATGGTCTGCATCACCTGGTTCACCACCAGCTTGTGCATCGCGAGGTGACTCGACGGCACCGAGGCGATGCGGTTGGCCAGCGCCAGCACGCGCGCGTCGAGTTGATCAGCCGGCACCGCGTCGTTGGCGAGCCCCCACGCGTGCGCGGTGCGGCCGTCGATGGTGTCGCCGGTGAACATCATCTGCTTGGCGCGCAGCGGCCCGAGCCGGAAGGTCCACATCGCGGTCGTGGGGCAGCCCCAGACGCGCGTGGGCATGTAGCCGATGCGCGCGTCGTCGCTCATCACCAGCAAATCGCAGCACAGCGCGATGTCGGAGCCGCCGGCCACCGCCGCGCCGTGCACCTTGGCGATGGTGGGCTTCGCGCTGCGCCACAGCGACATGAAGTCGTCGGTGTTCCGCTTCATGAAGGCGAAGTCGACCATCGGGTCCCACGGGGCCTTCTCCTGCTGGCACGGGTGGTCGATGTCGCCGGAGCCGAAATACGAGAGGTCGTAGCCGCCGCAGAAGCCCTTGCCCGCGCCTTCCACGATGATGACATGCACCTCGGGGTCGGCGTTGGCCCACTCGACCGCCGCGCGGAGCTCTCGCGGCATCTCTTCGTTGATGGCGTTGAAGCGCGCCGGGCGGTTCAGCAGCAGCCTCGCGATGCGCGGGTGCTGGGCGTCTTTCTCGATGGTGACCGATGAGTAGCTGGGCATGGGCCCACCCTGTCTGAACCGGGCCGCGTGATGAAGAGGCCCCGGAGAACCCGAGGGGCGTGTATTGAGCCGCGCATGACGGGCCAGGAATTCTACGACTCCGCGTGGCACCACCCGGGCATGGCGTGGGCGCTGTGCGCGCTGGCGGTGGTCTTCATCGCGCTGACGGTGAAGGACCGCGCGACGAAGGGGGTGCTGTTGTTCCTCACCTTCGCCACGGCGCTCGACGCGCTCCTCACCGGCGGGCTCTCGCCGTTCGACCCGGGCTCGCTGCTGGCGCGCAACCTCTCCATCGCCTTCGTCATCTCCGGCGACGCGCGCATGTTCGTGCTGCTCGAGAAGTGGCGCGGCGAGACGTCGTGGGCGCGCGCGGGGCTCCGCGCCGTCGCGTGGAGCTTCGTGGTGCCCGTCGCGCAGGCCATCACGCTCAAGGCGCTGCCGCAGTACTTCCCGCAGACCCGCCACATCTTCCTCGTGTACGAGACGTTGTTCGTGGTGCTGGCGTGCGCGCTGCTGGCGACGCGCTACGCGCGCACGTGGAAGGCGACCTCGGTGCTGGCGTTCTTCCTCGTGCAGTACGCGCTGTGGGTGTTGAGCGACGTGCTGCTCCTCTCCGGCGCGACGTGGGCGTACTGGCTGCGGCTGGTGCCCAACGCGCTGTACTACGGGCTCTTCCTCATCTTCGCCGCACGCCAGGAGCAGAGCGCATGACGGTCGCACATCACACGAGCCCCCTCTCCCGTTCACGGGAGAGGGTTGGGGTGAGGGCCGCACTCGCCGCATTCATCATTGCCGCCTGTGCGCACGCCCCCGCCGTCGGAGACAACAGCGCGACACTCACCGTCGGCGCGAAGACCTTCACGCTGGGGCAGCTCAAGTCACTCGTCGCCAGCGAGACGGTGCGCGGCTTCGACCCGTACTACCAGCGCGAGAAGACCTTCGAGGCGCTGCCGTTGGTCCCGGTGCTGAAGCTGGCGTACCCCGACGTCGACCTCGCGAAGGAGGAGTTCCTCCTGCGCGCGAGCGACGGCTACACGGTGCCGGTGAACGGCGCGAAGCTGCTCGAGGGCGCGTACCTCGCGTACGCCGACGCCGACGGCGCGTGGGCGCCCATCGGCGCGAAGCAGGTCAACCCGGGGCCCTGGTACATGGTGTGGAAGGACCAGCCCGACCTCACCACGCACCCGCGTCCGTGGGCGCTGGCCAGCATCGCGGCGGAGAAGTTCGAGAAGGTCTTCCCGAAGCTGGTGCCGCCCGCGGGTGACGCGCAGGTGCAGCACGGCTTTCAACTCTTCAAGGAGCACTGCGTGAAGTGCCACGCGCTCAACCAGCAGGGCGGCCGCGTGGGCCCGGAGCTCAACGTGCCGATGAACGTCACCGAGTACCGCGACGAGCCGTTCCTCCGCGCGTGGATTCGCAACCCCGGGCAGTTCCGCATCTCGGTGATGCCGCCGTCGCCCGAGCTGAGCGACGACGACCTGACCGCGGTGCTGGCGTACCTGCGCGCGATGAAGCAGACGCGGTGATCAGCGCTTCACGGTGTACGTGACGAGGCGGTGATCAGACCCGCCGTGCGGGCCGACCTTCACGTTGGTGATCTTCGCGCCCTTCGCCATGGCCCAGTCGATGCGCCCGTTGCCGGCCTTCTTCATGCCGGCCTTCTCGGCGATCCACGACGGCGAGCCGTAGCCCGTCGAGCGCGAGCCCTCGTTCCAGTCGCCGCCGAAGAGAATCGACTGGCCCTTGTGCGCCTTCGCGTACGCCACCATGTGCTCGGAGAGGTCGATGTAGCTCTGCACGCGGCGCTCGGGGCCCACGGCGTGACCGTTGACGAAGTCGATGGCCGGCGGCGAATGCACCGACGCCACGTTGAGCCAGCCGGCCAGCTTCACCGCCGTCGCCGCGCGCGGCTGCGCCACGGAGCCGTTGGTCGTGAAGTAGCTCTTGGTGCTCTGGATCGACTCGCGGTTCGACTCCTTGAGGCCGTCGCGCACCAGCACGCCCGATTCGCCGTGGTCCTTCGAGCCGGGGAAGGTCACGAGGTGGTACCCGGGGATGCTCCCCAGCGCCTTGTGGTACTGCTGGATCTCCTGCACCTGGAGGAAGTCCAACTTCCCCTGCTTCAGGAAACCCTGGACCACCTTCTTCACCGTCGCCGGGTCACGGTCGCGCAGGCAGTTGTAGGTGCCGCCCTTCATCGAACGCGGGGTCTCGCCGCCCTTGTCGGGCTTGCCCGGGCGGAACGTGCCCTTGAGGTGCAGCTTGTCGGAGATCTTGCCGCCGGCGACGCCCGCCGGGTTCGCGCCCTTCCAGCCGTGGTCCTTCTTGTAGGCGGTAACGGCTTCGGCGGTGCGCGCGTCGAAGGTGTTGTCGACCTTGCCCTTCAGGTACCCGCGCACCTTCAGCTTCTTCTCGAGGTCTTCGACCTTCGTGCCCACCGCGCCCAACGTCATGACGTTCGTCTTCGGAGAGGTGATTCGCATGCCACAGTGTCGTACTCGGCCGGCGCGTCGTCTCCCGGGGGTGATGGCAAAGGTGTTTACGCGGACGCTCCGCAACGTTTTGGGCTACCAATCGAGGCGATGCACCCTTCGGTGACAGAGTTCGAAGCGCGCGTACGGCGGGGGCCGCAGGTGGTGGGTGACGTCTTCGCGCTGCCCATGCCGAAGGGCCTCTTTCCCTGGAGCGAGACCAGCCTCGTCTTCACCGGCATCGGCGCGTCGGAGGCCACCGCGCGCACCGCCGAGCAGCTGCTGCGCCACGAGCTGCGCCTGCGCGTCTCGGTGCAGCCGCTCTCCGACTTCCTCCACCGCGACATCGACCTCCAGGGCAAGACGCTGGTGCTGCTCTCGCAGGAGCTCTCGCCCAACGCCGTGTTGGCGCTGCAGCGCGCGGAGAGCTTCCAGCACGCGCTGTTGCTCACCTCGCTGCCCGCCACCGACGCGCGCCTCGACACGTTCCGCAAGGCGGGCGGCCAGGTGTGGACCCTGCCCCCCGCCGAGGAGCGCGGGTTGCTGGTGCGCGTGATGGGCCCGCTCGCGTCGACCGCGGCGTTGCTGAAGCTGGCGTGGGCCGGCAACGGCGCCGCGCTGCCGCCGGAGTGCGCCCTCGTGCCCCAGGCGATGCAGCGCGCGCTCGACGCCGGCTTCGCCACCGCCGCCGAGTGGCCGTTGGAGTCGACGCGCCCGCCGCTGGTCTCGTGCGGCTGGTACGCGCGCGCGCTGGAGTCCATCTTGTGGACGTGGATGGAGGCGTGGTGGGTCGAGGCGCCGCCGTGCTGGGAGCTGCTGGAGGTCGCCCACGGCCCCTGGCAACAGCACGCGAAGCAGAGCGGCCCGTGGCTGGCGCTGACGCGCGGTGACGACGCCCCGGAGCTGTGGAAGCGCTTCACCTCGATGCTCCCGCCGAACCAGTCGCTGCTGCGCGCGCCGTCGACGCTCTCCGCGCCGCTGTGCTTCTTCGAGCACTTCGCCTTCGTGCAGGGGCTGCTGGCGGGCGTGCTGCGGCGCCGCGACGTCGACCTGACGAGCTGGCCGGGGCAGGGCACCGACGCGCCGCTGTACCGTTTTCAGGGCTGAGAAGTTCGCGCGGCGCTACGCCGTCGCCGACTTCAGTGCGCGAGGCGTGTCTTCCGCGGTGGTCACCGCGACCGGCCCGTCTGCGGACGTCGGCGCCGGCGGGTGCTGTCGCGCAGCCGTGGCCGACGAGGGCTTGAGCGTCTCGCGGTAGTACTTCCGGAACTGCAGCGTCGCGCGGTCGGTGCGCACCGAGATTTCCTCACTCGCGGGCGGCACCTCCATGGGCTGGCTGCTCTCCACCACCGCCTTGTCTTCATTCACGATGCGCCGGTTCGACAGGTTGAAGAGCGGGTTGAGCAACGCCAGCGTCGCGAAGCTGCGCGCGCCCACCACCACCATGCGCGTGTGCGTCGCGTCGATGGGCACGCAGAGCGCGTGCATGCGGAATACCTTCCCGGGGATGGGGATGTGCAGCACCATGATGTTCGGCTTGAACCACTCCAGCATCGCGCCGGAGTCTTCGCGGCCGTCGACCACCGCGCGCGTCGTGCCGCCGAAGGGCGCGTCTTCCCAGGTGATGTCCATCCGCGAGTCGGGCTTGAGGTACGGCCGCACGAAGCGCCCGATGGTCTTGCGGTGCACGAAGGGCACGTGCGGGCTGTCGAGCATGTTCTCCATCGCCCGCGTCCAGTGCGCGTTCCACTCGACCTCGAGGTACGTCCGCGCCACGCCCGGCATCGTCAGCGCGTCGGGCACCTGCGGTTCAGGCACCGGCTCGTTCGCGCGGCGCGGCGCCGTGTAGAGCCACAGCAGCCCACCGATGTCGCGCGCGGGGAAGCTGGTGGCGAACAGGCGTTCACGCTTCGCGTCGGGGTTGAGCGGCACCTCGCGCACTTCGCCGTCGCCGCCGAACTTCCACGCGTGGAAGGGGCACTCGAGGCAGCCATCCTTCACCTCGCCCAGTGACAGCTTCGCGCCGCGGTGCGGGCAGCGGTCGAGCAGCGCGTGCACGGCGCCTTTCTCGTCGCGGAAGAACACCACCGGCTCTCCGGCCACGGTCAGCGACAGCGGCTTCTTCCCGAGTCGCCTCGAGCGCGTCACCGGTGTCCACACGTTCGCGAAGCCTTCGAACATGGTGCAATCGTAACCAGCCGGGCTGCGATGTTCAAGGTTTGTACAATGTGTGCGCCTGCCCAAAAAACGGGAGGCCCGTCACCAGGCCTCCCCGTCACTGCTTGCGCGTTCAGCGTCAGTCGCAGAAGCCGAAGGACTCGTTGTCGAGCGACCTGCACATCGACTCATTGGTGCAGCTGCTCTTGCCGCCGGGCGAGAGGCACGTCGGGTGGCAGCGCCCGCCGCTCGAGCCGTTCTCGAGGACGCACACCACGTCGTCGGAATAGCCACAGTCGGTGTTGGTGGCGCAGGAGCGCGTGCAGTAGCCGTCGGGGTGTTGGGTGGTGGTGATGCACTCTCCCTGGCTGCAGTCGTAGTCGTGCTTGCAGTGCGCGCCGATGGGCGCCTGTGACGCGTAGCCGCAGAAGCTCGCCTTCAGGTCGTCACTGAAGATGCAGGCACCGCCGTTGAGACAGTCAGCGTCCTTCGTGCACGTCTGTGAACACCCGTTCGCGACGCAGATCGTGCCTGCCTGACACTTCGTCGTCGCGTTGCACGTGGAGATGCACATCAGGCCGCTCCCGCCGCCGTTGCAGCTCGCGCCCGGAATGTCGCCGCAGTCCGAGTTGGTCTCGCAGCCGTGGCCGTACGTCTCGGGGAGTGACGAAGTGTTCGCGCCTCCCGTGCCTCCCTCGGTACCACCACAACCAACGACGACGACGCTCACCACCAGCAGCAGCTCTCGAAACATGTGTTCGCTCCAGGGAAAGGCGCCACGGCGTGGCGCGGTTTCCCGGAGGCGTTGGCAAACGAGAGGCCAGTTGATTCGGCAGCGAATCTGCGGAGTTGCCTCCGAGCACACGTCCGCGCCGGGAGACGGTGAAAGCAAAACGGGAGGCCCGTCACCAGGCCTCCCGAGGAGAACTCAGCGCTGTCGGGTGATCAGCGCTGGTTCAGGTACCGGCTGAACTGCGCGGTCTTCAGCGGAGTGCCGAGGTCGGCCACGTTGGCCACGCGCACGCCGACATCGCTGATGGCGTAGACGTAGTCGTCGGCCATCACGCTGCGGCGCACCCACGGCTCCCAGTAGTAGGTCCAGCCGTAGTAGTTCTCGGTCTGGTACAGGTCGGAGAACGCGATGGCGCCCTTCTCCGTGAAGCCCGTGGCCGCGTCGACGCCGTACACCTTCAGCGAAGACTTGAAGCCGCTCCAGTACTCGTAGTCGTTCGAGTAGCTGTACGAGTAATCGTAGAAGGGGATCGCGAGCAGCTTCTTCGCCGCGAAGTAGTTGAACGCGCGGTGGTCGTACTGCGCCTCGCTGTACCCGTACGCCGTGCCGACGATTTGCGTGAACGTCTGCGTGGGGTGCGCCAGGTCAGACACGTCGAAGATGGCGAGCTGCACGCGCGCGCCCGACCAGTCCCCCGTCGGCGAGAGGTACGTGCCGATGGTCAGCAGGTGGTTCGCGTCGAGCGGGTGGATGTACGACGAGAACCCGGGGATGGTGACCTCGCCGACCTTGGTGGGGTGCTCCGGGTTCGAGAGGTCGAAGGTGAAGAGCGGGTCGACCTGCTGGAACGTCACCACGTAGCCCTGGTCACCGATGATGCGGCTCGACGTGAGGGTCTCACCCGCCGCGAAGTCAGCCGTCGCGCCGACGACGTCGAGGTAGCCCTGCGTCTCGCGCAGCACCGAGACCCGGTTGGTGGTCTGGATGGTGCCCCACCAGTTGTCGGGGTTCTGCGTGTCGGGCACGCGGGTGTTGATGTTGGTCACCACGCGGAGCTCGCCGCTCGCTGCTTCGTCGAGCGAGAACTGGTCGAGGATGTGCCCGTCGACCACGCCCGACGCCCGGTAGAGGGCCTTCGACGGGTTGGTGATGTCGAACTTGTGCACGTACGTCGTGTCGCGCTGACCCGGCGCCGGCCACCACCACCAGTGCTGCGTGGCGACGTAGAGGTTGTCTTGCGAGGCGTAGATTTCACCCGGCTCCGCGAGAATCGAGCTGCGCGTCAACGTGCCGCCGTTGAGGTCGAGCGTCACCACCGAGACCTGCCCGAGCCGCGTCGGCGCGTTTACCCGCGCGAAGTCGTTGCACGGGTGCTGCACCTTCGTCTCCAGGCCGCCCTGGCGCACCACGGCCGCCGGCACCCAGTTCGCGAGCGTCTGCTGGCGGATGAGCGTCTCGTTCTGCGCGATGATGGTGTTGTACGCCGCGCGGAGGCGGATGGGGTCGTTCCACAACCCTTCCTGCCAGTCAGGGCCCCACTTGAAGCCCTGCGGGAAGTTGAAGTCGTTCGACAGCACCAGCCGCACCGACGAGCCGATCTTCCGCGCCGACTGGTAGTAGCCGGGGAGGTACGTCTCCTTGGTGACGCGCAGGTTCTGCGGGTTGCTGACGTCGACCTCGGTCACCTTCACCGTGTTCGAGTAGTAGTAGCCGCAGTCGAGCGAGTCGCACGCGACGCCGAACTGCTGCGACATCGGGTACTGGCGGTAGACGGTCGAGAAGACGACCGCCTTGTCGGTGCCGTCGATGAACATCTCCTGCGGCCAGCCTTCAATCTGCAGCCCGCCCTGGAGGCTCATCTCTTCCGCCGGCCAGCTCTTCACCAGGTACAGCTTGTTGGCCGAGAGCGCGAAGATGCGCGTGCCGTCGTTCTTCACGAAGTCGGCTTCGTCGACGCCAGCCACCTGGTTGTTGGTGGTCGTGTAGTCGCGCGGCGCCGGGGTCTGCGCGCCACCGGCCGCCGCGTTGGGCGCCGCCGAGTCTTCCGCGAGGCCCCAGCCCCACGGGCCGCCCCACCAACCCCACGACGGCACGCCGTCGCGCTGCGCCTCGAGCTGCGTGCGCATCTGCAGCACGGCGGTGTCTTCGAGGTACTGCTCCAGGTCGGCGCAGGCGTTGCTGCCGCTGAAGGACTGCAGCGCAACGTTGTCGTTGACCGGCTCCGGAGGCGGAATCGGGTTGGTCTCTTTGTTGTCGCAGCCGGCAGCGGCGAGCGCAGCGGCGGCGAGCAGTGCTTTCTTGTTCATGAAGGTCCCCATGGTTGTCCCGGCCAGGCAGCAGAAGGCGCGGCAGGGAATGCGAGCGCCGGGCCAAGTCGTTCAGCTGGGAATTTCAGCGGGTTGAGCGCCTCCGGGCCTCTCAGAACTCTGAGACTCGCGGGGCGCGACGAAGGAGATCCGTGTGGATCAACGTGGGGTGACAACCCGCGCAGATGGTGCGCCGTTCCCGGTGTCGGCACCAAAAGAAACGGGAGGCCCGTCGCCGAGCCCCCCGTGGTTCTTCACGCGCTGGCGCGTCTCAGAACTGGTTCCACAGGTACTGGTTCTGCACCTCGTGGTGGAACTGGATTTCGGCGGTCTTCACCAGCGTGCCGAGCGCCTTCGGGCAGCGGTCGGCCTGGGCCTGCTTCACGTCGGCGTACTTGGTGGCCACCGATTCGCCGAGCAGCTCCGTCATGTACTTGCTGCCCTTGAACAGGCGGATCGCGTCGTAGATGTTGTCGGGGAGGAAGCGCGTGCGGCTCCGCTTGCTCTCGTCTGCCGCCTCGGGCGCGGGCCCTTCGAGCGCGGTGCGCGCCAGCGAGTAGAACACCAGGTACGGGTTCGCGTCGGGGCCGACGCTGCGCACCTCGATGCGCGCCGACTTCTCGTTGCCGGTGGGGATGCGCACCATCGAGCCGCGGTCATTGGCCGACGACTTGATCTGGTTGGGCGCCTCGAAGTGCGGGTCGAGGCGGCGGTACGCGTTCACCGACGGGTTCAGAATCAGGCAGAGGTCGTCGGCGTTGTTGAGGATGCGGCCAATCGCGTCCCACCCGGCCTTCGAGAGGTTCTCCTGGCCCTTCGCGTCCCAGAAGAGGTTCTTGCCGGCCTTGTTGAACGACATGTTGGTGTGCATGCCGTTGCCGTTCACGCCCATCACCGGCTTCGGCAGGAACGACGCGGTGCAGTCGAGCTTCGCGGCCACCTGACGCGCGAGCAGCTTGTAGAGCTGCACCTGATCAGCGGTGATCAGCGCGTCGCTGTACTGGAAGTTCATCTCGAACTGCGACGGCGCGACCTCCGGGTGGTCCTTCTCGTTCTGGAAGCCCATCGCGCGCTGCACCTCGGCGGCGGTGTCGATGAACGTGCGCAGCTTGTCGCCCGGCAGCGAGTGGTAATACCCGCCGATGCTCACGTACTCGAACTTGCCGTTCTCGAAGTAGTGACGCTCCGCCTCGCGGCCGTTGAAGAGGAAGCCCTCAATCTCCGGCGCGACGTGGATGACGGTCTGCTCCTTCTTGTAGAGCTCCTCGGCGTACTGCTTGAGGCGGCTGCGGAGGTCTGACGGGTAGGGCAGGCCGTCGCGGCCCAGCACCTCGGAGAACACCAGCACCTTGCCGGGGCCGAAGATGTCTGACGGCAACCAGTAGAACGCGCCCCAGTCGATGGAGAGGCGCAGGTCAGACTCGTGCTGCGCCGAGAAGCCGCGCACCGACGAGCCGTCGAAGGTCAGGTTGTCCTGGCTCTTGAGGAGGAACTTCTTGTCGTAGTCGAGCATGTGCAACCGGCCTTCGAGGTCGGTGAAGCACACGGTGACCGCCTTGATGCGCTTCTCGTCGGTCAGGTACTTCATGCGCGCTTCCTTCAACTTCTCCGGGTTCTCCCGGTTGATGCGCGCCTGCTTGACGGCGAGGTTCTTCTCTTCAAGCTCGTCGTAGGGAATCTCGAGGAAATCGCGGAGCGGGGCAGTCATGGCTTTCCTTAAAGGCGTGAGGGTTTGTCGTAAGACTGGCGGGGCGTGCAGCATCTGACACAGTATTTAGCCTTCGCCAAGGAGTGCGAAGCATTTGCTGCCCAACCGCGGGGAATCGCTGGCGTCGCGGCCCGTGGTGCCTAGGTTGGGCTCCATGGCGCACTTCCTGGCACCTCCCTATGGCCTCCCCGGCGCGTTGGATTCGCGGCTTCAGGGCTACCTGCAAGACGATGACTGGGCCTCGGCTTCGACGCTGCTGCGCGACGCGGTGACCCCGCAGCCCGCGCCGTGGAAGTGGCTGGTGCTGCTGGCGTACGTGCGCTTCCGCGACGCGAGCGACGTGCTGGTCGACGAGCTCGCCCCCGCCGCGCGTGAGGCGCTGGTGTTGCTGGACCGCGCGATGGCGCAGGGCGCGCCGCTGGCCGAGGTGGCGCCGCTGCGTGACGCGGTGGAAGCCGCGCTGGACGAGCTCACCCGCGAAGAAGAAGCGCTGGCTGCGCAGTGGGCGCGCGCGCCGGAGACGCTGACCGTCGATGAGCTGGAGCGCCTCGCGTTCGTGCTCCGGCGTGACGCGCCGGCGAAGGCGGCGCCGGTGTTCGACGCGCTCTTCGCGAAGCGGCCATCACCGGGCATCAAGGCGCTCGCGCTGTTGTCGCGCGGCGCGGGAGTGACGGAGCTGGAGTCGATGCTCGCCGAGCCGTGGGAGAAGGCGGAGCGCCTGGTGCTGGAGGAGGTGGAGGTGGCGATTCTCGAGCAGACGACCGGCGCAGACTTCGAGGCGCACTGGCAGTGGGCGACGCAGAAGGGCGAGGCGCTCGACTTCCCGTTCCCCACCGCGTGGCCGCACCAGGAGCGCCTCTTCGCGCGGCTGTGGGCGCTGGGTGACTACCGGCGGGCGCGCGCGCTGGGCCAGCGCATGAAGGACGAGCGCCCCGAGCTGCCCGCGGCGCTGCGCGAGAAGCTCGAC
>CAMLFP010000168.1 GCA_946479335.1 uncultured Archangium sp.
AACTCCGCGGCCGGCTCACGATTTTCAGCCGCTCGCGCGCAACGTCGCGAGGCCGAGGTGCGTGCGCTTGCGCGGCGGAACGAACTCCGCGGCCGACTCACGGTTTTTCAGCCGCTCGTGCGCGATGTCGCGAGGCCGTGGAGCGGCGCGCATGCATGAGCTGGATCAACTGCGCCGCGTGGCTGGGGTGCGTGCGCTTGCGTGGCGGAACGAACTCCGCAGCCGGCTCACGGACTTTCAGCTGCTCGGGCGCAACGTCGCGAGGCCGCGGAGCGGCGCGCAGGCGTGGAGCGCGTGCGCTACGGAACGAACTCGGCGGCCGGCTCACGTTTTTTCATCCGCTCGTGCGCGACGTCGCGAGGCCGCGAAGCGGCGCGCGTGCATGGAGCGCGTGCGCTACGGAACGAGCTCGGCGGTCGGCTCACGGTTTTTTATCCGCTTGTGCGCGAGGCCGCGGAGCGGTGCGCAGGCGTGGAGCGTGTGCGGCGGAACGAACTCCGCGGTCGACTCAGCTTTCAGCCGCTCGTGCGCGACGTCGCGAGGCCGAGGTGCGTGCGCTTGCGTGGCGGAACGAAGTCCGCGGCCTGCTCACGGACTTTCAGCCGCTCGTGCGCAACGTCGCGGAGCGACGCGCATGAGTTGGGAGCGTGCGCTACAGAACGAACTCGGCAGCCAGTGCTCGGTTCTTCAGCCGCGCGCGAACGACATCGCGAGACCGTGGAGCGGCGCGCATGAGTGAGACCGCCGAGCTGGAGGAGCGGAAGGCGCAGCTCTCGGCAGAGCTGGACGAGCTGCAACGCGCCGCCGGTGCGCGCGCGCTCGCGCTGCGGAACGAGCTCGGCGGCCGGCTCGCGGGCTTTGCGCAGCTCGAGCGCGACGTCGCGGACGCCGAAGACGAGAACCGCGCGCTCCACGTCGAGCTCCAGCAGCTGCGGGCCGAAGAGCAGGAGCTGCACCGCTTCCTCGACTCCGCGCAGGAGCACCTGCGCACGCTGCGCGCCGCCGGCCAGCGCCCGTCGGCGCCGCTGATGTACGGGAGCACGCTGGAGGTCTGGGTGGGCGTCGCGGTGATGGGCGGCGTCATCGCGCTCCTGCTGTACCTGATGGTCAGCGCGCTCCTGCGCTGACTCAGGGAGCGCTCAGCGCGGCCTTCGCGCGCTGCAGCTCGGCCTCCGCCTGGCGCAGCGCCTCGGCCACCATGCGCCCGGCCTCGTCATCGGCGCCGACGAACTCCTTCGCGGCCTCCAGCAGCGCCCGGCGTGAGCGCTCCAGCGACGAGACCGCCTGCAAACGGGTCGTGTTGAGCATGCGCACGTTCTACCGAGGGGGTCTGACAAGTACCGGCATCCGTCAGTGTTTTCAGGGTGTTGGCATGGGCGGAAGCATGGGAAAGTCGCCCCGCAACTCTCTCTTCGGGGCTCTCCACATGAAACGTCTGTTGATGCTGTCGGCGGTCGCAGTGGTCTCTTCGTTCGTCTTCACGGGCTGTGACGCCGGCTGCGACTTCCGCACCGTGAAGGACGGCCTGAACAACGGCCCGGAGGACCGCTGTCAGGAGCGCCGCGGGTTGCAGGGCTTCGGCTTCGAGGCGACGTGCAAGGGCCTCGGCGCGACGGCGGTGCCCGGCGGCTGCGACACCAGCACCGTGGTGTTCGGCTGCAACCTCGGCGACGGCGTGACCGACTGGTACTACCCGCCCAAGACGCGCGACGACGCGCCGCAGGAGTGCGGGAACGACCCCATCGTCGAAGCGCCGTGAGTCAGGCCGCGAGGCCGTAGACGACTTCGCGGCTCTCGGCGGTGAGCCGGCGGGCGCGCATCGCCGCCTCCACCGCCGCGCGCGCCTTCTGGAGCGCCGCTTCGGCCGCGCGCACGGCCTCCAGGGCCTGCGCTTCGGTGCTGACCGCTTCGGCTTCGTGCGCCGCCGCCGCCGCGTTGTCGATGGCGGTGGTGGCCTTGCAGCACGCCCGCGCACGCACCACCCAGCTGCTGAATCGCGAGTTGTTGTTCATGCCGCGAGATGTACCAACCGGGTCTGACATGTGAACCGATGTTCAGTGTTGTCGCGGGCTTGCGCATGTCACGGGCGCGTGCGCTGGTTCGTCTGGTGGGCATGAGCGACCCGTTCGTCGAACATCGGCCACGCTTGCTGGCCCTCGCGTACCGGCTCCTGGGCAGCATGGCCGAGGCCGAAGACGCCGTGCAGGACACGCACGAGAAGTGGCTCCGCGCCGCGCGGGTCGAGGTCGTCAGCCCGAAGGCGTGGCTGGAGAAGGCGCTCACCAACCGCTGCCTCGACGTGCTGGGGTCGGCGCGCGTGCGGCGTGAGACGTACGTCGGCCCGTGGCTGCCGGAGCCGGTGCCCACCGACGATGGCCCGCTCTCCGGTGAGACGCTCGACACCATCTCGCTGGCCTTCCTCACGTTGCTGGAGCGCCTCTCGCCGCTGGAGCGCGCGGTCTTCGTGCTCGCGGAGGCGTTCGACTACTCGACGTCCGAAATCGCGCAGGCCCTGGGGCGCGAGGAGCCGGCGGTGCGGCAGTTGCTCCATCGCGCGCGCGCCCACGTGCGGGAAGGGCGCCCGCGGTTCTCTGCGTCGCGCGAGGCGCACGAGACGTTGCTGATGACGTTCTTGCAGTCGGTGATGGAAGGCGACGTGGCGAAGGTGGAGCAGCTGCTGGCGAACGGCGCCGTGCTGCGCACCGACGCGGGCGGCAAGACGCGCGCGGCGCTCAAGGAGGTCGTCGGCGCGAACCGCGTGGCGCGGGGGCTGGTGGGCATCGCGCGCAAGGGCACGCCTCCCGCGCGCGTGGAGCTGCGCCAGGTGAACGGCGCGCCGGTGCTGCTCTCGTTCGACGCGGCGGGGCAGGTGACCGGCGTCTTCGACATCGAGACCGACGGCGCGCGCATCTTCACCGTGTCGGTGGTGCTCAACCCCGACAAGCTGCACCAGCTGTCACGCCCGAGCTGACTGCGTCGTCTTGAGCGTTCGAAAGGACACTCACGTCATGTCGAAGCTGGTTCGGACGCAGGCCCTCAGCGGGCTCCTCTTCTCGGTCTTTCTCGTGGTGCATCTCCTCAACACCGCGCTCGCGGCGCTGGGCCCGCAGACGTACGACGGGTTTCAACGCGCGGCGCGCGCGGGCTACCAGTTCGCGCCGCTCGAGGTGCTGGTGCTGGGAGCGCTCCTGGTGCACGTCGGCTGCGGCGTCGCGCGCATGGTGCAGCGGCGCGGCCAACCGAAGGCGCCGGTGAGCGGCGAGACGCGCGCACACCGCTGGAGCGCGTACTTCCTCCTCACGTTCTTCCTCGGGCACATCGTCGCCACGCGCGGCGCGTCGTTCTTCTACGGCGTGTTCCCCGGCTTCGAAGGCGTGGCCTTCACCTTCCGCTGGGTGCCGGCCTACTTCTGGCCGTACTACTCGCTGCTGTTCATCACCGGCGCGGTGCACCTCATCATCGGCGTGAAGCGCGCGCTGCCGGCGCTGAAGCTGGGCGCGACACCGTGGCCGAGGAACTCACGCGCGGTGTTGATCAGCTGCACGCTCGTCGCGGTGCTGGGCCTCGTGGGAATCTTGAACCTGGGCGGCGTGCTGCGCGACGTGGGCGCTCCAGAGAACGGCCCGTTCGCGAAGCTGGTGTTGTCGCTGGTGCGGTTCTGAAAGCCGCTGGGCCGCGTGTTACGCAACCACCCATGAACCGAGCACTGACTGGAGCGTTGCTGGTCGCGCTGGTGACTCCTTTCGCCGCGCAGGCCGGAGACAGCCTGAAGAACGACCTCAAGCAGGTGGGGCGCGACCTGAAGCAGGGCGTGAAGGACGCGAAGCCCGCCGCGAAGAAGGCCGGCAAAGACGTGAAGAGCGCCACGAAAGAAGTCGGCAAGGACATCAAGCAGGGCCTCAAAGAGGTGGGCAAGGACCTCAAGGACGCCGTGAAGTAGCGCGCCGTCCCGTCGCAAAACGTGTCAGGGAGGGTGCATGAGCGACACGCCCGCACGCCGCATCGCCTTGTTCATCGACTTCGAGAACCTGGTGACCAACACCGGCATCACCCCGGAGAGCTTCGACCTGCAGCCGCCGCTCGACCGGCTCCTCGAGAAGGGGAAGGTCATCTTCCGCCGCGCGTACTGCGACTGGTCGCGCTTCCGTGAAGCGAAGAAGCACCTGCACGACCACGGCGTGGAGCTGGTGGAGGTGCCGCCCTCCACGCGCGCCGGGAAGAACAGCGCCGACATGCGGCTGGTCATCGACGCGCTGGAGCTCTGCTACGCGCGCGAGCACATCGACACCTTCGTCATCGCCTCGGGTGACTCCGACTTCGTGCCGCTGGCCAGCAAGCTGCGCGAGAACGACAAGTACGTCATCGGCCTCGGCGTGAAGCAGTCGACCAGCCCGGTGTTCGTGAAGGCCTGCGACGAGTTCATCTACCTGCGCACGCCGGAGCGCCGCGCGGCGTCTGAGAAGCGCGACGAGAAGCGCGAGAAGCCTGACAAGGGTGACAAGGCCGAGCGGCCGGCCCGGGCAGCCGCGCCCGCGAAGACCAAGGGCGTGTTGCCGCAGACCGTGAAGGACGTGCTGGCCAGCCTCCTGGAGCGCGCCACCGGCCCGCTCAACCCGTCGTTCATCAAGGAGGCCATCGTGCGCCGCGAGCCCGACTTCGACGAGCGCGACCACGGCTTCTCGTCGTTCAGCCGACTGCTCGAGGCCGCGGAGCGCGAGGAGCTGTGTCAGCGCGTGCAGCAGGGCCGCCAGTGGTACGTGCTGGCCCGCGAGGGCGCGCGCATCGGCGTGCCCGTCGATGACGAAGACTCGGAGCCGTGATTACGGCAGCGTCAGCCCGCCGATGGGGTGCGGGTTGAACGCCACCTCCCAGCGGAAGCCATCGGGGTCGGTGAAGTAGCCGCTGTACCCGCCCCAGTCGCGCTGCTGCGCCGGGTGCACGTTCGCGCCCGCGACGCGCGCGGTCTCCAACACTGTGTCGACCTCCGCGGGTGACGCGACGTTGTGCGCGAGCGTGAAGGGCAGCGTGCCGCCGCGCGTGACGGGCCCGAGCTCGGCGTTCGCCGCCGATTCTGCCCACAGCGAGAGCACGAGCTTCTCGCCGACGTGCAGCATCACGACCTCGCCCGGCACATCGAGCGCCGCCGTCCAGCCGAGGCCGCGCAGGTAGAAGCGCCGCGCTCGCTCGACGTCCGCGACCACCAGGGTGATGAAGTTCACGCGCTGTTGCATGGAGTGAAGGTACTCGCGAGAGAGGGCGAACGCGCTGCTCCTGTCGCGCGGCCCCTCGACTTCGCCCGAACCTCTTCAGCTGTGGAGAAGGTGTTTTCACCATGCGCGAGCTCCCGCCCGTCGTCGTCCCCTGCCGCAGCGCTTCGCGGAGGTGACTCCTGATCAACCTCCGAGACGCCCTGCGATTGCTTTCGCCCCGAAGACCCATGCGCGTGCAGCTGGCTTCGCGCGTGAGTCACCCTTCAGGCTCGGCCGTGTGGCGTGCGCTCGTCTCGTCGGCCTCCGGGTCGTCGGACATGCGCTGCTGCTTGTAGATCTTGAACTTGAGCGTCACGAGATAGGTGATGCCGCACGCGAGGATCGCCGGCGGTCCATACGCTTTCCCGAACACCTCGAAGACCAACGCGATCGCCGCGAGGGGAACGCCCACCACCGCCACCAGAGAACTCCCGATGCCCACCACCGCGAACAGCGCCGGGTCGAGCTGCGCCAGGCCCGTCAGGTTCACCAGCCGCGCCACCAGCGCTCCCGCGACGCCGCCCAGATACATCGACGGAATCAACAGCCCCGCTGAGCCGCCGCCGCCCAGCGTCAGCGCCGTCGTCGTCATCTTGCCGAGCAGCAGGAGCACCAGCAGCCACCACGCCGCCAGCTCCGGGCCGTCGTCGAAGATGAGCTTGAGCGTCTCTTCACCCGTGCCCAACACGTGGCTCGGCCGCAGCCCCGCCGCCCACCACAACAGCAACGCCAGCCCACCCGCCGCGAGCGACGTCACCACCGCGTGCCACGCCGGGCGCATGCGCTTCACCAGCTCCTGCAGCTGGCTCATGCCCAGACCGAACCCCAACGCCACCGGCACCGAGATGGCCACCGCCACCAGCGCCGCCGCCGCGTACTCCGCGCCGGTGTAGACCGACGAGTGCTCCGGGCCGATGAACAGCGGCTGGTACCCGTGGAGCCGCGTGTTCAACCAGAACGCCAACACGCCCGCCCACAGCGCGTACGCCAGCTTCCGGTAGATGATGCGGTCGCCGTAGGCGATCTCGGTCGCGAAGAGCGCGGCGGTGAAGGGCGCTCCGAGCAGCGTGGCCACGGCCGCCGCGATGGCCGCGAGCTGGTAGGTGCGCAATTCGTACTCGGAGCGCACGCGCAGCACGCGCGAGAAGCCTGCCGCCAGGCCCTCGGAGATGAGCACCACCGGCGCCTCCAGCCCGCCGGAGCCGCCCGTGCCCAGCGTCAGCAGCGTCGCCACGAACTTGCGCGCGGCGAGTGAGAAAGCGGGTTGGTCGTAGCGCGGCTGCGGGTCGTCGCCCGCGTGCTCGTAGGTGACGTGGTAGTTCGCGAGCGCGAGGTCGATGCCGTCGCCGGCCACCGCGCGCCACGACTCCCGCCGCAGCAACATGCCGCGCACCGCCGCCCCCGCGCCGAGGATGCCCAGCAACGTCAGCGCACCGGCGAGGTCCTTCTTCTCGGTGACGTGGAAGAGCGCGTGCAGCGCGAGGTGCACCGCTTCGCGCAGCGCCGTGCACGCCGCCCAGACCAGCAACGTCAGCAGGCCGACGAGCAGCACCAGCCGCGCGATGTCGTCCCAGTTGTCGTGGAGCGCGCGGCCCTCGTCATCGAGCCGCTTGAAGTGGGTCTGCGCCATCCACCGCTTCTACCGCCGTCGTCGCGGCAGCGCGCGGCTCAGAGCTTGCGTCGGAGGTGGCCGAGCACGTCCATCCGCGTGAGCAGACCGACGAACTCCGCGCCGTCGAACACCAGCGGCACGAGGCCCTTGTCGAACATCGGCAGCAGCGCCTTGATGGGCGTCTTCACGTCGACCGTCTCGAGGCGCGTGGTCATCACCGACGACACCAGTGACTTGAGCTTCGACTGGTCTTCGACGCTCGCGAGCAGCACGTCGCCCTCGTCGAGCATGCCGACGACCTTGCCGTCTTCCATCACCGGCAGCTGCGAGATTTCGTACAGGCGCATGCGGGTGAGCGCGGTCAACAGCGTGTCAGACGGCGCCACGGTGACCACGTGCCCGTCGGAGAAGCGGCGGGTGATGACGTCGCGCAGGTCGCCGGTGGTGGGGCGCTTGATGAAGCCCTGATCAGCCATCCAGAAGTCGTTGAACATCTTCGAGAGGTACTTGTTGCCCGAGTCGCACACGAAGGTGACGACGCGCTTGGGGGTCGTCTGCTCGCGGCAGTACTTGAGCGCCGCGGCGACCAGCGTGCCGGTGGAGCTCCCGCCGAAGATGCCTTCCTTCGACAGCAGCTCGCGCGCGGTCGCGAAGGAGGTCGCGTCGTCGATGGTGTACGCCTTCTTCACGCGCGAGAGGTCACACACCCCGGGGATGAAGTCTTCACCGATGCCCTCGACCAGCCAGCTGCCGGCCTGCCCCAGCTTGCCGGTCGCGATGTAGTCGGTCAGCACGCTGCCCTTCGGGTCGGCCAGCACCAGCTCCACATTGGGCGCGTGCTTCGCGAAGCACCTCGAGAGGCCCGTCAACGTGCCGCCGCTGCCCACGCCGACGATGAAGGCGTCGAGCTTGCCGTCGAGCTGCCGGAGGATTTCGGGCCCCGTCTCCTCTTCGTGCGCGCGCGGGTTCGCCGGGTTGTTGAACTGGTTCACGTAGAACGCGCCGGTCTCCTTCGCGAGGCGCTCGGCGACGTCCTGGTAGTACTGCGGGTGCCCCTTGCCGACATCGGAGCGCGTCATCAGCACCTTCACGCCCAGCGCGCGCAGGTGGGTGACCTTCTCGTTGCTCATCTTGTCGGGGATGACGAGGGTGAGCTCGTAGCCCTTGAGCCGCGCCACCAGCGCCAGCCCGAGGCCGGTGTTGCCCGCCGTCGCCTCGATGAGCTTCTTCTGGTGCGGACCCACCAGGCCGTCTTTCTCGGCCTGCGCAATCATCGACCGGCCGATGCGGTCCTTGATGGAGCCGCCGGGGTTGTGGCTCTCCAGCTTGAGGTAGAGCTCGCACGGCCCGGTGTCGAGGTGGGTGACTTTGACGAGGGGCGTGTTGCCAATCAGGTCGAGGAGTGTGGTGCTCACGGCCGCGCGTATACGCCCATCGACGAGGCAGGTGTGCGCCGGTGAAGCGCGACCTCCGCTATGACGGAGCGGGCGTCGGCGATCCGCTGACGCAGAGCGCGGTCGTCACCCACGCTCTCACGGTCTTCGCTGCCAGACTGTCATCAGGAAGAGCGAATGGAGACGGAGGACGTCCGGGAGTGCGTGCAGCGCGCCCAGCGTGGAGAGCGAGCCGCGCTGGAGGCGCTGGTGCGCCGCTTCATGCGGCCTGCGTATTCGGTCGCGCTCTCGGTGGTGCGGGTGCCCGCCGAAGCAGAAGACCTCGCGCAGGAGTCCCTGGCGATGGCGGTGGGGAACATCAACGCGTGTCGTGAGCCGGAGCGCTTCGCCGGCTGGTTGCTGACGCAGGTGCGGAACCGCGCGTTGAACCAGCTCGCGTCGCGACAGGTGCGCGAGCGGCACGCCTCGGCGGAGCGGCTCGAGGAGCGCGGCGGCGCCACCGACCGGGTGATGTTGCGCGCGCAGTTGAGCGCGGCGCTGGAGGTGCTGTCAGCGCGAGAACGGGAAGTGGTGTTGCTCCACGACCTCGAGTCGTGGACGCATCAGGAGATTGCCGAGGCCCTCGGGATGACCGAGGTGAATTCACGGCAGGTGCTGTCGGTCGCGCGGAAGGCGCTGCGCGCGAAGTTGCAGGAGCTGGAACATGGAGAGACCGCACATGGATGACGAACGCATCGACTTCTCGGCCCTCGCGCCGGGCGCGAAACGTCTCGAGGCGATGGTGGCCGGCGCGCTGGAGCGGCTCCCGGAGGCACCCTCACCGTGGGCCGCCATCGTGCGGCTGCGCGGCGCGGTGCTGGCGATGGCCGCGGTCGCCGCGCTCTCGTGGCTGCCGACGTTGGGCGCGCATGACGAGACGTCGGCTGACACCACGCAGGACCCCGCGATGGCGATGATGCAGTACGCGCAGTCGGGCGACACGCTGGCGATGCTGGAGGCCGCGCATGGCTGGTGACGCGAAGAAGCTGCCGCTGACCTCGGTGGCGGTGGTGCTCGCCGCGTTCCTCGCGGGCGCGGGCACGGGCGCGGGGCTGCACGCGTCGTTCGGTGGGCGGCGTCACCCGCCGGGGCTGCACGAGGGCCGCGGGCGGTTGCCGCCGTTCCTCGAGGCGCTGAAGCTCGAGCCGCAGCAGCGCACCGCCATCGAGGCGGTGGTGACGAAGTACCACCCGCGCTTCGAGGCCCTCTTCAAGGAGAACGCGCCGAAGATGCAGGCGCTGCGCGAGGAGATGGACGCGGAGATCCTCCCGCTCCTCACCGAGAGCCAGCGCGCGCAGATGGAGGAGTTCAAGAGGCACCGCCCCCAGGGCGAGGGCCCGCGCGGCTTCGGACCGCCTCCGGGGGCGCCGCCGCCGCCGGGTGACGGACCTCCGCCGCCTCCGTGAGGACCGCGGGCGCTGAGTCGAGAACAAGCGTGAGATGCTGCGCGGATGCTCGCCGCTGCTGTCGCGCTGACGCTGACCTGCATGCCCGCTCCGCCGGAAGACCACGTCGTCACCAGCGCTGACGGTGGCTTCACGCTGGAGGTGACCGTCGAGCACCTCCGGCTGCGAGAAGGTGAAGCCGAGCGCTGGGTCTTTCAGCTGCCGCCCGAGCCCCCCGAGTTCGAACAGCACGTGGTGGCCGATGACGGCGCGTGGGTCGCCCTCCTCCGCTCGCCGACGCGTGACGTGCAAGCGCCGGTGCTGACGCTGCTCGACGCAAAGGGAAAACCGCGCGACGTGAAGCTCTTCACTGCGCTGACGCCCGACGAGCGCGAGTCACTGCCGCGCAGCAGCTGCGGCGTCCTGTGGCTCAGCGCTGCGCGCGTGAAGGGCGACGCGCTCGAGGTCGACATCTTTCAGGGCGGCGTGCCGCTCCCGACGATGCGCCCCACGGCGTTCATCACCGTGAAGGTCGACACGAAGACCGGCAAGGTGACGCGGGTGACGCCGCGGCCGAAAAGACAGAAGAAGTAGTCGGCGCGCTCTTCCGAGCCCGATGGACGCAACGCCCCCCTGCTTCTCACCGAGCGCCAGCGCGCGCAGATGGAGGCGTTCAAGAGGCCTCCGCGGGCGCCGGGTCGACCTCTTTCCAGGCGGCGCGCCGCTCCCGAAGAAGCAGCGCTGAGGTTCAGCCGATCTCCACCGTGCACGTCGCGCTGCACCCGTCGGCGGAGACGGTGTTGCCGTCGTCGCACTCTTCACCCGGTTGCACGAAGCCGTCGCCGCAGCCGGTGGTGTGACACGTCGGCCCGCACGTGCCGGCGTCGGGCGCCGCGGGGTCGCAGTCTTCCGGGCCGGTGATGAGGCCGTCGCCGCAGTACCCGCCGCGCGTCTTGCAGTCGGCGCCGCACTGGCCGTAGCCGCCGTCGTTGCCGCCCGGGCCGTCGTCGCACGCCTCGTCGCGCGTCACGATGCCGTCGCCGCACGTGGAGCTGCACACCGCGCGCGGCGCGTTGAAGCCCTGCAGCGTCAGCTTGTAGTTGCTGCCGATGACGTGGCGCTCCGCCTGGAACACCACCGCCTCGTACACGCCGCCGTCGGTGAGGCCGAACTGCGCGGCGTGCGCGGGGTCGAGGGTGACGCTGCCGTTCTCCTGCCCGTGGATGCCGCCGATGTCGACCGCGAGGTGGCCGTTGATGAAGACGAACACGTCGTCGTCGCCGAAGAACTGCAGCACCTCGCCGCCGGAGAACGTGAACCAGTACCGCAGCTCGCTGGTGAAGTTGAAGTTGTGGCAGTCGGCGAAGCTGTTGAGCTGCGCGCAGGTCTGGCCGCTGCCCGACGCGCGCCGGCTCTGCTCCACGAAGCCCGCGTCAGCGTCTTGCCAGCCGCGCCCATCGAGCGGGAAGAAGGTGGTGTCTTCGAAGACGTAGCTGCCGTTGGTCTGCCGCGTCACCGTCAGCGTGTCGGTGACGGTGCGGTTGATGCCCGGCGTGTCGCGGTACCACTGGTTGAAGGCCGCCGG
>CAMLFP010000169.1 GCA_946479335.1 uncultured Archangium sp.
CGCGCCCGCGCCGGCCGTCGCCGCCGTGGGAGGGACCGCGCCGGTCGCAGCTCCGGTCGTCGCCCCGGCGCCCGCCGCGCCGTCGCAGCGCGCCTTCACCATCACCATCAACGGCCCGCTGGAATCAGCCATCGTCGCCTCCGAGGGCAAGGAGGTCGGCACCGCGCTGACGCAGGTGGTGAACCGCTCGCTGGTGTGGTGGCTGCGCGTGCCGCAGGACCTCGTGAAGGGCGACACGCTCTCGGTGGTGTACGAGGCGCGCGATCACCAGGAGCCGCTGGTGCACGCGGTGCGCTTCAACAGCCTCAAGCTGGGCCAGACCTTCGAGTCGTACCGCTTCCAGCCGGCGGGCGAGGCCTTCGCGCGCTTCTACCAGGCCGACGGCAGCGCGCTGGAGGAGCGCCTCGTCGACACGCCGGTCGAGGGCTACGAGCAGATCACCTCGCTGTTGCGCGACGGCCGCAAGCACAAGGGCGTCGACTTCAAGACGCCGGTGGGCACGCCGGTGAAGGCCACCTTCGACTCCGTGGTGGAGCGCAAGAACTGGAACTTCCGCGGCAACGGCAACTCGGTCGAGCTGCGCGAGGTCGGCGGCGCGGGCCGCACGGCGATGTACCTCCACCTCTCGGAGCTGCCGAAGACGCTGGCCCCCGGGCAGCGCATCAAGCGCGGCGAGGTGTTCGCGAAGTCGGGCAACACCGGCCACAGCTTCGCGCCGCACCTCCACTACCAGCTGATGAAGGGCGACAAGCCCATCGACCCCTTCGACGCGCAGCCCACGAAGCGTGAGGCGCTGCCGGCCTCGCAGCGCCCGGGCTTCGAGCAGGCGATGGCGGCCTTCAAGGCGCAGTTCCCCGCGGGCGCCACGGGCGCGACCGCCGCGCGGTGAAACTGGCGTTGCGCGCCTCTTCGACCTACCTTCCCAAGCCGATGAAGCGACTCGGTTTTCTGCTTTTGGCGGTCAGCTCTCTCTCGTTCGGCGCGGAGATGACCCGCGTGGCGTCCTCCTTCGAGGACGGCGACCCCTTCGGCATGTTCCTCATGCTGACGTTCGATCGCGTGCAGGAGCAGGCCGCCATCACCCGCGAGCACTACCAGAGCAACGACCTGCTCGACGTCACCGAGCTCCGGTACAAGAAGATCCAGACCAACCTCGGCATCGACGCGCACATCGGCATCTACAAAGACCTTGAGCTGCACGTCGGCGTGCCCATCGTCTTCCAGCAAGATCGCCACTGGCAGTACGCGGCCGGCACCGACGCGACGAACAGCACGATGAACCACAACTACACGTGCAGCCCTGACGGGACCACCACGTGCGGCGCGCCGGGCAGCGGCTCGGGCGAGCTCTTCCCCGGGGCGAACTTCGACCCGCGCGGCGCGGGCGTGAACAGCTACCGCGCGGGCCTCGGCGACTTCACCTTCGGCATCGCGTGGAACGCGTTCGTGCAGAAGAAGGACCCCTCCAAGCCGAACTGGACGCTGCGCTTCGACTACACGGCGCCCACCGCCACGCTGCTCGACCCGTCGGCGCCGACCTCCACCTCGAGCCGCGGCGGCATCGGCGAGAAGCTGCACAAGTACACCTTCAGCACCGCGGTCTCGAAGCGCCTGGGCAAGTACCTGGAGCCCTACTTCGGGCTCTCGTACACGCTGCCGTGGCGCGGCCCGGGCTTCTATTCGAACTGCAACACGCCCGACGCGACCAAGCTGAGCCACCCGGCGAACTGTGGCCTCGACGGGTGGAAGCGCGCCGACACCGGCCTCCAGCCGCAGCACACCGGCGGCGCGACGTTCGGCCTCGAGGTGACGGCCTTCGAAGACGTCGCCAAGCACGCGCGCTTCGGCTTCGATTTCCGCGGGTGGTTCAACTACGTGTCTGAAGGCCGCGTGTACAACGAGATGTCTGACCTGTTCGGCAAGCTGCTCTACACGTCTGACTACGGCCAGATGGGCGCGCAGATCGGCCTCACCGGCTCGGCCGCGGAGTTCATCAACTTCCGCGCGTACACCTCGCTCGCGTACAACACGGAGCACTTCCTCACGAACGAAGACATCGGCAAGGACTTGAACGGCAACAACCTCGTCGACGTCGACACCGCGCCGTACGAGATCAACCCGAACTACGACTTCCGGGTCGACCGCAGCGGCCGCCGCTTCCGCATCGAGCAGCAGTACATCTTCCGCATCCAGGTCACCGTGTCGTTCAACTTCTGATTCAGAGCTCGGAGAGGCGCGGCAAGCCCGCGACCGCACCGAGCTTCGTGACGACGCGCGAGCCCACCAGACACCCGAAGCGCGCGTGCCCCGCCAGCGCGTCGAGGTCGGCGCGCTCCAGCTCGTCGCGCGTCGCGTACTGGCGCGTCACCCCGTAGAGGAAGCCCGCCATGAAGCCGTCGCCGGCGCCGGTGGTGTCGATGACCTTCACCTTGCGCGCGGGCACGTGGCGCGTCTCGCCGCGAAAGCGCAGCAGCGCGCCCTTCGCGCCCAGGGTGACGATGGGCAGCAGCACCCCGCGCTTCTCGAGCTTCACCAGCGCGTCTTCGGGCCGCGCGGCGCCGGTGGCGAACGCGATCTCCTCTTCGCTGAGCTTCACCACCGCGCAGCGCGGCCAGAGGCGCTGGAGCAGCCGCTGCAAGACGCGCGGGTCTCTCCACAGGTGCAGGCGCAGGTTGGGGTCGACCGAGGTCAGGCGGCCGGCGTCGAACGCCTTCGTCACCGCGCGTTGCACCGCCTCACGCGCATCATCGTGCAGCAGCGAGTTGGTGCCGAAGTGCAGCACCTTCGACGCCGGCAGCCGGGTGGTGTCGCGCGCGTGGAGGAAGGTCTCCGCGGAGCGCACCCGGTAGAAGGTGAAGCTGCGCTCGCCCTCGCGGGTCAGCGAGACGAAGCCGAGGCCGGTCTTGCCCTCATTCGTCTGACGGAGCCCGCGCACGTCGACGCCCTCACGCGCGAGGCCGCCCTTCAGGAAGTGCCCGAACTCGTCGTCGCCGGTGACGCCGACCAGCGCAGAACGAGCGCCCAGCCGCGAGAGCCCCACCGCGACGTTGGCGGGCGCGCCGCCGAGGCACGGTGTCCAACTCGGCACGTCGCGCACGCGCGCGCCGCGCTTCGAGGGGAGGAAGTCGACCAGCGCCTCGCCGAGGCAGACCACGTCGAGCGGCATCTCCCCTCTCCCCTGGGGAGAGGGTCTCGCGGAGCGAGGGGTGAGGGGCGAATTCTTCGAAGCCATCAATCAGTCCCCACCTGTTCCATGAAATCGACGGAGTTCAACCTGCGCCCGAGGTGGTGGGCGATGAACGCGTTCAACAGCTCGCGCGCGCGCGCCCGAAGTTCTGGAGGCAGCGGCGTGCGTTCGCCGGCCTGCAATCGCGCCAGCGCGTCGACCACGTCGGGCCGCACGGCGATGCCGCGTGGCACGCGGGAGCTGCACGAGAAGCACACCACGCCGCCGTGTTCGGGGTCGAAGCGCGGGCGATCTCCCGTCGCGTTCCCGCACAGCGCGCACGGAGAGAAGTTCGGCATGAACCCGGTGTACTGGAGCGCGTCGAGCTCGAACTTGATGACCGACGTCGGCCCCGCGCGCTTCTCGTCGAGCAGCCCGAGGTAGTGCAGCAGCGCGTCGAAGAGCGCCTCGTGCGGCTGGTGATCTCGCGTCAGCTCGCGGCACAGCTCGAGGCAGTACATCGCGCGCGCGATGCGCGGGAGATCCTCCCGCAGCTTGTGGAACGACTTGATGATGTCGACGCCGTCGAGGCGGTGCGTGTCACCGCGCGTGGAGACCAGCTGGGCCTTCAGGTGCGTGCCCGCCTCCAGCGCCCCGGCGAAGCGACGCTTGCTCTTGCGTGCGCCCGCCGCGAACGCCGAGAGCCGGCCGTGATCGCGGGTGAACAACGTGACGATGCGATCGGCCTCGCCGAAGTCGACCGCTGACAGCACCAGCGCCTGGTCAAAAAACCGCTCCACTCAGCGCTGCGTATACCGAAGCGCCACTTCGTGCATCGCGCTCAGGGCGAGGAGCAAGGCCACCACCGCGGCGACCGCGCCGATGATCCACAGGCGCTCCGAGGCGCGCGCGCGGCGCTCCGACTCCAGCGCCGCCGGGTCGAACTCCGGAGCTTTCGGCGCCTCCGGCACCTCGTGGAACCGGTTGAGCGTGTCATCAGCCGACAGGCCGACGGCCTGCGCATAGCTGCGGATGTAGTTGAGCAGGAACACCCGCTCGGGGAAGCGCTCCGCCTGGCCGCTCTCGAGCGCGCCGACCAACGTGGGAGGGATCTTCGTCTGCTGCGCGACCTGCTCGACCGTCAGGCCACGCGCCTCGCGCTGCAGCTTCAGGTAGCCGCCGAACGCGACGTAGTCGGGCGCGCTCATTGCGCGAACTGCGCCTTGAGCTGCTTGCAGAGGTCCTTCTGGTCGTCGGTGGGCGCCTTGGCGACGCAGGTGTCGAAGGCCTTGGCCGCCTCTTCACGCTTGCCCGCGTTCGCCAGGCACATGCCGTCGCGCTGCCAGCCATCGGCGCTGTCGGGGCAGTGCTCGCGGAAGCGCGCGAAGTACTTGCACGACTCGGCGGCGTTCGACTCCGACTCGTAGATCTGCCCGAGCTGGTACTCGCCGAGGCAGTAGCGCGGGTTGGTGGTCACCGCGCCCTTGAGGTTCTCGATGGCCTCCTTGTTGTCGCCCTTCTTGAAGAAGGCCCAGCCCATGTTGCCCTGCGCGAGGTACGGCGCGCCGTAGAGCACGTCGGTGAGCGCGATCTTGTACTGGCTGATCGCGTCGTCGTAGCGCTTCTGGTCCATGTACAGGTTGCCGAGGTTCACGCGCGCGTCGGAGTACGGCGACTTGAACTCCAGCGCCTTGCTGTACGCCTGCTGGGCCTCTTCGAGCCGGTGAAACACCTGGTGGAGGATGAGCGCCTTCAGGTGCCACGCCTCCGGGTTCTTCGGGTCGAGCTCCAGCGCGACGGAGGTCTCCTTGTACGCGCCCTGCGGGTCTTTCAGGAGCTGCTCGACGGCGATGTCGTAGTGGAGCCGCGCGTCCTTGCGCTTCTCTTCGACGCTGACGCAGCCGGAGACGAGGAGCGCCAGCGTGAACGCGGCGAAGAGCTTCCCGAGCTCGCGCACCGCCGGGTACTGACCGCTGGCCGGCCGCACGCCCTGCGCCGGCGACGCGCGCGGCTGCTGCGCGACGGGCGCCTCGCGCTGGAACACCGGCATGGAGCGGATCATCTGATCTTGCTCGTCGGCCGGGCGGCCACGGAAGTTCAGGTTGTCCATGATGAAGCCCATCGACTCCACGAAGCCCAGCGCCTCCGCTTCTTCGCCCTGGAACTGCTCCGCGGGCACGGTACCGTTCGACGGCACGTACACCGCGCTCTCTCCGCTCTGCGGCATGTAGAGGTACACGAAGACCGCGAAGCCCGCGGGCCCGCGCAGCCCCAGCACGCTGGCCACCGCCGGCCCCGCCTTCCGGTTCGGAATGGCGAGGTTCGGCTGGTTCAGCGATTGGTACAGGACCACGACCTGGTCCTTGAGTGCGGGCAGCCCGCGGAGGCGTTCATCAATCGTGTACATGCGGCCCTTCTTCAGCGCGTGGTGAAGCTGTACTCCTGCGTCACATCGTTGGTGTCCGCGGCGGTGCGCGTGAACGTCATCACCTGCTTGTCGATGGTGACCTGATCTTTCGTGGTGCGGCCCTCGCCGATGATCACGCGCATCACGTGCGTGCGGCTCTGGCTCTTCGGTGCGTTCGGGTTCTCATACTTCTTGCGCGCCTGCGCGATGATCTTGTTGAGGCCGGGCTTGAGCTCCTTGGTGATGTCCTTCACCAGCTGCTCGTCGCCGGAGTGGATGGTGCGGAGGAACTTGCCGTTGAGGAACAAGTCGACGTCGTACTCGGTGGCGCCCGGCGGGTTCTGCTCGGTGACGAGGAAGTACTGCTGCGTGATGACGCCCGTCGCCGGCGGCGGCGTGGCGTCGCCCATCGTCACCTTCTTGATGGCGTAGCCGGGCGCGTCGATCTGCACGTTGCCCTTGTCGTCGAGCTTCACGGTGACCTTCTCGAAGGTCTGGTTGGTGAGGCCATCGACGTTGACGCCGTTGATGTAGACCTCCGCGGCTGAAGCAGTGAACGAGAGAACGCAGAGCGCGATGAGGAAGTGCTTCATTTCTCAGACCTTTCTTTCCTTCGGGGCGCTCGAAGAACGTTGGCGTCCCCGGGGAAATTCGTTAACGACGACGCATGTCGTTATTTTCACGGCTGAAACTGGCGTTGTCGATTTTGTTCGGTGGTGAGCCGCCGAAAACCCCACCCGCGTTGCCGGAGCCTGTCGCCGCGCCGCCGTCGCTCCCCGCGCCCACGCAGCCCCACGCGTCAGCGTTGTTCCTCCTCTCGCTGCTGCAACGCGAGGGCCGGCTGCTCGATTTCCTGAAGGAAGATCTCCGCAGCTTCTCCGACGCCGACATCGGCGCGGCCGCGCGCGCGGTGCATGAGGGCTGCGGCAAGGTGTTGACGCAGTACCTGCCACTCGAGGCCGTCGTCACCCAGAGCGAAGGCGCGACCATCGAGGTGCCGAAGGGCTTCGACGCGAACCGCTACCGCCTCACCGGCAACGTCACCGGCGAAGGCCCGTGGAAAGGCGCGCTCAAGCACCACGGCTGGGTGGTGACGCGCGTGGCGCTCCCCGAGACGCCCACCACCGTCGACGTGAAGGTCGTCGCGCCCGCAGAGGTCGAGCTGCCGTGAAGAAGTACGCCATCGGCATCGATCTCGGCACCACGCACAGCGCGCTCTCGTTTCTGCCGCTCGACGCGGAGCAGGGGCGCGGCGCGCAGCAGGCGGTGTTGCCGGTGCCGCAGCTGACCGCGCCGGGCACGCTGGAGTCGAAGCAGCTGCTCCCGTCGTTCCTCTACCTCGCGGCCGCCGGCGAGTTTCCCGAGGGCTCGCTGGGCCTGCCGTGGAACAAGTCGCTGGGTCAGGTGACCGGTGAGTTCGCGCGCACGCACGGCGCGAAGGTGCCGACGCGCCTGGTGTCGTCGGCGAAGTCGTGGCTGGGGCACGGCGCGGTCGATCGCCGCGCGGCGATCCTCCCGTGGGGCGCGCCACACGACGTGACGAAGGTGTCGCCGGTCGACGCGAGCGCGAAGTACCTGGAGCATTTGCGTCACGCGTGGGAGCGGGAACTTCCGGCGCTGGCGGAGCAAGACGTGGTCATCACCGTGCCCGCGTCATTTGACGCAGCGGCGAGAGATCTCACGCTGGAGGCTGCGTCAAAGGCGGGGCTGTCGCGCGTCACGTTGCTCGAGGAGCCGCAGGCCGCGCTCTACGCGTGGCTCGAGGCGCAGGGCGATGCGTGGCGCAAGTCGCTTAAACCCGGCGACGTGCTGCTGATCATCGACGTCGGCGGCGGCACGAGTGACTTCTCGCTCATCGGCGTGAGCGACGAAGGCGGCGAGCTGCGGCTGGAGCGCCTGGCGGTGGGAGATCACATCCTCCTCGGCGGCGACAACATGGACCTCGCCCTCGCCTACACGCTCAACGAGAAGTTCAAGGCGCAGGGCAAGACGCTCGACGCCTGGCAGCTCGCGGCGCTCACGCAGGCGTGCCGCGTCGCGAAGGAGGCGCTCACCTCCGACGCGGCGATGAAGAAGGCGCCCATCACCGTGCCCGGTCGCGGTTCGTCGCTCATCGGCGGCACGCTGAAGACGGAGCTGCTGCGCGACGAGTTCGAGCGCGTGCTGGTCGAGGGCTTCTTCCCTCCCGTCGCGGTGACGGAGCAGCCGCAGCAGGCGCGCCGTGGCGGCCTCACGCAGCTGTCGCTGCCCTACGCGCAAGACGCGGCGGTGACGAAGCACCTCGCGGCGTTCCTCTCGCGGCAGGCGGGCTCGCTGGGCCTCAAGCACGCGTTTGCGCGGCCCACGGCGGTGCTGTTCAACGGCGGCGTCTTCAAGGCGACCTCGCTGCGCACGCGCGTGCTGGAGACGCTCAACGGGTGGCTGAAGACCGACGGCGCTCCCGAGGCGCGCGAGTTGGATGGCGCCGATCTCGACCTCGCCGTGGCGCGCGGCGCTGCGTATTACGGCTGGGTGAAGGCGGGCCATGGCATCCGCATCCGCGGGGGCACGGCGCGCTCGTATTACGTGGGCGTCGAGAGCTCCGGGCTCGCGGTGCCGGGCTTCACGCCGCCGGTGAAGGCGCTGTGTGTTGCGCCCTTCGGCATGGAGGAAGGCACGCAGGCCGACATTCCTCCGCAGGAGTTCGGGCTGGTCGTCGGAGAGCCCACGCGCTTCCGCTTCTTCTCCTCGTCGACGCGACGTGACGACAAGGTCGGCGAGCTGCTCGAGGACGCGGCGGTGCTGGAGGAGCTCCCGCACATCGAGACCACGATGCCGGGCAACGGCGGCGCGCTGGTGCCAGTCAACATCCAGGCGGCGGTCACCGAGCTCGGCGCGCTCGAGGTGCGCTGTCTCGAACGCGACGGCAAGGGTCGCTGGAAGCTGGAACTCAACGTTCGCCCGGACTGACGCGTGGCTGACTTCATCATCGGCATCGACCTGGGAACTTCGAACTGCGCGGTTGCGTACACGCGGCCGTCGGAGGGCGTGAAGGCGCGCGTGGTGGACTTCGCGGTGCCGCAGTTGCTGCGCCCCGGAGAGCTGGCGTCGAAGCCATTGCTGCCCTCGGCGATCTACGCGCCGCTCGCCGGTGAGTTCCCCGAAGGGTCGCTGAAGCTGCCGTGGGGCGAGCCGCCGCGCGTCACCGGCGAATTCGCGCGCTGGCAGGCCTCGCGCGTGCCCGGCCGCGTGGTGACGTCGGCGAAGTCGTGGCTCATTCATCAAGGCGTCGATCGTCAGGCCGACATCCTCCCGTGGGGCGCGAGCGGTGATGCACCGCGGATGTCGCCGGTGGCCGCGCAGGCCGCATTGCTGAAGCACCTCGCCGACGCGTGGAACCTGGCGCACCCCGACGCGCCGATTTCGCAACAGGAGGTCGTGCTCACCATCCCCGCGTCGTTCGATGAAGCGGCGCGTGCGTTGACGCTGCAGTCGTCGCGCGATGCGGGCTTCGACCTCACGAAGCTGTCGCTCCTCGAGGAGCCGCAGGCGGCCTTCTACGACTTCACCTCGCGGCACCGCGACACGCTGGCGCGCGCGCTGGAGAACGTGAAGCTGGTGCTGGTGGTCGACGTGGGCGGCGGCACCACCGACTTCTCGCTGGTGCAGGTCGCGATGTTGCCGGAGGGCCCGGCGATGAAGCGCCTCGCGGTGGGCGAACACCTGCTGCTCGGCGGCGACAACATGGACGCGGCGCTCGCGCGGCTCATCGAGGCGAAGACCGGCGCGAAGTTCACCGGCGCGCAGTGGGCGCAGGCGTTGCACGTAGCGCGTGAACTCAAAGAAAACTCCCTCTCCCCCGGGGAGAGGGCTGGGGTGAGGGGCGCGGTCAAAGTCTCGATCACCGGCAGCGGCTCGAAGCTCATCGGCGGCACGCTCACCGCGGAACTCACGCACGAAGAAATCCTCTCCGTCACCGCGCGCGGCTTCTTCCCCACGGTCGATGCGTCGTCGACGCCAGAGGTCCGCAAGCGCGGCGCAGTGGTCGAGCTCGGCCTGCCCTACGCGAGCGACGCGGCCATCACGCGCCACGTGGTGTCGTTCTTGCGGCAACACGCGCCCGACTCCGCGGGAGTGCAGCGGCCCGACGCGATTCTGTTGAACGGCGGCGTCTTCAACTCACCGGTGCTGACGCAGGCGCTCGTCGACTCGGTGTCCGCCATCTGGCCCGACGCGCCGAAGATCCCGCTGCTGCCGCACGACTCGCTCGATCTCGCGGTCGCGCGCGGCGCGGCGTACTCGGGGCTGGCGCGCAAGGCGCTGGGCAAGAAGATCGGCGGCGGCGCTCCGCGCGCGTTCTTCGTGTCCGTCGGTGAGAACCGCGCGGTGTGCCTCGTGCCGCGCGGCCTCGAAGAAGGCGAGACCGTCGAGCTCGCGGAGCCGACCTTCAACCTCACGCTCGGCAAACCGGTGCAGGTGCAGCTGTACTCGACCACCGCCGATCGCCTCGACAAGCCGGGCGAGGTGGTGACGCTCACCGAAGACTTCAAGGCGCTCCCGCCGATCCACACCATCCTCTCCGGCAACAAGGGCACCACCGTGCGCGTGCGACTGGTGTGCACGTTGACCGAGGTGGGCACGCTGGCGCTCTCGTGTGTCGCTGATGCGCAGCGCTGGCGGCTGGAGTTCGCGCTCCGAGGCACGTCGAAGGCTCAACTCACGGTCACCGAGTCGATGCCGGCGCGCTTCTCGGAAGCCACCACCGAGGTCGAGCGCGTCTTCGGCACCAAGCCGCTCCCGGTCGAGCCGAAGGACATCAAGAACCTCTTCCGCACGCTGGAGCGAATCCTCGGGCCGCGCGAAGGCTGGACCGTGCCCGTGCTGCGCGAACTGTGGACGCCGCTGTTCGCCGGCGTCGGCAAGCGTCGCCGCTCGGTCGATCACGAGAAGGTGATGTTCCAGCTGCTCGGCTTCACGCTGCGCCCCGGCGCCGGGTACCCGCTCGACGACTGGCGCGTCGAACAGACCTTCACCATCTTCAAGGAGCTCCTCACCAACCACGGTGAAGCGCCGCTGTGGAACGAGTTCTGGGTGCTGTGGCGCCGCGTCGCCGGAGGGTTGTCGGAAGCCGCGCAGCTGACGATCTGGAACACGCTGCGCCCGCACCTCGCGCGCAAGCTCGACCCGAACCCGCCGAAGGAGAAGCTCAAGGGCATCGTGCCGCAGGGCCTCGACGAGATGGTGCGCTGCGCGGCGTCGCTCGAGTTGCTACCGCCCGATGCGAAGGCGGAGCTCGGCGGTTGGGTGCTGACGAAGCTGCGCGCGACCGACACCGTCGGAGGCCCGTGGGCGTGGGCGCTGGGCCGCCTCGGCGCGCGCCTGCCGGTTCACGGCGCGGCGCATCGCGTGGTGCCGGTGACGCTCGCCGCGGAGTGGATCGACGCGCTGCTCAAGCTCGACCCGAAGAAACACGACGGCGCGCCGTTCGCGTTGACGCAGCTCGCCCGGCGCACCGGTGATCGCTCGCGTGACCTCGACGACGAACTTCGCGCGCGGGTGCTCGCCGCCCTCGCCTCTTCGCCCGAACGCTGGCGGCAGTTGGTGGAAGAGGTCGTGCAGCTCTCCGCCGACGATGAGGCGCGCGCGCTGGGAGACTCGCTCCCCGCCGGCCTCACGCTGTAGCCCCGAAATGACCCGCG
>CAMLFP010000170.1 GCA_946479335.1 uncultured Archangium sp.
AAGGTGCAGCCCGAGGCGCGAAGTGTTTCACCCGAGGTGCGCGTTTCAGGGTGAAGTGACGGCATGCACGTCGTCATCACCGGAGCATCTGCGGGCATCGGCGCCGCGTTGGCGCAGGAGTATTTCTCGCGGCAGGCGAAGCTGACGCTGGTCGCGCGGCGCACGGAGTTGCTGGAGAAGGTCCGCGGCGGGCGGCCGGCGCATCTGGTGCAGGCCGACCTCTCCGACGCGACGCAGGTGACCTCGTGGGTCGACGACGCCGAGCGCGTCAACGGGCCCATCGATGTGCTGATCAACAACGCGGGCGTGCAGATCATCCGCAGCTTCCTCGACACGCCGTTCGAAGACGCGGAGCGGCTGTTCACCATCGACCTCCTCACGCCGCTGCGGCTCGCGCAGTTCGTGGGCCAGCGCATGGCCGCGCGCAAGACGGGCACGCTGGTCGACGTGTCTTCGATGGCCGCCATCGCGCCCACGCCCGGCATGGCCTTCTACAACGCCGCCAAGGGTGGGCTCGCCGCGGCCTCGGAGAGCCTGCGCGCGGAGCTGAAACAGCACGGCCTCCACGTGGTGACGGTGTACCCGGGCCCGGTGAAGACCGACATGGAGAGTGCCGGCCGCGCCGCGTACGAGGAGATGTCGAAGCTCGCGCAGCTGCTCACCCCGGTGGGTGAGGCCGACGTGCTGGCGCGGCTGATCGCCGACGCCGTCGAGAACAAGGACGAGCGCGTCATCTACCCGGCCATCAACGCGCTGGGCCGGCACTTCCCCGCGATGACGCGCATGGTGTTGGACCGCTTCACGCCGAAGCCGAAGCGGTGAGCCGCAGCGTTCAGCCCTCACCCCGACCCTCTCCCGTGAACGGGAGAGGGGGTTCCTTCGGTTTCACTATTCGAGCTGGAGACCGCAGTCGCCGCACGCGCCGTCGACCAGCTCGCCGGCGAAGTTGCAGGCGGGGCAACGCAGCACGCCGTCGTCTTCGGCCGGCGTGCCGAGCTGCACCAGCCCGGCGGTGACGCCTTCGCGCGCGACGGCCGAGAGCCACTCGCTCTGCATGAACTCCGTCACCTTCGGCGCGTCTTCGGGGCGCACCAGGAGCTGCAGCTTCTGGCCGCAGCCGCAGCTCCCGCCGCAGCACGCGCGCTTGGGCGGCGCGGCGAGCTCGGTTTCGATTTCACGCTCGCCCAGCGCGCGGGAGAGTTCGCGCATGTTCGCCAACGAGCCTTCGAGAACGGCGATGAGGTCGCTCATGGTTCAGTCCTTTCCATCAACGGGAACGTACGTGCGCCGCGCGGGCACCGACACCAGCTTGAACTCCGGCAGCCACACCCCGGTGAGCTGTTTGCCGTAGACGCAGCCGGTGTCCAACCCCGTCGCGTGCGGGTGGCGCTGGAGCCCGCGCAGCGCGTCGTGGCCGAAGATGATGTGTCGCGGCCCCGGCCAGCGTGAGGCCCAGGGCACGCCGCCGTCGACGCGCATCGAGCCTCTTCCCTCCGCATCGATGGAGCGCAGGTTGAGCAGCACGTGGCGCGGCTGGTTCTCGAGGGGGATGTTGGGCAGCACGCCGCCGTGCACCACCAGCGCGTTGAGTTCAGGCAGGTCGAGCCACAGCGGCAGCAGCTCCAGCCAGCGCATCGCCTCGGGAGACAGCGTCGCGGCGACCTTCTCGTGGTGCGAGCCGGGGCGCGGCGCGAGCACGTTGGCGTCGTGGTTGCCGAGCACCGCGAGGGCGCCCAGTTCGCGCGCGCGCGCGACGACGCCGGCGGAGTCAGGGCCCTTGGCGACGAGGTCACCGACGAGCACCAGGCGGTCGTCGCCGGAGAAACCGGAGGCCGCGAGGAGATCGCCGAGTTCGTCGTTACAGCCGTGCACGTCTCCGATGAAGAGCGTGCGGCGCATCGTCAGACTTCAGAGGCCTTCTTGAAGAAGGTCTGCTGGTAGTACGCGAGCTCGCCGATGGACGCGCGGAGGTCGGAGAGCACGGTGTGCGCGGCGTCGACCTTGGAGCGGCCCGGCGCGTTCGGGTACCACGCGCGGGTGATGATCTTCAGGCTCGACACGTCGACCATGCGGTAGTGCAGCGCGCGGTCGAAGCCGGGCATGTACTTGTTGATGAACGAGCGGTCGGTGTGGATGGAGTTGCCGCAGAGGATGCCCTCGCCGTAGTCGCAGTGCTGGAGGAGGAGCTTGGTGGCCTCCTTCTCGGCGACGCGCAGCGAGATGTCAGACTTGCGGACGCGCTCGAGGAGCCCGTTCCGGGTGTGCATGTCCTTCACGAAGGGCTCCATGCGGGCGAGCGACTCTTCGGGCTGCCAGACGGCGGCCTCCCACTCGGCGATGGGCTTCAAGTTGGCGTCGGTGATGATGAGACCCATCTCGATGATGGAGTTGGTGCCGGTGTCGAGGCCGGTCATCTCGAGGTCACACCACACGAAGCGCGTTTCTTGAGTCATGCGCGAAGGCTTTACGCTACTTCCGCTCTCAAATGGCGGACCTTCTCTCGAAACTGCAGGGCGATGGCGCGGCGTCTCTGGCGGCGTTGGTGGTGGATCATCTGCTGGCGCAATCGGTGGAGACGCTGGTGCCTCCGGCGGCGGCGCGCGCGACGGTGCGGCGCGGCGTGGAGGCGGTGTTGGAGACGGACAGCGCGCTCGACGCGTTGACGCGCGTGGTGGAGGCGCTGGTGAACGAGCTGCAGAAAGATCGCCGCGCGCTCAAGGAGCTGACGACGCGCGAGGTGCGAACCACGGTGCACGCGATGCTGCGGCGGCCGTACTCGCCCGACCGCAAGCTGGTGTTGACGGTCATCGACCGCGAGCCGACGCGCAAGCTGGTGCGGGCCATCGTCATCAGCACGGTGAACGAGTTCGCGGCGCGGGCGACGGCGCCGGTGGCGGGCCTCACGAAGGGGCTGGGCTCGTTGGCGAAGCTGGCGGGCGAGACGGTGAAGTCGCGCGGCGGCATGTTGGGCGCGGTGGTGGGCGGCGTGGAGAAGCAGGTCGAGCAGCGCAGCGTGGAGTTCGCCGACTCGGTGTTGAGCAAGATCTTCGGGCAGATCGCCGACGCGATTTCGGATCCCCAGATGGCGGACGAGGCGGCGGAGCTGCGCACCGAGCTGTTCAATGGCGCGTTGGAGCTGACGTTTCCGCAGCTGGCGCGCGAGCTGGTGAACCTCGACGTGACGGGCGGCGCGCAGGTGCTGCGAGACGGCATGCGGCGCTGGGTGAAGACGCCGGAGTCGGAGACGCTGCTGGAGCGCGCGACGACCTTCATCCTCTCGCTCGACATGAAGCGCAGCGCGAAGGACGTGCTGAGCGAGCTCGGGTTGCTTGACGTCGTGCGCGCGACGGCCATCGAGAACTTCACGCGGCACGTGCGTGAAATCGCGGCGACGCCTCAGTTCGCGGCGTGGCTGGCGGAGTGAGTCCACGCGCCGCGTGAACGAGTCACGCCTCGATGGTCGGGGCGTAGCGAGCAACCCGCACGTCGAAGGTGACAGCGCTCAGTTGGGCGGGAGGGGGAGGTGCGGGAGCTCGAAATTTGAAAATCGGAGTCTCCCCGGCTTGGACCGGTGTGCTCGGAGCCAGAGGGCACGCGGGCGATGGGCACGACGCCGACGCAGTGCAAGTGCGCCACCCGTCAAAGCCTTGAAGCGCATGCTGGATAAATTATCCGCTTCACGCTCGTCACCAGCACGCCCTCGACCTCGTGCAAACACGCGAAGCACCGGGTACCCATTCTTCAAAATTTGAGCTCCCGCACCTCCCCCTCCCGCCCAACTGTTTGCTGTCGCCTCCGACGTGCATCTCGCTCGCTACGGCCCGCGCATCGAGGCGCATCACCAGCCAGCGCCGCATGGGCTCACGGAGAACTCACAACAGCGCGTCAATCATTCGCCGCGGCATCGCGCCCACCAGCTGACCTGACGGCCGCCCCTTCTTGAACGCGATGAGCGTCGGGACGCTGCGCACGCCGAAACGCTGAGACACCTGCTGGTTCTCATCGACGTCCACGCTCAGCACCAACACGTCGCGCCGCTCTTCGGACAGCTTCTCCAACACCGGCTCCAGCGCGCGGCACGGCGGGCACCACTGGCCCGTGAACTTCACGAGCACCAGCGGTGAAGACGAAACATCGGCATCGAACTTCGAGTCATCGGTGGGACGAACGGTCATGCGCAGCTCCAGGTGGGTGGTTCACCCGGGGAGTGCGTTCGTCATCGAGAAGTGTGTCACCGAGTTCTTCGCGCAGGATTTTGCGCGCCCGCTTGAGCCGCCCACGCACCGCGTCTGACGTCAGCGCAAAGCGCTCGGCGATCTCCACGCTCGTAAAGCCCTCGACCGACAACAAGAACGCGAGCCGGTCGGTGCGCGACAACTTCATCAACGCGTCTCCGAGGCGGTCGCTGAGCTGCCGACTCTCCGCCGCGTCGGCGCAGATGCAGGGCACGTCGACCTCTTCTTCATGTCGCGACACCCGCGCGTTCATCCGCGAACAGCTCCGCGCCACCAGCGTCGACAACCACGCCAACGGCGTCGCCTCTCCACGAAACGACGCCATCGAGTTCGACGCCGCCAGCAGCGCCTGTTGCACCGCATCTTCCACGTCGGCCGCGAGGTGACATTGCCGCCGCGCCACCGCGAGGAGCCGCTTGCCGTACTCGCGGGCCAACACGTCCAACGCGCGGACGTCGCCCCGCTGCATCAACTCCAGCAATTCGTCAGCGCGCGCACTCATGCGGCAGCCAGTGCCTCCGGCGCGAGAAAGTGTGTCACGCCACCGTGGCCGTGCCGCCCAGCAGCTCGAACTTCGTGCCCGGCGTCAGGAAGTCGCGGTGCACGTACCCCAGCGCGAAGTGCTGCCCGTGCTGCACGCTCTTCACCACGCTCGTCACCCAGCCCACCTTGCGGTCGCCCACCTTCAGCTCCGTCTTGTATTCGGGGGAGAGCTCGCCCAGCAGCAGCCGCGAGAGCTTCTTGTTCATCTGCCCGCGGAACGTCGCGCGCGCGATGACCTCCTGGCCGATGTAGCAACCCTTCTTGTAGTGGATGGCGTGGTCGAGGTTCGCCTCGAGGGGAATCGTCACCTCGGTCATGTCGACGCCGAAGAGCGGCACACCCTGCTCCACGCGCAACACCTCCAGCGTCGCCGCCGACAGCCGCGGCACGTCGCTCAACGACTCGAGAATCCGCGGGACCTCGGCGCGCTGCACCAGCACGTCGACGCCGCCGAAGAACGACCGCAGCTCACCTTCTCTGGGCTGCACGCGGGAGGCGACCTCCGCCGCCTTCGGGCCGATGAACGAGAGCACCGCCAGCTCCGGCGCGTCGTGAATCTCCGCGTCTTCGCTGATGAGGTACTTGTTCAAGAACTCGCTCACCGCCGCGGCGCGCCCTTCACCGGTGTCGAGCACCACGTCGCCCGCGCGCTTCAAGACGCGCACGTCGCCCACCATCGCGCCCTTCGCCGTCAACATCGCCGCGTAGCAGCTCGCGCCGACGGCCAGCCCTTCGACGTCGTTGGTCACCATGCCCTGCACGAAGCTCACCGCGTCGGGCCCGGTGACGCGCAGCTGTTGCCGCGACGACGCGTCGAACACCGCGCAGCTCTGGGTGGCGGCCTGGTACTCGGTCAAGACGGCTTCAGCGGGCATACCTTCCCCATAACGACGCTCGCGGAGTGACACAACGCGCGTCACTGCCTAAGAGGGCCGCCGTGTCTTCCTCCGCTCCCTCCCGCGCCGCGCTCGGCACGTTGACCGTCTCCTCCGCCGGGCTCCTCGGCCTCGCCATCTACCAGTGGCTCGAGCTCCTCTCGGTGCGCGCCGGCCACACGACCGTCTGTTCCGTCAACGAGGTCGTCGACTGCGCCAAGGTGTGGAACTCGCCCTTCGCGCACCTCGTGCAGGAATACCTCGGCATGCCCGTCGCGGGCCTCGGCGTGCTGTGGGGCACCGTCGCCCTCGCGCTCGCGCTGTTCCTCTCGCAGAAGCCCGAGATCTTCATCAACGCGGTGAAGGTGTGGGCGCTGCTGGGCCTGCTGTCGTGCGTGACCTTCATCTCCGCCTCGGTGGAGGCGCGCGGGCTGTGCCTCACCTGCCTCGGCACCTACGTGCTCACCGCCCTCTACGCGGTCGGCGCGCTCAAGCTGCTCGGCGGCCCCGCGATTCCCCCCGTCGGCGGCCTGCTGACCGGCCTCGGCTGGGGCGTGGCGCTGGCGCTCCCCATCTACCTGGGCCTGCTCTACCCCGGCTCGAAGACGCCCGCGGAGGTGGCCGCGCTCCCCGAGGTGAAGCCCGAGCAGAAGGGTGACTTGAACGCCATCATCGACAGCCTCCCGCCGCAGGAAGCCGAGATGACGTCGTGGGCGCGCGACGAGTGGAAGAAGGCGGCCGTCATCGACGCCTCCGCGTTCCCCGTGCACCTCAAGAAGGGCATGGACGGCGCCCCGGTGCGCATCGTCGAGTTCACCGACATCATGTGCCCGCACTGCGCGCAGTTCGAAGGGCTGATGGGCCAGCTCGAAGGCATGGCCCCGCCCAACAGCTTCACGCAGGAGCCCCGCTATTACCCGCTCGACGGCGAGTGCAACCCGGAGATCAAGGGCTCCTCGGGTGACGGCGTGCGCTGCTACGGCGCGAAGCTGCAGATCTGCACCGAGCAGCTCCCGAAGTTCTTCGAGCTGCGCCGCGAGCTCTTCGCCAACCAGCGCGGGCTGAACCAGGGCGTGATGCTGGCTATCGCGCTGCGCTACGGCGCGAACTCCGACGCGCTCCAGGCCTGCCTCAAGGCCCCGGAGACTACCGCGCGCCTCAACGAAGACATCGCCTACGCGCGCAAGGCCGGCATCGAGGGCACGCCGCTGGTGCTGCTCAACGGCAAGGTCGCGCCGCCCGCTCCCGTCTTCCTGCTGGGGATGATCCTCAACGGCGGCAACGCCGACGCCCCCGCGTTCTCGAAGCTGCCGCCGCCGCCGGTCATCCCGCAGTGAGCGACAAGCCCTTCAACAACCCCTTCGGCGCGTTGAGCGGCTTGAAGAGCGCCCTCCCCTCACAGCCGCCGAAGCCCGAGAAGGAGAAGAAGGGCCCGGCGCGCGCCGTGGTGCGCATGGAGCGCGTCGGCCGCGGAGGAAAAGAGGTCACCGTCATCGAGCACCTCGAGCTGTCGCTCAAGGAGCGCGAGCACTGGCTCAAGGAGCTCAAGGGCGCGCTCGGCTGCGGCGGCACGCTGGAGGGCGACGCGCTGGTGCTGCAGGGCGACCTCCGCGAGCGCGCCGGCAAGTGGCTCGAGAAGAAGGGCGTGCGCAAGGTCACCCTCGGCTGAGCGCGTCTGCGGCGTGGCACCGCCGGTGCCTCACGCCTCGAGCGCTACCTTGAGGGCCGCGATGGCCTCCTCGAGGCGCCACGGCTTCACCAGCACCGCGGAGATGCGCAGGCGCTCCTTGGTCTCTTCGTCGAGCTCGCCGGCCATGCCCGACGACACGATGACCGGCAGCTCGGGCCGCACCTCGCGCAGCGCCAGCGTGAACTCCTCACCGCTCATCTGCGGCATCGAGAGGTCGGTCAGCACCGCGTCGAAGCCCGCGGGCGTCGCGCGCAACGCCTTGAGCGCCTCGCGCGGGTCATCGAACACCGAGGTGCGGTAGCCCAGCGTCTCCAGCAACCGCGCCGAGACGCGCGCCATGCCCGGGTGGTCATCGACCAGCATCAGGTGCTGCCCGGCGCCCGGCCGCGCGCGCTCTTCCTGCAGCGCGGGGAGGTAGACCTGAAACGCGGTGCCCTTCCCCGGCGCGCTGTCGACCACGATGGCGCCGTCGTGCGCCTGCACGATGCTCTGCACCACCGCCAACCCGAGGCCGGTGCCGCTGCCGTCGCGCCGCGACGAGAAGAAGGGCTCGAAGATGCGGCGCCTGGTGGCCTCGTCCATCCCGTGGCCGGTGTCGGAGATGGTGAGGCGCACCCACTTGCCGGCCTGCAGCGGCGGGTGGCGCGAGGCGAACGCGTAGTCGACGTCGACGCCCTCCAGCGTCACCGTCAGCGTGCCCTCGCCGTGCATCGCCTGCAGCGCGTTGGTCGCGAGGTTGGTCAGCACCTGGTGCAGCTGGCCCGCGTCGCCCATCACCCGCGGCACGCGCGCGCCCATCACCTCGCGCACCACCACCGCGCCCGCCGTGGGCTCCAGCAGCTTGAGCGTCTCGCGCAGCAGCGGCGCCAGCTCCAACGGCTTGCGCTCCGGAGGGCGGCGGCGGCCGAAGGTCAGCACCTGCTGCGTCAGCTCGCGCCCCCGCGCGGTCGCCTGCAGAATCGCCTGGGCGATCTCCGCGGGCTTGCCGTTGGGCTCCTGCAGCCGCTGGGCGTGCGCGTTCACCACCGTGAGCAGGTTGTTCACGTCGTGCGCGATGTGCGAGGCCAGCCGCGCCAGCGCCTCGTTCTTCTGCGCGTCGGCCAGCTGCGCCTCGAGGTTGCGCTGCAGCTGCTCGGCCTCGCGCACCCCCGTCACGTCACGCGCGATGGAGGCGATGCGGTAGACCTCGCCCGCGTCGTTGATGAACGGCACCATCGAGGTGTTGAACCAGCGGCTCCCCGACGGCAGCTGCATCTCCTGCTCGTAGAGGATGGGCGCGCGCGCCCGAATCGCCTGTTGCCACCGCTGCGTCAGCTTCTCGCGCGCCGGCTCGCTCAACACGTCGCCAGCGCCCTTTCCGATGGCCAGCTCCCGCGAGACCCCGGTGACCAGCTCCGCGGTGGGGTTCATGTCTTCCAGCACCACGCGCTCGCCCTCGACCCGGTAGAGGAAGATGGAGTCGTTGGAGTGCAGGAACATCTCGCGGAAGCGGCGCTCCGACTCGCCCAGCGCGCTCTCCAGCTTGGCGCGCTCTGCGCCATCCAGCGCGAGTGACGCGAGGTCGGCCAGCGCGCCCGCGAACGACTCCTCGCCCGCGTGCCAGTCATGCGGCCCGCCGAGGTGCTCCAGCGAGAGACAGCCCACCAGCGCGCCGCGCGACTGCAGCCCCACGTCGATGGTCGCGCCGACGTTCTCGGGCGTGAAGTAGCCCTCGGTCAGGTGGCGGGTGCGCGGGTCGGCGTGCACGTCGTCGATGACCAGCATGCGCTGGCTGTGCAGCTCCTCGAGGTAGCCGCCGGCGCACGAGACCTCGAGGTTCTTGCCCGAGGTGTGCACGCCGGTGCGCGCGTCGTAGAGGTCGATGAGCTCCAGCACGGTGCGCGCCTCGTTGAAGAGCCACACGCCGCAGCGAGCAGCGCGCGCGCCGCGCACCGCCACCTCGGTCAACTGCGAGAGCGCGCCCTTCAAGTCGCCGCTGCGGAACTGCGCGCTCCGCGCCAGCCGCATCAGCTCACCGGTGCCGGCCCGCCAACGCCCTTCCGCGTCGGCGACGATGGCCGCGTCGCGGCGCTCGCGCTCCAGCCGCGTCATCACCGCCACCAGCCCCGAGAAGTGCGGGCGGAACACCCAGTCGGCGGCGCCCTCCGCCAGCCACAGCGCCACCATCAGCTCCTGGTCGATGGAGCCGAGGACCAGCAGCGGCACGTCGCGGCCCATCGCCCGCAGCATGTCGCGCCAGTGCCGCGCGGAGGTCACCTCGTCGGTGAGGTTGACGATGAGGGCGTCGAGCGGCGGCAGCGTCTCGAGCTGCGCGCGCGCATCAGCCAGGTCGGCCGCGCGCACCACCTCGACCTCGCGGCCCGCGTCGCGCAGGACCTGTGCGACCCGCGCCGCGTCAGCGTCATCGCCACCGATGAGGAGCACACGCTGAGCGGGAGACATGCCAGTCGCCGCCAGATGTACCACGCCACGCCCGCGTGGGTGGGCCCGCCGTCAGGACAACAGCTCGGCCCGGCGCGCTCCGGCGGCGTCGACGCCCGCCGTCATCTCCAGCATGTTCCGCTGCACGACCTGGCACCCGGCTGACGCCGTGCCGCGCACGAAGACGATGGGCGCGGTGGAGTGCGCCAGCATGGTCAGCGCGTCGAGCACCGCGGTGCTGGGCTCGACCTGCATGCTCGGCACCACCGGCAGCTCGTCGGCCGTCACCAGCGGAGAGTGCGAAGCCATGTAGCTCGCCACCGAGGTGAGCTGCACGCCGCGCACATCGCCGGTCGCCTCATGCACCATCACGTACCGGGCGCCGGCCTTCGTCGCCATCTCCGCGGCGCGCGCCACCGACGTGTTGCAGCCAACCGCGACACAACTCTCAAGGGGCAGGTCTTGGATTTGGAGCGCCATGGGCGTCATGCGCTGCATGCGCGAGGCCAATTCGTAATGTGCAGCAATCGCTTGAAATCAGCGGGGCGAAGCCGCCTTTCAATTGCAGAGGTGGAATGGCGTTCTGCAATCGAGGTCAGCTGCGACCTTGGTGCGCTCGTCGCACGCGCACATCACCGCTCAACGTGCCACCCGTTCGACCCAGCCCTCTGCGGCAGGGAACGCGGTGACCTCGTCGACGCGCGGCGTGTCGAGCGGCTGCGTCCACACCGTGACGTGGAGCGCGGTGCCGTCGGCCAGCGTGTGGTGCTCCTCGTCTTCGGGCGGCGCGGGCTCGTGGAGGCGCGGGTCGGGCTCGAGGAACAGCACCAGCCATCGCAGCCCTTCGGCCTCGGCGACGTAGTTGATGGCGAGGCGTTGCCGGCGCAGCGCCCACCGCGCGTTGCGCGTGAGGTCCAGCGACGGCCATTCATGCGTCGCGGCGCGCTGGGCCTCCGCGGTGCGCAGCGACGCGCGGAGCTCGGTGAACATCGCGCGCTGGGCGTCGGTGAGCTCCGAGACCGGGCGCTGCCACGCGAGCAGTGTCGGCGCCGGCGGGCGACGGAGGTGCTGCACCACCTGCACCACGCCGAAGACCGCGAGCGCGGCGGCCAACCAGACGAGTGACGCGCGACGCTCGGGAGTCATGCAGAGCAAAACCCCCTCTCCCGTTCACGGGAGAGGGTCGGGGTGAGGGCCGTCGACTCAGCGCTTCTTGGGTTCCATGCGGCCGTGGCGGGGCTTGGCCTTGAAGCGGTCGCCCGGCTTGGGCGCGAAGCGCGAACGAGGCGCCTCGGAGCCGCCGCCGAAGGACTTCTTCTCGCCGAAGCTCTTCTTCTCACCGAACGAGCGCTCGCCGCCGAACGACTTCTTCGCGCCGAACTCACGCTTCTCGCCGAAGCTCTTCTTCTCTCCGAACGACCGCTCGCCGCCGAA
>CAMLFP010000171.1 GCA_946479335.1 uncultured Archangium sp.
GGTGGGCAGCGTGGTGATGCTGGTGAATTCGGTGTTCATCATCAAGAAACTGCGACGCCAGCGCCCGGCGTGAGGTTCGCGTTTGTTATGAAGCGCGCGTGCTGGGCTTCGCGACGCAGCTGACGTGCCTCACCCTCGGGCTCGCGCTCTGCGTGCCGCCGGCGGTGGCGGTGCGTGACACCCGCGCGACGGCCCGCCTGGTGCGCACCTCGACGCCGGAGCGCCCGCACCTCGGCTTGCCCGCGCCGCACGTGCTGCCGCGCGCGCCGGTGCTGCACGTCTTCTTCGCGCCCGGCGCGTCGCCGACGCCGCTGCGCCTGCGGGTGCCGGTGGTGCAACGCGCGGTGGTTCACGACGCCGCTCCCCAGAACGCGTGGAGGGCCCGCGCGCACCCGTCTCAAGCGCCGCCGGTCGAGAGCTGACGCGTCCACCGCCTCCGCTCCTCTTTCCTCCTGGGCTCTCCTCTCATGCAGAACACGCATCACTTCCTGGTGACGCTGGCCGCCGTCTTCGGCGTGGCGGGCGTCACCACCATCGTCTTCAACAAGCTCCGGCAGCCGGTGGTGCTGGGCTACATCGCCGCGGGCCTGCTGGTCGGGCCGAACCTGCCCTTCTTCCCCATCACCGCCGACGTCGCGCTCATCGAGGAGCTCTCGGAGCTGGGCGTCATCTTGCTGATGTTCGCGCTGGGCCTGGAGTTCAAGCTGGGGAACCTCATCAAGGTCGGCCCCACCGCGCTGCTGACCACGCTCTTCGAGACCAGCCTCATGCTGTGGCTGGGCTACCTCGTGGGCCGCGCCTTCCGATGGACGCCGATGGAGAGCTTCTTCCTCGGCGCGGTCGTCTCCATCTCGTCGACCACCATCGTGGCGCGCGCCTTCGAAGACCTGAAGGTGAAGGACCCCGTGCGCGGCACGGTCATCGGCGTGCTGCTGGTGGAGGACCTGGTGGCCATCGTGTTGATGACGGTGCTGACCGCGGTGGCCGCGGGCCGCAACGTGTCGGCGGGCGACTTCGCGCTGACCATCGGCCGGCTGGTGGCCTTCCTCGCGACGCTGCTGGTGGCGGGCCTGCTGGTGGTGCCGCGGCTGATGAAGCTGGTCTTCAAGCAAGACAGCAAGGAGATGCTCGCCGTCTCCGCCATCGCGCTGTGCTTCGGCTTCGCGCTGCTGGCCAACGCCGCGGGTTACTCGGTGGCGCTGGGGGCGTTCATCGCGGGCTCGCTGGTGGCCGAGACGGGCCGCGGCCACGACGTGGAGCAGTCCATCCGCCCGGTGCGCGACATCTTCGCGGCGGTGTTCTTCGTGTCGGTGGGCATGCTGCTCGACCCGCGCCTCCTGGTGGACTGGTGGCCCCACGTGCTGGCCGTCGCCGCCGTGGTCATCATCGGCAAGCTGATGGGCGTCTCACTGGGCGTCTTCTTCACCGGCAACGGCGTGAAGACGGCGGTGCAGTCGGGGCTGAGCCTCGCGCAGATTGGCGAGTTCTCGTTCATCATTGCCACCCTGGGGCTCTCGGTGAAGGCGACGCGGCCCTTCATGTACCCCATCGCGGTCGCGGTCTCGGCGCTCACCACGCTCACCACGCCGGCCTTCATCCGCGCGGCGCCCACCATCGCCGCGAAGGTGGAGGGCGCGCTGCCGGCCCGCGTGCAGACGTGGGTGGCGCTGTACTCGAGCTGGTTCGAGCGCATGCGCACCTCCAAAGACGCGAAGGAGCGCTCGCCCATCGCGCGGTTGGTGAAGCTGCTGCTGCTCGACGTGGTGGTGATCCTGGCGACGGTGCTGACGGTGGCGCTGCTGGCGCGCAGCCTCGGGGAGCCGTGGCGCTGGGCGCTGCTGGCGCTGGGCGCGGCGGTGCTGGCGGGCGTCGGCGTGGGCTTCGCGCGCGTGTTGCGCACGCTGGGTGACACGCTCGCCGAGCGCGCGCTGCCGGCAGGCGGAAGGGTCGACCTCGCGCGCGCGCCGCGCCGGGCGCTGTCGGCCCTGCTGCGCGTGGTGGTGGGCGCGCTGGTGATGGCGCCCGCGCTGGCGCTGCTCTCGCCCTTCATCAAGTCGGCGTGGGTGGCGAGCGTCGCGGTGCTGCTGCTGTTAGTGCTGCTGGGCACCTTCGCGCGCAGCGCCGCCGACTTCGAAGGGCACCTGCGCGCCGGTGCGCAGGTCGTCGCCGCCGCGCTCTCCGCGCCGGTGTCGTCGAAGTCGCCGAAAGAAGAAGACACGCTGCATCAGGTGCGCACGCAGCTCCCCGGCCTCGGCGAGCCGGTGCCGTGCGAGGTGCCCGCCGGCAGCCCGGTGCTGGGCAAGACGCTGGCGCAGGTGAACCTCCGCGGGCTGACCGGCGCGACGGTGCTGGCGATCCACCGGAGCGACAACGACGTGCTGCTGCCGTCGGCCGGAGAGACGTTGAACGAAGGCGACGTGCTGGCGCTCGCGGGCAGCACCGAGGCCGTCAGCGCCGCCGCGCGGCTGCTGCGCGGAGAGCCGTGAGCGTCACCGCGTGAAGGTCTTCTTCACGCGCTCCGAACGCAGGAAGTAGCTCCCCCACACGAGCAGCGCGCCGAGCCCGCGGCCGAATTGCTCGGCCGTATCGCGTGGAGCCTCGCGCCCGGCGATGGACGCCACCCATGAGACGACGGCGAGGTTGACGAACGCGGTCACCAACCCCAGGGCGTAGAAGCCCAGCATCAGGTGAATCGCCCGGCGCTTCCGCTGAAAGAAGTTCACCGCGGTCGCGACCACGTACCCGAGGCTCAGCACGGTGAACGCGCTCTCCATCACGATCGGCGCCGTGAAGGCCGCGTCGATCGGCTGGCTCAGCTCGGTGACGAGGTTCACCACGAGCCACACCGGAGAGAGCGCGATGTGCAGCGCCGGCAGCACCAGCCACCCGCCGAACCCCTCCGTCGAGGGCTGCGGGTGCGTGCGCTCGCACTCCGGGCACTGCTGCGACTCCGGGAGCCACCGCAGCCCCGCGTCGCGCACGCACTGATGACAGAAGAACTTCCCGCAGCGCGTGCAGGTCGCGGCCACGGGCCACGCCGCGTGCATCGGGCACGGGTGCGTCGGCGCGGCTGCCGGAGGGTGCTCCGCCAGCGCCAACCCCGGCGCGGGTGCGACGACGCCGGCCTCACCGCGGCCCGCGAGGCTGACGACGCGCGCTTCGACTTCGTCGAGCCCCAGGCCGCGGAGCGCGCGCTCCAGCTCCTCCTCAGATGCCCCCTGCGCGTGCAGCCGCCGCGCGACCTCGTACGGAGTCTCTTCGCTCACCGCGCCTCCCGCGCTCAAGCGTAGTTCAAGGCGCGGGCGTGAGGCGGGCGGCGAGGCGCGCGTTGATGCGCTCCACCAGCGCTACGCACCCCACCGCGAGCAGCAGCCCGCCGGCGACGTCGACGAGGTAGTGCTGCTTGGTGGTCAGCGTCGAGACCGCGATGACCACCGACCACGCAAAGAACGCCCACCACAACCGCGGCCGCGGCTGCCGAATCGCGAACGCGCAGGCGAACGACAGCCCCACGTGGAGGCTGGGGAAGCAGCTGTTCGGCGTGTCGACCACCCGCACCAGCCGCAGCGGCAGCGTCGAGAGGTCGCCCGCGTCGAGCGGGAACAGCTCCCGGGGAAAGCGCGTGGGCAGCGCCCAGTGGATGAACCCCGCCACCAGCACCGTCACCGCGAAGATCTCCAGGAAGTGCTGCAGGTCGATGAAGCGCTTGAGCGTCAAGAACGCGCTGATGCCCTGCAGGTACGCGCTCACGTAGATGACCGCGGTCCACGGCCAGAAGGGGATGGCCGCGTCGACCTCCGTCACGCGCAGCAGCCGCGGCTCACTCAGGGGGAAGTGGTTGCCCGCGAAGTACACAAGGCCGTGCACCAGCGTCGCGAGCAGAATCGCGCTCACGCGCTGCCAGAGCGGCTTGTGCTCCAGCAGCTCCTCGAGACGCGCGAGATCCTCCCGGACGTTCAGCTTCACGGCGCGTCAGCGGCCCAGCACGTCGAACGCGGCGTTCACCACCCCGGCGTACTGCACCTGCCAGAGGTGCGCGGCGGCGGTGTTGTGCGGCCCCTCCATCAGCACCGTGTGGGCGCCGGGCATCGACAGCTGCGCGGTCGGCATGAAGCCGTCGCCGTCTTCGAAGACGCCCTCCGCGGGCCCGAGCGTCGGCGTGCCGGTGGTGCCGATGATGGTGACGCCGCTGGCGACCTGCGCGCGCTGGCGCTCCCACGTGGTGTTGAGGCCGGAGATGAGCTTCGAGCCGACCTCCAGCTCGCGGCCCGCGTCGTCGACGTTCTTCACCGGCTGACCGACGGTGGCGCCGAGGTTGCCCATGTACGTGCCGTGTGACGCGGGGCCGATGAGCACCGCGTGTTCAATCTTCGGGCCCTGCTGCGCGTCGCGCCCGTCGAGGTAGAGGCGGAAGTCGGTGCCGCCCGCGCTGTGGGTGACGACGTCGAGCGACGGCGTGGAGGTCGCCTGCGCGATGCGCTCCATGGCGCGCGCGATCTGCGGCGCCTTCACCGTCGGCGCGGCCCACGGGTCGCGGTACTCGAGCTCGAAGAGCTTCGCGTGCTTCAGCTCGTCAGGCGTCGCCTCGCGGCCGGCCTTGTCGCCGAGGCGGAAGGTGTCCTGCTCCGCGACGTAGACGACGACCGGGCCGTTCTTCGGGTTGCGCCCGAGCTGGTTGGCCATGGTGTCGAAGCTCTGCGCGGGCATGGTGAGCCCGGGGATCATCACCACCGGGCGCTTCAACGTCGGCGGCGCGGCGAGCGGGCCGTACGCGACCTTCATCGGGCCGGTGAGCTGGGCGATGGGCGTGTTCGGCCTCAGCGCGTTGAAGGCGGCGTCCGACAACACGTCCTTCGTGGTGTTGAAGACGTCGACGCGCGGGCCGGGGCCGGGCCGATACGGCTCGGGCACCAGGTGCTGCACGAACTTCTCCACCTTCGCTTCGAGGCGCTGGAGCAGGTGCTCGGGCTTCGGCGCCTCCACGGGCTTCGCGGCGGGCGTCGGCGTGACCTGCTGGGGGACCGCGGGCGTGCCAGAGCGAATCGGAGCGGGCATGCGCTCGACCGTAATTCAGCGCGCGAAGATGCGCCTGAAGAAGCTGGCGGAGCTCTGATCATTCATGCGCTTCAACGGCGCCACCGTGACCTTCTCGGTGAAGTCGGGCACCAGCGCGCGCTTCTGCTGCAGCTGCTGCTTGCGGCGCGGGTCGAGCGAGAAGGCGCTGAACTCGTCGGCGCCCTCGTACGCAATCTGCGCGCGCACGCGGCCATCGATGCCCGCGACTGCCGACCCTGAAGGAAGTTTCCCCACCATGACGGCGGCGCCTTTGTCAGGGGTGACGCGGCCTCGTCAAGCGCCTCACGGCGCGAGGGAGACCTCGGGGTGACCCGCAGCCACGAAGGCCTGCTGGAGCTTCTCGCGCGCGTCGGGCTGCAGCGCGAGCGTGGCCTGCGCCAGCTCCGTCGCCTCGCGCACCGAGTACGACTTCGCGAGGCAGGTCACCAGCAGCGCGGTGCTCTCGAGGTCTTCGTCGTCCCACGCCACGGCGCGCTTGAGTGCAGGCACCGCCTCGAAGCACCCGCCGCGCTCGAAGGCCTGCCGCGCCACCTCCGCGGGCGGCGGCCCCTCCGGGCAAGCGGACGAGACGAGCTCCTCGAGGTAGCGCTCCTTGCCGCCCTTCGCGGCCACCGAGCTCGGCGCCTTCGTGAGGAAGAAGTCGGGCGCGCGTGAGAGGCCCCGCACCCGCTGGTGGAATACGAGGGAGGAGCCACCCACCGCGTCGCCGTAGCTCACCGTGGTCAGCGTGTGACAGGTGGCGGGCACCGAGATGAAGGTCACCGGCGCGCTGGCGCGCCACGTCCCGATGACCTCGCCGCCCACCTTCACTGGCGCGGTGGCGTCGCAGCCGGGCTTCTCGAAGAGCGCGACCTTCGAGGCCTCCGCGATGCGGGCCTGACCGACCTCCAGTTCGCCGGTGCCGCGATCGAGCAGCAGCAAGAAGCGCCGCGCGGCGAAGGGCTTCGCGGTCAGCAGCAGCGCGCCCTCGTGCTTCATCTGCTCCGCGACCGAGCGGTCGTCGTCCATCACCGGCGAGACGTCGAGCACCACCGGCGCGGCGAGCGGCCCGCAGGGCGTCGGCAACAACGCCGTCAGGTTCAGCTTCGTGGGGCGCACCGACGACGGGGTGGTGAACTCGAGCGTGCCCGCGGCGGAGACCCGGCCGACGCTGGCGCCGTCGCGCTGCAGCTCGAGCCCTGAAAGCGCGTCATCGCCGCTGAAACGGAGCCGGTACTTGAGCTCCGCGGGCACCGAAGGGCGGCACGCGACGAAGGCGAACACGAGGGCGAGCAAGGCGCGGTTCATGAGACAGATGACACCAACGCCCGGGCCGCTGCGCAGCCTTTTCACGGCGCGGCGCCGGGCGCGGTCGGCTTGCGGCGCGTCACCGTGAACGCCACGAGGCCCAGCGCGGCGACCACTGAAATCCACACCAGCAACGAGGGCTTCTCGCGGAAGCCGACGAACAACATCCACGCGGCCGACGCGACGTACACGCCCGCGGCGAGGAGCGCGCTCACGGCGACGTCTTTCCCGCGCGCCTTCGCCACGAAGAGGCCCAGCACCGTCAGCGCCGCGAACAGCACGAGGATCGCGCCCACGTTCGAAAGCACGCTGCGCACGTCGTGCGTGAAGAGCAGCAGCAGCGCCAGCGCGCCCTGCAGCAGCACCGCGCCCACCGGCGGCTGCCCTTCCTTCGCCTTCAAGAACGCGGGGAGAAACCCGTCTTTCGCCATCGCCGAGTACACGCGCGGGCCGACCAGCAACATCGCGCTCATCGCGGAGACGAACAGCAGCAACATCACCGCGCTCATCACCCGCGCCGCCACGGGCCCGAGCAGCGCCGCCATCACCGCCTGGCCCAGCGTCACCTGCTCGTACTGCCCTTTCAGCGCCGTGAAGTCGTCGTAGCTGAACACCACCGTGCCCTGCGCCGGCGTGAGGTTGGCCACGAAGATGAAGTTCACCACCAGGTACAGCGCGCCCACCGCGAGGCAGCCGATGAGCATCGCGCGCGGCACCGTCTTCTGCGGCTCGATGAACTCGTCGGCGGCGTACACCGCGGCGTTCCACCCGGAGAACGCGAAGGCGATGAAGAACAGGCTCCCGAGGATTTCGTTCACCGGCGCCTGCGTCGGGTTGGGCGGCGACCACGTGGGCCACGCGAGCGACCCGAAGGCCACGCCCGCGATGACGAAGCCCGCCAGCAGCGCCACCTTGATGCCCACCAGCACGTTCTGCGCGCGCGCTGAAAAGTGCAGCCCGACGGCGTGCACCAGCGTCAGCGCGACAATCAACGCGGCGCCCACCAACGTCGGCTTCAGCCCCGGCACCACCACGCGCGCGAAGGCGCCCGCGGCCATGGCGTCCAACGCGGTGGGCGCAGAGAACCCGACCAGCAACGACGCCCAGCCCGCGAGGTAGCCCAGCGCCGGGTGCAGCAACGAAGAGAGGTAGCGGTACTCACCGCCGCCCTCCGGCACCAGCCGCGCCACCTCCGCGTACGCGCGCGCGCCGCACAGCGCGAGCACGGCGCCGATGAGCCACGCCAGCAGAATCTGCGAGGGCGAGAGCGACTGCGCCATGAAGCCGGTGGAGAGGAAGACGCCCGCGCCCACCATGTTGGCGACCACCAGACCGATGCCGGACTTGAGCCCCAGGGACTTCACGCGCGCGGGCACCTACTACACCGCCGAGTAACTGCGTACGTCGCCCGGCGCGCCGTCGAGGTTGGGGAAAGAGAGGTAGCGCCGCAGCACGCCCTCGAACTCCAGGCCGGCCTTCTCCAACACCCGCGCCGAGGCGAGGTGCGCGACGTGACACTGCGCCTCGAGGCGCGCGAGGCCCAGCGTGCGGCTCAGCTCCACCATCGCGCGGCACGCCTCGGTGGCGAAGCCCTGCCCCCACGCGTCGCGCCGCAAGATGTAGCCCGTCATCGCGCGGTGCCGGCCCAGCACGTGAAACCCGGTGGAGCCGATGGCGCGCCCCGCATACTCCACGATGAAGGTGCCCACGCCGTGGTCGACCCACTCGCGCGTCGCGAAGGTGAGGAAGCGCTGCGTGTCTTCGATGGTGCGATGCCGCGGCCAGCCCATGTACCGCGTGACCTCGTCGTCGCTCGCCCACGCAAAGGCCGCCGCCGCGTCGCTCATCACGGGTGTGCGCAGCGTGAGTCGTCGGGTCGTGAGGTGCGCGGGGGCCTTGAACACGGCGCGCAGACTCCCAGAAAAAACGAGGCGGCGGCGTGCTCTCTCGACACGCCACCGCCTCTGGCCAGCCTGGTCGCCTGCGTCAGTACGCCATGCAGTCGGCCACCACGCCGCACGTCGAGCCTTCGAGGAAGTTGCACTGCTGGTACACCTGCGAGGGCGAGGCGTAGGTGCACGAGCCGCCGCCGGAGCTCTTCACCGCGCGGTAGTTCACCGTGTTGAAGCCCGGCGGGCAGAGGTTGAGCACCGTCAGCGTGTAGAGCGTGGGCGTGTTGGCCGAGGGGCAGGTCTGACCGTGCTCCGAGGTGTAATAGCCACCGGTGATGAGGCACGTGGCGTTCGCGTAGCCGTTGGTGTCGCTGCAGTCCTCCCCCGAGCACGTGGTGTCGACGCGCGTGCCGGCGGGGAGCGCCGCGCCGATGCAGGTGTTGGCCGCCAGCCCGGAGCACCAGCCGTCGTTGTCGCTGTCGGTGCGCAGCGAGACGATGCGGTACTTGTTCGCGTCACTCGGCGCGCAGTCGCTGAAGCCGAGGCACGAGCTCTCCGCGCGCGTCCCCGCGGGCGGCGTGGCGGACACGCACGAGCTGGGCGGCGGCACGGTGCAGTAGCCATCGCCGTCGGTGTCGGGGACCCACGAGCCGATGATCATCGTGTTGCTGTCGCCATCGTTGCAGTCATCGGTCGCCTTGCATTGCCCAGGGCGCCGGGTGCCCGCGGGAATCCACGAGGGACCGCCGCACGCGCCCACGACCGGGTTGACGCAGTACTCGTCGTTGTCGGCGTCGACGCGCACCGATTCGAACTGGAAGGCCTGCGCGTTGGAGTCGCTGCAGTCGTCGGTCGCCGCGCACTGCGCCGAGGGCCGCTTGCCGGCGGGCGCCGCGCCGGGGCTCGCGCACACCGTGGTCGCGGCGTTCACGCAGTAGCCGTCGGCGTCGGCGTCGTCGCGCACCAGCTCGTTCGACCACGCCTGCGCGTCGCCGTCGTTGCAGTCGCTGGTGGTCTCGCAGGTGTTGATGAAGCGGCGGCCGACGCCCGCGCTGGCGCCGACGCACTCGCTGGTGGCGCTCCCCGTGCAGTGCCCGTCGTTGTCGGCGTCGGTGAGGGTCGACATCACGCGGAAGCGCGTGGCGTCACCGGCCGCGCAGTCTTGCCCGAGCGACGCGGCGCCGGAGATGAACCCCGAGGGGCACGCGTTCGACACCGCGCACTGCTGGCTGACGGTGGCGCTGTCGGCGTAGCCATCTCCGTCGGCGTCGGCGTAGCAGCCGATGGTCAGCCCCTCGTCGATGGTGCCGTCGCAGTTGTTGTCGACGCCGTCGCAGACCTCCGCCGAGAGCGTGATGCAGGTGCCGTTGCACAGACTCTCCCCGCTGCCGCACGCACAGGTGCCGGCAACACAGCTCTGCCCCGCCGCGCCGCACAGGGTCGCGCCCTCGTCGGTGGCGCCGTTGCAGTCGTCGTCGACGCCGTTGCACACCTCGACGCTGACGCTCGCGCTGCACGCCGAGAGCACGTGGTCGCTGCCGCAGGTCTGGGAGCCGCGGCCGCTGCAGCAGGTCACCGACGAGCCCGGCGTGGTGCAGCCGCAGCCCTCGTTGACGGTGCCGTCACAGTTGTCGTCGGCGGCGGTGCTGCACGACTCCACGGCGCCGGGCGCGATGGAGGCGTTGGAGTCGTCACAGTCGTCGTGCGACGTGACGAAGCCGGCCTGCGCCGTGCACGCCACCGCCCCGGGGTACGCCGCGTCGCCGTGGCCATCGCCGTCGCTGTCCGGGTACCAGCGCTGGGCGACGCCTTCGTCGATTTCTCCGTCGCAGTCGTCGTCGAGTTTGTTGCAGGTCTCCGCGACCGGCTTCACCTCGCCGATGCACTCCGTCGACCAGGCGCCGTTCACGCACTGCTGCTGGCCCGAGCGGCACGCGCCGATGGTCTCGTGGCCGCACTCACGCGTCGCGCCGTTCGCGCAGTCACCCGCCGGCGCCGCGACGCACGCGCCGTTCTGGCACGCCTCGTCGGGGAGACAGTCGGCGGTGGAGGAGCAGACGTTGGACGGCCCACACGCAGCGAGGAGAGGGAGCAGGACGAGGAGTTTTCTCATGCCTGCTCGACAAGGGCGCCCCGGGGCATTTTCACGAATTCGGGAAACCGTACGGGAATCGGGTATTTGTGACCCCATGAGCCACGCGACCGACGTGGAGTGGGCGCAGGCCTGTGCCCGCGGGGAGGCGGAGGCGCTCTCGCGCTTCGAGGCCGGGTTCCGCCCCTTGATGGTGGCGACGGCGCGGCGCTTCGGCTCCGCCGACTTCGCGCAGGAGGTCGCGCAGGCGGTGCGCGAGCGGCTGCTGGTGGGTGATGGCGACCGCCCGCCGCGCATCGTGGACTACTCGGGCCAGGGGCCGCTCGCGGGGTACGTGCAGGCGGTGACGGTGCGGCTCGCGCTCAACCGCCTCGCGGCCGACGCCCGGCGGCCGGTGGGGGGTGACGAGGCGGTGTTCGACGGGCCCGACGGCCGCGATGACCCCGAGGTGGTGGCGCTCAAGACGCGCTACCGCAGCGAGTTCAAGCAGGCCTTCGCGGCGGCGATGGAGGCGCTGGAGCCGGATCTCCGCGCCGCGCTGCGGCTGTTCTACCTCGATGGGCTCTCGCTGGCCGACCTCGGGCGGCTCTACGGGTGGTCGGTGCCGACGGCGTCGCGGCGGCTGGCCGCGGCCCGCGCGGAGGTGTTGAAGGTGACGCGCGACGCGCTCGCCTCGCGGCTCAAGCTGACGCCGGCGGAGCTCGACAGCGTGCTGCGCCTCATCGAGAGCCGGCTGTCGGTGGAGGCGTTGAACTTCTGAAGCGCCGCAGCGGCGACGGAACGCTCGACAGCGTGCTGCGGCTCATCGAGCGGCCCTCAGGGGAGCTCGGAGCGCGGGAGCGGCGGCAA
>CAMLFP010000172.1 GCA_946479335.1 uncultured Archangium sp.
CCGCTACGGGCGCGTCTGCAGCTCGTACAGCGCGTGCACGCGGCCGTTGAGGCGCTCCCAGCGCACGCGCGCGCCGTCGTCGTTGTGCAGCTCGACGGTGAACTCCGCGGGCAGGCCGGCGTCCCACGCCACGCCCTGCGTCACCTTCCACTGCGTGGTGGCCAGCATCAGCGACGACGCCTGCTTCACGAGGCGCGCGGCGAGCTCGGGGCTGGTGGCGTAGTGGAGCTCCACCACGAAGAACTCGTCACCGGCCGGCAGCTCGCGCGGGAGGTAGTTGCCGAACTCCTGCGACGAGAGCCCGCCCGACGACATGTACTGATGGCCGAGCTGCTCGGCGTCGTACGCGAGGCTGACCTCCAGCGTGTCGGGCGCCGGCTGCGTCATCACGAACGACTGGAGCTGCCACCCGGGGCCGCCGCGCTGCCAGTGCAGCCGCTCCAGCGCCGCGTCGCGCGCCTCGTTCGTCAGCCCGGGGATGGTGCGTCGCAACCGCGCGGTGGTGTCGAGCACCGCCGTGCCGCGGAACTCCGGGTAGATGTAGATGAGCGCGGTGCGCACCTCGGCGGTGCGGCGCGCGCCCGTCAGTCGCCCAGCGTCGGGCGTCCTGGTGGCGCCGCACTTCGCGCAGGCGGTCAGCAGCAGCAGCAGCGCAACGGCGAACCTCACGCGCGCTTCACCGCTTCGCGCCACTTGCCGAGGTGCCGCGCGCGCTCGCCGGCGCTCATCTTCGGCTTGAAGACCCGGTCGGCCTTCCACGCGCGGCGAATCTCGTCGGGCGACTTCCAGAAGCCGACGCCCAGGCCGCCGAGGAATGCGGCGCCGAGGCTGGTGGTCTCCACGTTCTTCGGGCGCACCACGTTGGTGTCGAGGATGTCGGCCTGGAACTGCATCAGCAGGCCGTTGCGCGCGGCGCCGCCGTCGACCTTGAACGCGGGGATGTCGCGGCCCGAGTCGAGCTTCATCGCGTCGGCGAGGTCTTGCAGCTGCAGCGCGACGCCCTCCAACACCGCGCGCGCGAGGTGGCCACGCGTGGTGCCGCGGTCCATCCCCGCGAAGAGGCCGCGCGCGTCAGGCCGCCAGTGCGGCGCGCCGAGGCCGGCCAGCGCGGGCACGAAGACCACGTCGCCGGTCGACTTCACCGTCTTCGCCAGCGCCTCCACGTCGGCCGAGTGCTTGATGAGCTGCAGCCCGTCGCGCAGCCACTGCACTGCCGCGCCCGCGATGAAGCTGGAGCCCTCGAGCGCGTAGGTGGTCTCGCCGTTCAGCTTCCACCCGACGGTGGTGAGCAACCCCGACTTGCTGGCCAGCGGCTGGTTGCCGATGTTCATCAGCAGGAACGCGCCGGTGCCGTAGGTGCACTTCGCTTCGCCCGGCGTGAAGCACGCCTGGCCGAAGAGCGCGGCCTGCTGGTCGCCCGCCATGCCGCTGACGGGGATGCCGTCGGGCAACGACTTGAGGCCGCGGGTGACGCCGTACTGTTCCGCCGACGCGCCGATGCGCGGCAGCACGCTGCGCGGCACGTCGAGCATGGTGAGCATCGCGGGGTCCCACTCCAGCGTGCGCAGGTTCATCAGCAGCGTGCGCGAGGCGTTGGAGACGTCGGTGACGTGCGCGGTGTGGCCGGTGAGCTTGTAGACGAGCCACGAGTCGATGGTGCCGAACGCGAGCTCGCCCGCGTCGGCCTTCGCGCGCGCGCCCTTCACGTTGTCGAGGAGCCACTTGAGCTTCGTGCCGGAGAAGTACGGGTCCAACACGAGGCCGGTGGTCTCGCGCACGCGCGCCTCTTCGCCGCGCGCCTTGAGCTCCGCGCAGAAGTCGGCGGTGCGGCGGTCTTGCCAGACGATGGCGCGGTGGAGCGGCTTGCCGGTGCTGCGGCTCCACAGGCCGGTCGTCTCGCGCTGGTTGGTGATGCCGATGGCGGCGAGCTCGCTGCCCTTCACGCCCGCCACGCGCAGCGCCTTCGCGATGCACCACTCGGTGGTCTCCCAGATTTCGTTCAGGTCGTGCTCGACGAGGCCCGGCTTCGGGAAGTGCTGGGTGAATTCCTTCTGGCCGGTGCCGACCACGCGGAGGCTGGCGTCCAACACCGAGGCGCGCGACGAGGTGGTGCCTTGATCAATCGAGAGGACGAAGCGGCGTTTGCTCATTTGTTTTTCCAGACGGTTTCGAGGAGTGGCTGCACGCGCGGCCACCATTGTGAAGACGACGCGATGACGGAGCCCAGCAGCACGCCCGCCAGCACCGCCCAACCCCAGCGCGACTTGCGGGGCTTCAAGTGCGCGGGCACCAACTGCGAGAGGTCGGCGAGGTCGGTCTTGCTCAGGCGCGCCAGCACGTCGCTCTCGCTGAGCTTCTGCCGCGCGCGCAAGAACGCCACCAGCACCGACGACGGGCTGCGCTCGAAGCGCGAGAGCAGCTCCTCGAAGGCGCGGCGCAGCGCCGACGCGTCTTGAAAGCGCTCCTGCGGGAAGCGCGACATCGCCTTCTCGATGACCTCCGCGAGGGCCTTCGGCGCACGGCTGGCCTTGTGCAGCACCTCGTGCTGGCCGGTGGTGATTTTCGCGAAGACCTCCGCGGGCGTGGCGCCGACGAAGGGCCGCTTCCCGGAGAGCGCCTCGTAGAGCATCACGCCCAGCGAGTAGATGTCGCTGCGCCCGTCGACCGCGCCGCCCGTCACCTGCTCCGGAGACATGTACGCCGGCGTGCCCACCGCCATGCCGGTCTTGGTGAGGCGGCTGAGGTCTTCCTGTTGGGCGATGCCGAAGTCCATCAGCTTCACCTCGCCCCACGAGTTGATCATCACGTTCGCGGGCTTGAGGTCGCGGTGCACCACGCGGTGGAAGTGCGCGTGCTCCAGCGCGGCGGCGAGCTGCAGGCCGATGACGCACACCGCGTCGGGCGGCAGCTTCTCTTCTTTGATCAGCTCCGCGAGGCTCGGGCCGTCGACGAGCTCCATCACCATGTAGAGGCCGTCGTTCTTCTCGACCAGGTCGTAGAGCGTGACGATGTGCTGATGGCGGAAGTTCGCGAGCGCCATCGCTTCACGCTTGAAGCGCGAGAGCTGCTCGGAGTTCTTCGCCGCGTCGGGAGGGAGCTCCTTGATGGCGACCTCGCGCTGCAGGCCCTCGTGCACGGCGCGATACACCGTCGCCATGCCGCCTTTCCCCAGCGGGCCCAGAATGCGGCAGTCGCCGACTTTTCTTATCGCCATGAAGGCGCGGAAAACTACGCGAAGCCCCCGCGCTTTCAATGTGAGAGACGGGCGACATGCGCTGGCTCGTTTCACTCACGTTGTTGGTGTCGAGTCCCGCGTGGGCGCTCACGGAGGTGACGAACTTCGGCTCCAACCCCGGTTCGCTGCGCATGTTCGTGTACACGCCAGCCTCGCTGCCCGCGAACCCGGCGCTGGTGGTCGCGCTGCACGGCTGCTCACAGGGCGCCTCCGACTACGTGAAGGCCGGGTGGAACACGCTCGCCGACGAGCGCGGTTTCATCGTGCTCTACCCGCAGGTTGTTACGACGCCGGTGAATGGTGGTTGCTTCGACTGGTTCGATTCTTCGCAGCAATCAGCGAGCGGAGATGAAGTGACGTCGATTCTGCAGATGGTCTCGAAGCTCGAGGCGACGAATGGCGTCGACGCTTCACGTGTGTACGTGACGGGGCTGTCGAGCGGCGCGGCGATGGCGAACGTGCTGCTTGCGGTCGCGCCCGACGTGTTTTCGCGCGGGCAGGTGGTGGCCGGCGTTCCGTTCAAGTGCGCGACTGAGGTGTGGAGCGGCACCAGCTGCATGTCGTCACCGCCGTCGAAGTCAGCGTCGCAGTGGGCGGCGCTGGTGCCTTCGACGACGACGCCTCCGCGCGTGCAGCTGTGGCACGGCACGTCTGACGGCACCGTCAACGTCGCGAACGTCGACGAGGAGCTGAAGCAGTGGGCCGGCGTGAATGGCATCGACACCACCGCCGACGCGACATCGACCCTGGGCCCGGCGACACGGCAGGCGTTCAATGACGGCGCGGGCGTGACGCGCGTCGAGGTGTGGAAGGTGTCGAACATGCAGCACGGCACGCCGATTGATGCAGCGAACGGGTGCGGCACCGCTGCGTCGTACATTCTGGACGTCGGCGTCTGCTCCGCCGAGCTCGGCGCGCGGTTCTTTGGGTTGTTCGACGACGTAGATGCTGGCGTCCCGTTCGACGCGGGCACCGAGGTCGACGCAGGTGATGTCTCCGACGCGGGGAGGACCACGCAGGACTCCGGAGTCGTCGTTCCCGATGCGGGCACCAGCAACGTCGACGCGGGCGTGCCTGACTTGGACGCTCCGCCGCAGGGCTGCGGGTGCACCAGTGGCCCGTCGGTGTTGCTGCTTGCCGCGTTGGCGCTGCTGCGTCGCGCCCGCTGACGTCAGGCGCGCGGAGTGGACGTCACGGTTCGCTCAGTGAGTTGATGTTGGACCTCGACGTGTCGGAGAAGAGGAAAGCGTCTCGTGCCTTGAGGAGGTACCCGTTCGCTTCGTCCGGGGGGGCGAGCCTCACCACCTGTTTGCGATGGCTTTCAGCAGATACCCGTCGCGCGCGTCGTTCTCCGCGACGTACGCCGCCGCAGTTCGGTGATCTCCACGCTTCTGGAAGTGCTCTTTGGCGCGCTGGAGCAACCGAGTGTTATTGGGTGTCGCTTCGATTGCTCGGCGAGCGCGTCACACGACGAAGCCCCGAACGCGTTCTGGCCTGAAGGTGGGCGGCGTTTGCAGGTCTCGCGTCGTGGTCGACCCGGTCAGGCCCTCCATTTCGCGCGAAAGTCGCCAAGCTGGTGCAACTACGCGTCACGCTTGGTCGAAAATACGTATTGAATACGCATTTTCGACCAAGCGCGGAGCGCGGGCATCGAAGGCGGGTCCCACGAGTCACCAGAAGTTCGAAGTCGAGGGCCTCCGCGAGCTGGGCAGACCGCAAGACTCCGTAACCACGCCCACTCAAAGAAATGTCAGTGGCTCGCAGTACAAGTGCAGCGGGAGGCGAGGATGGATGAGGTGGAGCTGCAGTGTGTTCGGTTGGCCGCGCGACAGCATGGAGTGCTGTCACGCGCGCAGGCATCTGATCTGCGGATGAGCAGGACCCAGTTGGAGTGGCGAGTGAAGAGCGGGGCGTGGCAGCGGTTGTTTCCGGGCGTGTTCAGGGTCGAGGGCGCGCCGTCGACGTGGAGGCAGCGGCTGAAGGCCGCGTCACTCTGGGCGGGCGAAGGGCACGCGTTGTCGCACGGCACGGCCGCGGCGCTCCTCGGGTTCGAGTGGTTTCGCGGCACCTCCGCCGTGGAGCTGACGACCGTGAAGAACCTCCGTGCCGCTGGCGTGACGACGCATCGCGTGGGTGCGCTGTTCCCGCGCGAACTCGTGAGCGTCGAGGGCTTCCGCGTGACCAGCGTGCCGCGCACGTTGCTCGACCTCTCGGCGGTGCTGCCCGCGAACGAGGTCCGCCGTCTCGCCGACGAAGCCATGCGCCGCAAGTGGATGAACGTCGACCGCTTCGAGCAACTCTTCGAACGGCACGGCGGGTCTCCCGGTGTGAAGCTGCTGCGCGCGTTCGCGAACGAATACGCCGGCGGCGACGGGCCGACCGAGAGCGCGCTCGAAGACCTGGTGCGCGGGGTGCTCACGGCAGCCGGCATGCCGAAGCCGGTGAAGCAGCGGCCGGTGTACGCGGGCCGCCGCCTCCGTCGGCTCGACTTTCATTTCCCCGGGACGCCGGTGGTCATCGAGGCCGATGGCTACGCGTGGCATTCCTCGGTCGAGGCGTTCGAGCGCGACCGCAAGCGTCGCAACGCGCTGACGCTGCAGGGCTTTCAAATCCTCCAGTGGACGTGGAGCGCGCTCCGACAGCGCCCCGAGGAGCTGCTCATCGAGCTGGCCACGCTGCTCGGCCAGTCCCCGGTTGCGAAGCGCGCGGCGTGACGACACATACAGCGCATGCGTGACCCCGTTCTCGAGACCGTGCGCCTGGGCTTTCAGTGGCCCGCGTTGGACCCCTTCCTCTTCGCGGTGCACCACGACGACGCGTACCCCGCGGGCAACGAGCAGCTCGGGCCCAACGCCTCGCTCGCCGGCCGCGACCTCGGGCAGGACTTCGAGGGCAAGGACGGCTGGCGCATGTACCACGGTGAAATCGTCCCCGGGTTTCCGCAGCACCCACACCGCGGCTTCGAGACCGTGACGCTGGTGCGGCGCGGGTACATCGACCACTCCGATTCGCTGGGTGCGACCGCGCGCTTCGGTGGAGGTGACGCGCAGTGGCTCACCGCCGGCCGCGGCATCGTGCACAGCGAGATGTTCCCGCTGGTCGACCCGGTGAACGCCAACCCGGTGGAGCTCTTCCAGCTGTGGCTCAACCTCCCGGCGGCCAGCAAGATGGTCGCGCCGTACTTCTCGATGTTCTGGGCCAGCCAGATTCCGCGCGTGACGGCGCCGGGCGTAGAACTCCACGTCATCGCGGGCTCGATGGGCGGTGCGCAGCCGCCGAAGCCGCCGCCTGATTCGTGGGCCGCGAACGCCACCAGCGACCTCGCCATCGTGACCGGCCGCATGGAGCCCGACGCAGAATGGACGCTCCCCGCGGCGAAGCCGGGCACCAACCGCATGCTGTACTTCTTCGCCGGCACCAAGCTGCGCGTGGGGGAACACAGCGTGCCGCGCGGCACCGGCGTGCGACTGCTGCCCGACGTCGCGGTGCCGCTGCGCAACGGTGAGGGCGAGGGCGAGTTCCTGTTGCTCCAGGGCCGGCCCATCGGCGAGTCGGTGGCGCAGTACGGCCCGTTCGTCATGAACACCCGCGAGGAAATCGTGCAGGCGTTCAACGACTACCAGCGCACGAAGTTCGGCGGCTGGCCGTTCAAGCGCGATGACCCGGTGCACCCGCGTGAGCAGCAGCGCTTCGCCCGGCACGCCGACGGTCGCGAGGAGAAAGCACCGGCGTAATCTCCTCCAGCCGCGTTGCAGAAATGCGCGAGTCAGCGCGTCACGCCGGCGATGTGAGGCGCCGGCCCGGGGTGAGGATTCTCCGGTCGCGCTGCAGAAAATGCGCGAGCGCGAGCGGCTCCCGGTATGCCCGCGCGAGTCAGTGCTTCGCGCCGATGAGGCGATGAGAAGCAGGCGTCTGGTTCTCCCCTCGCAGCGTGCGTCACGCTGAGTCCATCTGCGCGTGCGATGCGCGCGGTGACGGTGTTCTCGAGCGCGAGCGTGTCTTTGCGTGCGTGTTGCCTGCGTCGTGTTGCTCCATTCGCCCACGGTCTTGCTTGCTCTCAAGTCAGTGACGTCGCGCCGGCTGCGCGGTGAGCACCCTGTCTTCCGCGTCGCGCGCGGTCGAAAATGCGTATCAGGCACGTATTTTCGACCGAGCGTGACGATGCGGGGCCGCCTCTCGCACGGCGGGCCGTCCCGTGGCTCGTTACGCTCGCGCGCATGACCCGCATCGTCCGTGTGCAGCGCACTGGTGGCCCCGAGGTTCTCGAGTTCGACGAGGTCGACGTGCCGCCGCCCGCGCGTGGTGAGGTGCAGCTCAAGCACACCGCGCTCGGCCTCAACTTCATCGACGTCTACTACCGCAGCGGCCTGTACCCGACGGCGCTGCCGATGACGCCGGGTCAGGAGGGCGCGGGCGTCATCACCGCGGTGGGCGAGGGCGTCACCGGGTTCGCGGTCGGGCAGCGCGTCGCCTACGCGGGCGCGCTCGGGGCCTACGCCGACGTGCGGAATCTCTCCGCGGAGCGGCTGGTGCACCTGCCGGACTTCATCGACGACGTCACCGCCGCGGCGGTGATGCTCAAGGGCATGACCGCCGACATGTTGCTCAAGCGCGTGCAGCAGACGAAGCCCGGCGACACCGTGCTCTTCCACGCCGCGGCCGGAGGCGTCGGGCAGCTCGCCACCCAATGGGCGCGCGCCCTGGGCGCCACCGTCATCGGCACCGTCGGCTCGCGACAGAAGGCGGCGCTCGCCGCGCGGCACTGTCACCACGTCATCGTCACCAGCGAGGGCCCGTGGGTCGACCAGGTGAAGGCGCTCACCGGCGGGCGCGGCGTCGACGTGGTGTTCGACTCCGTAGGCAAAGACACGGTGCCGCAGTCGTTGGAGGCGCTGCGCAACCGCGGCCTGCTGGTGTCCTTCGGTCAGTCGAGCGGCAAGCCGGCGCCCCTCGACCTCGTCGCGCTCGGCGGGCTCCGGTCGCTGTTCGTCACCCGCCCCTCGCTGCACGGGTGGACCCACGCCCGCGCGGAGCTCGAGCAGAGCGCCGCCTCACTCTTCGCGGCGCTGCAGGCCGGCCACGTGAAACCCGACGCGCCCCGCCTCTTCCCGCTCGCGGAGGTCGCCGCCGCGCACGCCGCGCTCGAGGGCCGGCAGACCACCGGCTCGGTCGTGTTGCGGCCCTGATGCACGAAAACCTGGCGTCTGGATGTTTGTCCGTTATAACGGACAACAAGAAAAACGGCGGTTCGCGCGGGAATGGGCGGCGGCGGCGAGGGTTTGAATCGCCGAGAGTTTCCGGGGCACGCGGCGACGCGTGCATGCAGGCCGGCTTCGTCTGTGAGGGGACGGAGCCGGCCGCTTTTTTTCGGCGCGCACCCGTGCCATCAGCCGGCGCGCATGCGTGCCGCCGAAGAGCCCGTGGTGTTCAGCTCCATCATCGAGGGAGCCCACCGCGCCTTTGGCGCGCAGTTGACGCCGGAGCTCCGCGACCGCGTGCGCGCCCTGGGGTTGGACCTCGACGCGAAGCGGGCGGCGTACCCGGTCAACGAGTTCCTCCCGGGGTTCATCGCGCTGGCCGACGCGGTGGTGCCCGGTGACGAGGCCTCGCGCCCGGCGCGGCTGCGGGAGTTCGGCCACCAGTTCATGAACGGCTTCGCGCGCACCGCCATCGGCACCGCCGTCTTCACCATGGCGCGCACCATCGGCATCCGCCGGGCGATGGAGCGCATCGGCCGCAACGTGCGCACCACCGGCAACTTCATGGACGCCACCTGTGACGTGCGCGCGCCCAACGAGGTGCTCATCGTCATCGAGGTGCTGCCGCAGTTCCGCCACGCGGTCACCTCCGCGTGGGAGGTGATGGCGCTCTACCGGCTGGGCGTCTTCGACGGCATCTTGTCGAACCTCAAGGCGCGCGAGCCCTTCGCTGAAATCGTCGAGCTGCGGCCGCACACCACGACGTTCCGCGCGCGGTGGGGCGAGTAGTCAACGGTCGCGCACGCGCGGCAACCCGGAGAGGAACGGGCGCAGCAGCGAGGTGCGGCCCTCGGGCCTCCACACCGCGGTGACGCGGAGGTCGTTCTCGAAGCCGCTGATGGGCTTCATCACCGCGCCGCGCGGCGTGTCTTGAATGACGTAGCTGCCCACGAGGAAGCAGCCCAGCCCCTGCAGCACGAGCGGGATGCCGTGGTGCGGCTGGGAAATCTCGTGCGCGACGCGCGGGCGGTGGCCGGTGCGCGAGAGCTGCCGCATCAGCTCGTCGAAGGAGCCCGGGTTGATGCTGCGCGAGAAGCAGATGATGGGCTCCTGCACCAGCTTCGAGAGCGGCACGGTGTCGAGCGCGGCGAAGGGGTGCTCCTTCGGCACCCACACCGCCCAGTACCCGCGCACCACCTCGCGCGTCACCAGGTCGTCGGCGCGCGGCACCGGCGTCAGCCCGAAGCCGATGTCGATCCACCCGTCGCGCACCGCGGCCACCGTGTCGCTCGGCGGCACCTCCAGCAGCTCCACCAGCACGTCGGGGCGTGCGCGCTTGAGCGACTGGATGGCCGGCGGGAGGAAGGTGTGGCTGATGTACTGGAGCTGCCCCACCTTGAGCGTCTTCTCGCGCAAGCCGCCCACGCGGCGCGCGGAGGCCAGCGCGGCCTCCAGCTGCGTCAGCGCCGACGAGGTCTCATCGCGCAGCGTCTGGCCCGCGGGCGTCAGCTTCACGGTGCGGCGGTCGCGCTCCAGCAGCTTCACGCCCAGCTCCGCCTCGAGCTTCAAGATGTGTTGCGACAGCGCCGGCTGGGTGACACCTACGCGCTGCGCCGCCCGGCGGAAGTGCAGCAGCTCCGCCACGGCGTGGAACGACTTGAGGTGCTTGAGCTCCATGGCGGCCGTTATAACGGCGGCGAATCACAGGCGCGCAAACTCTCATCACAACCTGCGCGCTCCGCGACGCATTGAAGGGCGGCCGTGCCGATGACTCCACTTCTCCTTCTTGTACTGACGGCGCGGCCGATGGCCTTCGACGAGGCGGTGCGGCGCTCGCTCGAGAACCACCCGGTGATGGCCCAGGCGAAGGCCGACGTCGCGCGCGCCGACGCGCAGCTCGAGCAGGCGCGGGCGCCGTCGTTGCCCACCCTCGGCGTCAACGCGGTGGGCACGCAGCTCGACGCCGACCGCCAGCTCGGCGGCCGGACCCTCGCGTACCAGACGTCGCTGTCGGCCAACGTGCAACTGCAGGTGCCGCTGGTGGCCGCCAACCGGTGGGCCGCGTGGAGGCGCGCCGACGCCAACGCCGACGCCGCGCGGGCCGGCTCGCTCGATTCGCGCCGTCAGGTGGCGGTGGCCACGGGCCGCGCGTGGTTGCAGACGCTGGCGCAGCAGCGCGTGGTGCAGGCGCAGCAGCGCAGCGTCGACACCGCGCAGGCGCATCTCGACTTCGCGACGGCGCGCTTCAAGGGCGGGGTGGGCAGCGAGCTCGACGCCATCCGCGCGGCGCAGGAGGTGGCGGTGGCGAAGCAGCAGCTCGCGACGGCGACCGGTGCGCTGCGCCGCTTCGAAGAGTTGCTGGGCGTGGCCGTGGGCGTCGACGAGGCGCTCTCGGCGGAAGACTCGGAGCCGAACCTCGACGCGAAAGACGCGCCCACCGACGCCGCCGCGCGCACCGACGTGAAGGCCGCGCAGGCGAAGCTCGACGCGGCGCACGTCGCCACCACGTGGGACTGGAGCGACTACATGCCGCTGCTGACCGCGGTGGTGCAGCCGGGCTACCAGAACCCCGCGACGCCCACGTTCCCCACGTGGAACCTCCAGGCGCAGCTGGTGCTGAGCATCCCCCTGTACGACGGTGGCTTGCGCTACGGGCAGGAGAAGGAGCGCCGCGCCATCGAGGCGCAGCAGCGCGCGCAG
>CAMLFP010000173.1 GCA_946479335.1 uncultured Archangium sp.
GGCCGAGGATCGCGATCCGGCGGCCCCGCACGTCGCCACCCAGCGCGTCGGCCACTGCAGGAGGGGCATCGTCGTGCATCGCGCCGGCGACCAGACACAGCGCGCACGTGCCGAAGAGCACCGCGCCCACGCACCCCACGGCCAACAACGTCTTCATCGTCTTCGTCATGTGCTCCGTCCCTCCGTCGTCAGTCGGTGCTCGCCGGTTGATCGGCCTCCGCGCCGACGATGGCGAGGCGCGTGCAACAGCCTCCGCCGGCCAGCATCAACCCGATGGGGCCGGCGCCCTGCATCGAGTCACCGGTGACGGGGCACTTCGAGCTGCCCGCTGGGTGCTCCCGGCCACAGTGCTGGCACGCGCTCATGCGAGCCGCGGGTTGTAGCCGGTTTCAGTCGCTTCGACGCGTGCAACGCGCGGCCGCGACGACGGAGCGCTCAGCCCCGCGCGGCAGGGTCAGGTCTTCCGCGCGCCGCGAAGTACGCCGCCACCGCGACGCCGCCCATCAGCGCGAAGACCAGCGCGTTCGCGAGGTCGACGCCCTGCGTCCAGTCGGCCGGGCGCAGCACCTTGAGCGCCGCAGCGGAGAAGTCGAACACCCGGGTCTCCCGCCAGCCCTTGATCGCGACCAGCAGCACCGAGAGCACGAGGCTGGCCGCGCCCGCGGCGAGCCCCGCGACGAGACCGCGCGTGACGAGCGCCTGCGTGCCCCACGGCGCGCCGGGTGGGAGCGGCTCGACCGCGTCACCCGACACCTCCTTCGGCTCCTGGCCCCACGGCACGAAGCGCTTGAGCATCACCATGCCCGGCACGCCGAAGGCCATGGTGAGGATGAAGAAGTCGCGCCAGCCCAGCGCGTCGGCCATCACCCCCGCGGGCGGCCCGACGAAGGTGCGCGCCAGCCCCACGAGGCTCGAGAAGAGCGCGTACTGCGTCGCGGGGAAGCGCTTGTCGGTCAGCCGCAGCAGCAGCACCCCGAAGGCGCCCCAGCCCATGCCGCCGGTCAACGTCTCGATGAAGATCGCGCTCTGCAGCGGCAGGTTCACCGTCGCCGACAGCCAGGGCAGCGCGAGATTGCCGGTCGTCGGCGGCACCACCGCCACCACCGCGTAGCCGAGGTTGCTCACGATCTGCAGCACGCCGCAGATCCACAGGCTGCGGCCCACGCCGAGCCTCCCGGAGAGGAGGCCGCCGAGGAACGTGCCCGCCAGCGTGCCCACCACGCCCACGCCGCCACGCACCACGCCGACATCGAACGCGGAGAAGCCCTGCTGCAGGAGGAACGGGCTCACCAGCGCGCCGGCGATCGAATCGGCGAGGCGGTACAGCAGCACGAAGGAGATGATCTCCAGCGCGCGCGGCCGCCCCAGCATGCCCACGAAGGGCAGCCACACCGCGTCACGCAGCGTCTGCGGCTGGCCCTCGATGCGCGGCGGCTCCGGCGCGAAGAGCGTCACCGGCAGCAACGCGAGGTAGATGATCGCCTGCAACGCCAGCGTCCACTGCCAGCCCCACAGCGGGCCCAGGGTGATGGCGATGTTGCCCGAGAGCCAGAGCCCCGCGCGGTACACCGCCGAGCGCGCGCCGCCCGCGGTGCCGTGCTCGTGCGTCTCCAGCACCTCGACGGCGTACGCGTCGTAGACGATGTCCTGCGAGGCCGACGCGAAGGAGATGAGGAACGACAGCGCCGCGATGGCGGTGACGATCTCCGGAGCCGGCGCCGCGAGGCCTTTGCACGCGTCGGGCGTCGCGCACGTCGTCAGCCCGCCGGCCAGCCACGCCAGCGCGCCCACCACCGCGGCGAGCGCCAGTTGGCAGAACAGGATCCACCCGCGACGCCCGGTGAGGAAGGGCGGGCGCGCGCGATCCAACAGCGGAGACCAGACGAACTTGAAGCCGTAGGGCAGCTGCGTGAGCGTCAGCAGCCCGATGGTCTTGATGTCGACGTTGGCCACCGCCAGCCACGCGGGCAGGGCGGTGATGACCAGGCCGAGCGGGAGGCCCGACGACAGCGAGAGCAGCGTGACCGCTCCCAGCCGCCGGGTGAACAGCGCCTTCACTTCTTCTCGAACTTCACGACCTCCACCAGCTTCGGAGCGGCGGCCAGCGCGTGGCCCCCGTCGCCGATGCGGGTGTGCGCTTCCTTGTGCTGGTGATCAGGCGCCTCGGAGCTGCCGCGCTTGAACCACGGGTCGGTGGGGTGCGTGACCGCCGGCCCCTTCAGCAACCGGGGGATGTCGTAGACGAAGTCCTGCCGCTGGTACTCCGCCGGCGTGTGCACGTAGGTGTCCATGCGGATGGCGTCCTTCGGGCACGCCTCCACGCACAGGCCGCACACGATGCAGCGGAGCTCGTCGATCACGAACTGCTTGGGGAACTTCTCGATGACGCGCGACTCGGCGCTCTCGTCATCGGGCGAGTACTCCCCGGCCTCGATGTAGATGCACTGCGCCGGGCAGATGGTCGCGCACATGTAACAGGCCACGCAGCGCGGCTTGCCGTCTTCGCGCGGCACCAGGCGGTGGAGGCCACGGTACCCGGGCGGGTACTCGAGGCGCTCCTCCGGGTACTGCACGGTCGCCACCTTCGAGATGCCCTTGCGCTCGAGGACGTTGGGGTTCGGGTCGCGCTCGCCGAACAGGTTGGCGAGGAAGTGCTTGGTGGTGACCGCGAGGCCCTTGAGCAGCTCGGGCACGTACGTGCGCTCGCGCACGTCGGCTTCGATCAGCTCTTTCTTCTCTTCAACCGGAGCGGGGTGATGGGAGGACATGGAGGCTCTCAGTGCGTGTTGGCGGGCAGCGCCGCGTGATCGTCGTGGCCGTGACCGTGGTCAGCGTGCCCGTGGTCGTCATGGCCGCCGTGACCACCGTGGCCGTCATTCGCCGCCGCTTCCGCGCGGACCTGCCGCGGAGGCGTCATCGTCAGGAACACCAGCCCCGCGAGCACCACGAAGCCGAACAGCGCCAGCGAACGCAGCGAGGGGTCCCACAAGATCAGCGCGCCGGAGACGAAGAGGTTCACCAGGCCGATGGGGAGCAGGATCTGCCAGCCCAGCTTCTGCACCTGGTCGTAGCGGAAGCGGGGCACCGTCCACCGGATGACCATCTGGAGATAGATGAGGAGGATCACCTTCACCCAGAACACGGTCGAGAAGAACGCGCCCTGGATGATGGGGTGCTGCTTGAAGAGCTCCAGGTTCTGCATGTACTCGTTGCCGAACGGGAGCGACCAGCCGCCGAAGAAGATGGCGGTCAGCGTGCCCGACAGCACCACGATCTCCACGAACTCCGAGATCATGAACATGCCGAACTGCATGCCGGAGTACTCGAGGAAGTAGCCGACGATCTCCGACTCGCCTTCGGGCGTGTCGAAGGGCGCGCGCTTGGTCTCCGCGAAGGCCGCCGCGAAGAAGAGCAGGAAGCCCAGCGGCTGCAGGAAGATGCCCCACTGGGGGATGCCGATGTCGACGCCGCCGAGGTAGCCCTTCCACAGGTACGCGGCCTGCGCCTCCGCCATGCCGCCTTCACCCGCGAGGCGCACCGTCGAGAAGGCGATCATCATGCCCACCAGCGAGAGGCCCAGCGCGACCTCGTACGAGATCATCTGCGACGACGCGCGGATACCGCCCAGCAGCGCGAACTTGTTGTTCGACGACCAGCCGGCGAGCGAGGTGCCGTACACGGCGAGCGACGCGATGGCCAACAGGTAGAGCAGACCGAAGTCGGGGTTCGCCGCGACCATCATCACGTCGTTGTCGAAGATCTTCAGCGTCGGGCCCGCGGGCACCACCGCGAAGAGCGCGAACACCGGCGCGAACGCGAGGATGGGGCCGAGGTTGAACAAGAAGGTGTTCGCCTTGGCGGGCTTGAAGGCCTCCTTGGTCAGCATCTTGAGCACGTCGGTCACGATGTGCGGCAGGCCGCCCAGCGGCCGGTTCTTCAACCCGGGGATGATGCTGAACCGCGCGCGGTTCGGGCCGACGCGGTCCTGGAACCAGGCCGACCACTTGCGCTCGGCCATGGTCAGCAGCGTGGCGATGACCATCACCATCACCAACAGGAGGATGAGGATGTTCGTCACGAACGACAGGCCGGGGAGGTTCCACGTCTTGCGGCCGAAGTCCTCCGCCCAGCCGCCGAGCGCGTACGCGCCGGCCATGACGCCGAAGAGCGAGACGAGGATCGTCCCGAACGAAGTGAGAATGAGTCCAAAGCGGATGCGCATGATTACGAGCCCGACCCCGAGGGGAGAGAGAGACCGCGGATGTTGGGGACGCCCTGTTCACGCCAGCCCGGCGGGCGGCCGTCGGCGCCGGTGGGCAGGATGCCGATGCCCGGGCGCTTCTGGTTGATGGGGGCTTCTTTGTCCCACGCGTAGTTGGCGAGCTCCGGCACGTTGGCGGAGAGCGACCTGAAGACCTCGCGCGACGAGTGCACGCGCAGCTCGAGCCCGAAGCCCTTGCCGAGCTCCACGGCCCACTTCCAGTGCGGCTGCGACTCCGACTTGGGCGGGAAGGCGCGGCGGAAGCGCTGCGTGATGCCGGCCTCCTGCGTGAAGGTGCCTTCGTCTTCGAGGTGCGTCGACGCCGCGAGCACCACGTCGGCGACGTTGGTGATGGCCGACTCGTTGGTGGCCGACACCACGAAGGTGACGCCGTCGAGCCGCTGCGCAAACGTCTCCGGCGCTTCGGGGACCTCGGCGCCCACCGCGTAGAGCGCCTTGATGCTCTTGCCCAGCGCCGCGGTCAGCTCGGCGAACGGCTTCACGGTGAAGCCGAAGCCCTTGGCGATGTTCTCCAGACCCTTGCGGTTGGGGTTCTTGTCGGCCGTGATCAAGAAGTCGTCGGCTGCGCCGTTGGCCCGGCCGGTGACGTAGACGGTGGTGGTCTTGAGCGCGTCCTTCGCGAAGGCGAAGGCGGCCAGCAGGTCTTCGTTCGACGCGACCGGCGAGGCGGCGAAGGCGACCGCCGAAGCGCCCTTGAGCAGCTCGACCGCCTTGGCGATCGCGTCGGCCTGGGAGGCTTCCTTCGTCGCGTCGCCGCGGCCGATCTGGCTGCGGGGCACGCGGTGCTGGTTGATGCTCTTGTACGTCTTGCGGCCGTCGTCGCTCATCCAGCTCTTGTTGATGGCCTCGTTCTCCCGCGGGCGGAAGCGGTAGACGTCTTGCCCCATGAAGTCTGCGTAGATGTTGCAGCCCTTGCTGCAGCCCGTGCAGATGCTGGGCGCCGCCGAGAGGAACCACGCGCGCGCGCGGAAGCGGAAGTCGTTGTTGGTCAGCGCGCCCACCGGGCAGATGTCGACGATGTTGCCGGCGTAGGGCGACTCCAGCTTGCCGTACGCGGGCGAGACGTCGACCACCTCGTGCGAGCCGCGCCCGAAGATGCCCAGCTGCGGCCGCTTGGCGATCTCGTCCATGAAGCGCACGCAGCGCGCGCAGAGGATGCAGCGCTCCTGATCGAGCGTGATCTCGTCGTTCAGCTTCTTGCGCTTGTTGCGCAAGATCTTGCTGCCTTCGAGCCGCGAGGGCTTGAAGTCGAACTTCATGTAGTAGTCCTGCAGCTTGCACTCACCGGCCTGGTCGCAGATCGAGCAGTCGACGGGGTGATTCAGGAGCAGGAACTCCATGATCATCTTCTGGTGGCCGCGCACCTTCTCGGTCGCCGTCTTGATGACCGCGCCCTCGGTGATGGCCGTCTGGCACGCCGGCACCAGCTTGCCCGGAGGCGCCGCCGACGACTCGACCATGCACATGCGGCAGTTGGCCGCGATCGAGAGGCGCGGGTGGTAGCAGTAGTACGCGATCTCCGAGCCGACGGTCTTCGCCGCCTCGATCATGTTGGTGCCCGGCTTGGCGACGACCTCCTTGCCGTCGATGGTGAGCGTCACGAAGCCCGGGTTCTTGGGCGGCGGCGGCGCGTTCGGGAGCGGAGGAGGGGCCTTGGGCGCTTCAGCTTTCTTCTCGTCACTCATTGCTCAACCTCGCCACCGATCATGTTGATCGTGTCGAACGTGGGGATCAGGTCAGCCAGCATCTTGCCCTCGCACATGTACGCGAGCCCGGAGAGGATCTGGTACCCCGGCGCGCGCACGTGCAGCTTGTACGGGCGGCCCGAGCCGTCGGAGCGGATGTACCAACCCAGCTCGCCGTTGGGCGACTCGGTGGCGCTGTAGATCTCGCCGGCGGGCACCGGCACGCCCTCCATCACCAGCTTGAAGTGCGCGATCACGCCTTCGATCGACCCGTACACGTTCTCCTTCGGTGGGAGCGCGATGCGCCAGTCGTCGATCATCACCGGCCCCGCGGGGATCTGCTTGAGGCACTGGCGGATGATCTTGATCGACTCGGCGATCTCGATGACGCGCATGTAGTAGCGATCGAAGTTGTCGCCGTTGTGGCCGACGGCCGTCTTGAAATCCAAACGGTCGTAGACCCAGTACGGCTTCTTCTTGCGCAGGTCGTAGTCGACGCCGCACGCGCGCAGGCAGGGGCCGGTGAAGCCGAAGTCGAGCGCGTCTTCCTTGGTGATGATGCCCGTGCCCTTGGTGCGGTCGGTGAAGATGCGGTTGCGCGTCAGCAGCGTGTCGATCTCGGAGGCGAACTCCTCGATCTTCACCAGCGTCTGCTCGGTCTTCGCGATCCACCCGTCGGGGAGGTCACGGTTCACGCCGCCGATGCGGCCGTAGCTGGTGGTCAGGCGCGCGCCGGTCAGCTCGGTGATGCGGTCGGTGATGATGTCGCGGGCCTCGATCGCGTAGAGGAACGACGCGAAGCCGCCCAGCTCCATCGAGAGCGCGCCGGCCGTGGTGAGGTGGCTGGCGATGCGGTGCAGCTCCGAGCCGATCACGCGGATGTACTGCGCCCGCTCGGGGATGGTGATGCCCATCAGCTGCTCGACGGCGTGGAGGTAGCCGAAGTTGTTCTGCAGCGAGGCCACGTAGTCGAGGCGGTCGGTGTACGGGAGCACCTGCGTCCACGTCACGTTCTCGCAGCTCTTCTGGAAGCCGCGGTGGAGGAAGCCCACCTCGGTGTCCATCTTCACGATGTTCTCGCCATCGAGCTCGATCTTGAGGCGCACCGTGCCGTGCGTCGCGGGGTGCGACGGCCCCAGGTTCACCACCATGTTTCGCGTCTGCAGATGCGCTTCGAGCTCGTCTTCACTCGGAGTCGGATCGTATTCGTCACCGGCTGCGGCCATGTGCGTACTCCTTGAATTGAGGGGTGATCAGTCCTGCACGCCGTTGGTGCCGGGACCGCGGAAGATGTCCTTGATGGGGCGCTCGGGCGTCAGGTGCTGACGGCCGCGCAGCGGGTAGTCTTTGCGGAGCGCGTGGCCCTGGAACTCCTCGTACATGAGGATGCGGCGCTTCACGCCCCCGGCGAACTGCACGCCGTAGAAGTCCCACACGAAGCGCTCGCCCCACTCGGCGCCCTTGTAGACGCTCATGATGGAGGGCACGTCGACGCCTTCGTTCACGCGCACCTTGAGGCGCACCTCTTCGTTCCGGTCGGTCGAGCGGAAGAAGTAGAGCACCTCGAAACGCGGGTCGCGCTCCTCGGGCGGCAGCTCGAGGCGGTCCACCGCATCCATCGAGATGAACTGCGTGAAGCCGAGCTCCTTCACCTTCTTCGCGACGGCGACGATGTGATCTTTCGAGACGACGCCCCACGCATCGCCGGGGCGATCGACGTACCGTTCAACGAGGGCTTCGGGAAGCTGGGCCTGAATCTGATCGAGCGCGAAAGTGCTCAAGAGTTGCACCCTGTAAAGAGAGGAAAAGCGCGGTTCTCTTAGGGAGGGCCCCCCCGGGAGTCAACGTGTTTTCCTCAAGCACTTGGCTCACTTAGCGGTGCTTATCCCTCCCCGTCAGTGCACCCCGGTCACTTCACCGCTTTCGGTCAGGTCGAGCTGGTACGCGGCGGGCACCTTCGGCAGCCCTGGCATGGTCAGGATCTCCCCGGTCAACGCGAGGAGGAACCCGGCGCCGGCCGACGCGCGCACGTGCCGCACGGTGATGGTGAAGCCGCTGGGCGCGCCGGGCTTGTCGGGGTCGTCCGACAGCGAGAGGTGCGTCTTCGCCATGCACACCGGGAGGCTCCCCAGGCCCCACTTCGTCAGCCGCTCGAGGTCTTTCTGCGCGGTGGCGCTGACGAACGCGCCGTCGGCGCCGTAGATCTTCTTCGCGATGGCGTTCACCTTCTCGTCGAAGGAGTCCGACAGCTCGTAGGTGAACTTCGCGGGCTGCGACGGCTTCTGGAGCGTCTCTTCGACGAGCGCCGCGAGGGCTTCACTGCCGGCGCCTCCTTCCAGGAAGCCGGAGTTGCGCGCCACGCGCACGTTCTCCGCCGCGGCGAGCTTCTCGACGAGCGCGAGCTCTTCGGCCGTGTCCTGCGCGAAGACGTTGACGGCCAGCACCGGCTCCAGCCCGAAGCTGCGGATCGACGCGATGTGTTTGCGCACGTTCGCGAAGCCGCGCTCGATCGTCTCGAGGCCCGGTTGATCGCCGCCGTGCGCACGGATGGCGCGCGCCGTCGCCACCAGCACCACCGCCGACGGCCAGAGGCCCGACATGCGGCACTTGAGATCGAGGAACTTCTCGCCGCCGAGATCGAACGCGAAGCCGGCCTCGGTCACCACGATGTCGGCCAGCGACAGCGCCGCCCGCGTCGCCATCACCGAGTTGCACCCGTGCGCGATGTTGGCGAACGGGCCGCCGTGAACCAGCGCGGGCACGCCCTCGGTGGTCTGCGCCAGGTTGGGGAGCAGCGCGTCGCCGAGCAGCGCGGCCATCGCGCCCACCGCGTTCAAGTCACCCGCGGTCACCGGCTTGCCGTCTTTGTCGACGCCCACGATCAGCCGCGCGAGGCGCGCCTTCAGATCTGCCACGCCGCCCGAGAGGCAGAGCGTGGCCATGATCTCGGACGCCGCGGTGATGTCGAAGCCGTCTTCACGCGGCACGCCGTTCGCGGCGCCGCCCAGCCCGATGACGGTGTTGCGCAAGAAACGATCGTTCATGTCGATGCAGCGCCGCCACGTCACCTGCTTGAATTGGCGCTGACCGAAGTTGATCGCGTTGTCGACGAGCGCCGCGAGCAGGTTGTTGGCCGCGGTGATGGCGTGGAGATCGCCGGTGCAGTGCAGGTTGATGCGCGCCGACGGTTCGAGGCTCGCCTTGCCGCCGCCGGTGCCGCCGCCCTTCGCGCCGAAGACGGGCCCGAGCGACGGCTCCCGCAGCGCCGCCATCGCGTTGACGCCGCGCCGCGCGAGCCCCTGCACCAGCCCGATGGAGGTCGTCGTCTTTCCCTCGCCGTACTTGGTCGGCGTCATCGCGGAGACGAGCACCAGCTTGCCCTTCGGCCCGCGCTCCTTGAGGCGGTTCACGGTGGCCCACGAGAGCTTCGCCAGCGGGCCGTACTGCACGAGATCATCCGCGGTGAGGCCCAGCTTCTTCGCGACGTCGACGATGGGGAGCATGGCGCGGGTGCTTACATCAGCGTCGCCACGTCGACAGCTTCACCTTCGTCAATGCGCACGCGCGGCACCGCGAGCTGCAGTTGCTCCGCGGCGGCGATGGCCTCCATCTTCATGATGTTGGCGATGCTGTGATCTTCGTTCGAGGTGAGCAGCTCCAGCACGCGTTCGATGGCGAGCCGGCCTGAGGCGGTGACGATCGGGCCGTCTTCGCGGAACTCGATCGCCTCCTGCAGCGCCGGGTCGGTCGCGAGTCGCGCTTCGACGGTCGGCCCGAGCAGATCTTCCGCCACGCGCAGCAGGCGACGCAGAACGTGCGTCCACGCCTGGAGTGAATCTGCTGACTCATCGATGAGGTCGAGCCCCACCGGGAGGTTCGCCATGCGCTCGAGGTACTCGTGCATCACCTCTCCGCGCAGAATCCGGCCGTGCTGCGGCGCGATGCACTCCACGGCGGGCGTCAACGCGCGGATGCTGTCGACCGCGCGCTTGAGCGCCTGACGCGCCGGCATGTAGAGCTGATGAAATGCGCGGATGCCGGGCCACTCCTCGCCGCGCGCGTCGAGCTCGAGCTCGCCCTCGCTGGTCAGCCCGCCGAAGAGATCGCCGGAGAACAGCACGCGCGTCTGCGGGTCGTAGAGCGCCAACGCGCCACGGAAGTGACAGAACGGCGTGGGCACCAGCTGGAGTTCGTGGCCAGTCGGCAAGGGCAGCACGCCGCGGTAGCGCTCGGCGGCGATGAAGCGCTCACGCGGCAACCCGAAGTGGTTGATGAGCCGCCACGTGTCTTCGCTCGCGAAGATGTGCGCCTTCGGCGCATAGCGCGCCAGCAGCATCGGCGCCGAGCTGCCGACGTCGGGGTCTTGATGGTTGATGTGGATGAGCGAGATGCGATCGAGCCCGCCGAGTACGCGCGCGGTCTTTGCCGCGACGACCGCGAAGTCGACCTGACTGCCCGGGTCGATCAGCACGTTGAACTGCGTGCGCTGGCTTTGCGTGTTCGACTCGAAGACGCGCAGATAGGTGTTGGAGTGGAAGATGGAGCGGGGGTCACGCTTCCCGACCCAGAAGGTCCCGGGAGCGATCTCCACGGGCGACGACACATCGAACGACGGCTGCATGGTGGCGGCCGCTCTGCATATGCAGTGCCGGGCCGCGCCCGGGCCTGAACCCGCGTTGCTCGTGCGCAGAAGGCCGCGCCAGCGCGATCGATTCGCGCACGCGTTGCGTCGCGCCGAAGGGCTACTCGAAGGCCAGCGCGCGCTCGAAGTCAGACGGGTTCGACGCCGCTTCTTTCGCGACCTCGACGCTGATCTGCCCGGCGCGCAGCAACTGCACGAGGTGCTGATCGAAGCTCTGCGTCCCGAGGATGTCGTGGCTGCGCTCGAGGAAATCCTTGATCTCGTGGGTGCGCGCGGGGTCCTTGATGAACTCCGTCACCGAGAGGTTGGAGACCATGATCTCCGCGGCCACCACGCGGCCCTTGCCCGACGCGTGCGGCAGCAGGCGCTGGCTCACCGAGCCTTTGAGGTTCTCCGCGAGGCGCATGCGCACGCCGGTCTGCGCCTCGGGCGGGAAGACGCCGATGATGCGGTTGATGGTGCGGTACGCGTCCTGCGTGTGCACCGTGGAGAGCACCAGGT
>CAMLFP010000174.1 GCA_946479335.1 uncultured Archangium sp.
CGCAGCCGTTGGTAGAGGCCATCGCTGATGAACGGGTGCAGGTCGTCGAGCGGCGTCTGGGGCGCGAGCCGGGCCACCAGGTGCTGCACGCGCGCGAGGAACTGCTCGCGAGAGAACGCGGGGTCGGTGGCGCGCAGCGCGGTCTCCGCGACCTGACCGAAGTCGCCGACCTCCGGCGCGACGAGGTGCGCGAGGTCGTCGCGGGCCCGCATCGCGCGCGTGGTGCGGATGACGACCAGCACTCCGCCGCCGACCAGCAGCGCGAGCCCCAGCGCGAGCGACGCCTTGAGCGAGACGCCCATCATCACCGCGAGCATCACGGTCAGCGGGGGCACCACCGCGAAGAGGAACTGCGTGAAGGTGAGCGGCGTGCGGTCGCGCATCGGTTACGAGCGGGTGAGGAGCAGATCGTACCCCGCGCGCAGCATCGCCAGCGGCCCGGTGTCGGGGAGGAGGTTGAGCGCGATGGCGAGGCCCGCGTGCACCAGCAGCGCGCTGACGCCCGACTTGACGAAGCGCACCGCCAGCGTGCTGACCGCCGCGTAGCCCGCGAACCACAGCCAGTAGTTGAGCATCGTGCCCAGCCCGTGCTGCGCGAAGACCTGCTGCAGCGCGAAGATGACGCCCACCGAGAACCACAGGCCGAGCACCACCAGGTGCGCGACGTACTTGAGCGTCTTCTTCGACTGCGGGGAGAGGGTGGAGGTCTCGTTGGTCATGGTGAGGACAGTACGCCGGCGCATCGATTCCCGCGCGGAATCAATGGTTCGCTCATCGATAACCAGCCGCTATCGACTGCCCGCGTCACTTCATGCCGACGAAGATGGTCTGCACGTCGTCGTCTTCGTCCATCTCCTCGAGGAACTCGTCGAGCTCCGCGCGGTGCTCGGGCGGCACGGTGACCGGGTTCTTCGCGCGCCACACCAGCGCGGCCGACTCGATGGTCCACTCCTGGAGCTCGAGCGCCTTGCGCACCGCATCGAGCTCGGTGGGGTCGGTGTAGAAGGTGACGTTCTCCTCGCCCTTCTCGAAGTCGTTCGCGCCGGCCTCGATGGCGGCGGCTTCAGCGTCGGCCTCCGTCGGGCCCTTGGCCTCGATGGCGCCGAGACGGTCGAAGTCCCACGACACGGCGCCGGTGGCGGCGATCTGGCCGAGGCGGAAGTGCTGGCGCACGTTGCTCGCGGTGCGGGTGCGGTTGTCGGTGAGGCACTCGACGATGACGGGCACGCGGTGCGGGCCGAAGCCCTCGTAGGTGACGAGCTCGTACTCGACCTTCTCGTCGAGGAGCCCCGCGCCCTTCTTGATGACGCGCTCGAGGGTTTCGCGCGTCATGTTCACCTTCTTGGCGTACGCGACGGCGAGCTTGAGCCGCGGGTTGGTCTCCGGGTCGGGGCCGCCCTTCGCCGCGATGAGGACCTCCTTCGCGGCCTTGCTCAGCAGCTTGCCCTTCGCCTTCGAGTTGGCCTCACGGCCCTTCTGTTTCCATTGAGCGCCCATGGTGTCCGCGCGCCTAGCAGAAACTCAGGCGCGTCGAGCGGGCCAATCGGGATTCCCGCGCGAACGCGACGGCAACTTCGGGAGCGCTCGAGCGAGCGTCCACGTCAACGCCGGGAGTTCTTTGCGTGCCCACTTCAGGTCGATCGACTCCGGCGCGATGAAGTGGCTGCGACACGCCTGATGCGCGACGCCGAGCAACAACACATCGAGCGCGCCCTGCCCGCGCTCATCGCCGGGAATCACGTCGAGTGACGCGAGGTGCGCGCAGAGCGCTTCCTTCAGGTTCCGCTTCGTCTCGCGCACGCCGTCGCGGTAGCCGCCGTCGAGGTCGAGCGCGAGCGCCTGGTACATGAAGCGCGCTTCCGTCGTGTGGCCCATCACCCAATCGAGATGCGCCTCCACGAGTGTGAACACCGCCTTCTTCGCGGTCTTCGCCTTGAGCACCCGCTCGGTGACGTACGAATAGCGGCGCTCGAAGATGCGCTCCAGCAACGCGGCGATGAGCTGCGAAAGCCCGTGCTCGAACAGGTGGTACACGCTCGACGGGCTCGCGCCGGCGGCTTTGCGAATGTCTTCGATGCCCGTCTCGACGAGGCCCCGCTCCGCGAAGCACTTCAACGCCGCGTCGAGGAGCGCCTCTTTTCGCGCCGAGCCATCTTGTCGAGCTGCCGCCACGCACCTTCCATAACCCGCCGTCACGAGGTCGCCGCGCTGGAAGTTTCCTCCACTTTAAGTTGGAAGTTTTCTCCACCACCGTTAGCTTCGAGCACCATGAACGAACACACGCCCATCGCGTTCCTCGGCCTCGGCGCTCTCGGTGCGCCCATCGCCGCAAATCTGCTGGCTTCTGGTCACCGCCTCACGGTCTGGAATCGCTCGGCGGAGAAGACAAAACCGTTGGCTGAAAAGGGCGCGCTGGTCGCGTCGACCCCGGTCGAGGCCATCACGCCGGGCGGAGTCGTCTTCAGCATTCTCTGGGACAACGCCTCGCTCGAAGAGCTCGTCGCAAACCCCGGCTTCTTCAAGAAGCTCGGCCCGAACGGCGTGCACGTGTCGATGACCACGGTGAGCCCGCAGACGTCGCGCAAGGTGGCCGAACTGCATCGCTCACACGGCACACGCTTCGTCGAAGCGCCCATCTTCGGACCACCCGAGGTGGCTGTCGCGAAGCAGTTGCTGCTGTGTGTCGCAGGCGATGCAGTCGACAAGGCGCGCGTGAAGCCGTTGCTCGAAGCGATGGGCGCGGCGCGCGTGTTCGACTTCGGCGACATCGGAGCGGCCACCGCGACCAAGCTCGTCGGCAACTACATGATCATCTCGGCGTTCGGCGCGATGAACGAAGCCTTCGTGGCGCTGAAAGCGAATGGCGTCGACCCGAAGCCGACGATCGAAATGCTGACGACCACCCTGCTCGCGACTCCGGGCAACCAGCGCTACGCGGCGTATCTGTTGTCGAACGCGCCCCTGCCGACCTCGGGAATTCCGGAGAAGGATCTCGGACTCTTCCGCGATTTCGCGAAGGTCGCGCCGCTCGCGGAAGCGCAACTTGCGCAGCTCAAGAAGCGCTGACCACGGTTCGATGCGGAGGCTTCGAACGGAGTTCCGCATATCGAAGTGCGCCTGAAATGTGACGCAGCGACGCAGCCTCTCCACCGTGCGCTCGAGTCCGTGACGAAGCGCGATTGGCGGGCGTGTACTCAAGTCTGTAACGGCAGCGGCGCGTCGCCGGCGCTGAGCAGCGCGACGTACGGCGCGTAGACGAAGACGCGGTTGCGACGCCGGCCGGTGAGCTCCTTCGCGAATGGCATGCGCGCGATCGCCGCAGACACTGTCGGGTACGTCAGCTTCGTGGCGCGCACGAGTTCACCGATGTTCGTGATGGGTCTCCGCTGGAGCGCCGCGTACACCTTGAGCGCCGCCGGGCTGTCTTCCATCGCGCGCCGGTGCGCCTCGAACATCGCCAGTAGCTGCTTCGCGGTGGCCCACGCGTCGTGCGCGGTCAGCGTCAGCCCTTCGAGAAAGAAGCGCACCCAACCTTCCCAATCACCGTCGGTGCGCACCGCCTGGAGCCGGTCGTAATACTCGCGCCGGTGCGCCTTCAGGTACGTGCTGAGGTACAGCAACGGCTCACGCAACAACCCGCTGGAGCAGAGCAGCAGACTCACCAGCAAACGCCCCGCGCGACCGTTGCCGTCGCGGAAGGGGTGGATGGTCTCCAACTGCACGTGCGCCAGCGCCGCCTTCAACAACGGGTGCGCGTCCGACTTCAGGAATGCCTCGAGCTCGCGCATGCAGCGCGCGACGTCCTTCGCAGGCGGAGGCACGAAGCGCGCGCGGCTGGGACGATCGCCACCGATCCACACCTGATGGCGCCGGTACTCGCCGGGAGACTTGTCGGCCCCGCGCGACGAGCGCAGCAACAACCGGTGCAGCTTCTTGAGCAGCGCCACTGAGAACGGCTTGCCCGCGCCGTGCTCGAGCGCTGCCACATAGTCCGACACCTCGCGGACATCTTCGAGCGGCACACCCGGCGCCTCCTTCGTCTCGAACAGCAGCAGGTCGGCCAGCGACGACTGCGTGCCTTCAATCTGAGAGGAGAAGAGGGCCTCCATGCGCACATACGAGTAGACGAAGTGCGACGTGTCGGGGAGCAGCCCGCTGATGCTGTCGAGCTGCGCCAACGCGCGCTCGGCCTTGTCGAGCTGCGCGGCGTTCACCTTGACCGGCGGTATCGGCGGCAACCGCGATGGGATGAACGCCCTGAAGACGTCGCCCTGCATCTTCGCGGGGACCCACCGGCCGGTGACGCGCGCTTTAATAAGGAGCCTCCATCGAGACTGTTATTAAAGCACGCTTTAACAGCGGCCGCGCGCATCCGGCACCAGCGATGCACTGACTTCGACCGACGCCTACGCGGCGACGACGTGGATGCGACCTGGCCGATGCGCGTGCGCTCGCTTCTTCACGACGATCTCCACGTCGTTACCGAGTGCAGAGAGGAACTCGAGCAGCTTGTCGGTGGAGAACTTCGACAATTTTCCGTTCATGAGCGCGGAGACTCGCGGCTGGTCGATGCCAAGGAGCTTCGCCACTTGAACCTGCGTGAGCTTCCGCCGCCCGAGAATGGCTACCACCTCTCCCAGGAGTTCTGACCGCGCCTGAAGTTTCTCCGGCTCTTCCAACCCGAGATCGGCGAAGACGTTGCCGCTCCCGCGAGTGACGTTCCTGGTGTTCATGATCGCTCCTTCGTTCGCGCGTCGTACATTTCAGTGGCCTTCTTGAGTCGCTCACGGATCAAGGCGAGGTCCGCTTTCGGCGTGGCGATGCCCTTCTTCGCCTTCTTCTGAAATGCGTGAAGCACGTAGATGACCTCCGCGAACTTCACTGTGTAGACCGCGCGGTAGGTGTTGCCGTCGAAGTCGTCGACGACCTCCAAAACACCCGCACCACCGAACCCCTTGAGTGGTTTCGCCGCCGCACTCTTCTCACCCAACTGCGCCTGGTCGAGCGCGTGACCGATGTCCTGCCGAACCTCCGACGGGAACGCCCTCAAGTCCGTCAAAGACGTCCCAACCCAATCGAGTGCTTTTCGCTCCCTCCGAGGAGCCCGCGCCGCCGCCATGCAGGCAATATGTCAAACGTGACATATCGCGTGCAAGCTGCCGCTACAGGGTCTTCAGGTAGACGATGAGATCGGCGCGCTGGTCGACGGTGAGCACCGGTTGGCCGTTGGAGTCCTTCAGCCACTCGTCGTGGCCCTGATTCGAGAGGCCCGGGAGCGTGGTGTCGAACTTGCGCTTGGCATCCGTCTTCCAGCTGTCGGGCACCGCGCTCCCCACCGGCAGGCCCACGCACGTCGAGTCGTAGTCGGTCGCCGGGTTCTCATCGTCGCCCATGTAGAAGACCGGAGTCCGCGCGATCGCGGGGCCCAGCAGCTCGCACAGCGTCGGCACGCTCTGGTTGTGGAGGTACGGGTAGCGCGCCCAGATGCCCTCGAGCGGCGGCGGCACGTAGCCCTGCTGCACCTCCACCACCGTCTTCATCCACTGCGACACGGTGAGCTTGTTGAGCGAATCGGCGAACGCGGTCATGCCGTGCGCGCGCTGCGGAGAGGTCCCCACGTCCATCACCGGCGTCTGCGCGTGGTAGCGCACGCGCGTCGTCGTGAGCCGCGCTTCCTTCGTCGCGGCGCTCCAGTCTTTCTCGTACGTGCCGTGGCACGAGCTGCACATCGCGTTGAACGTCGTCTCGCCGCGCTTCGCCGCGTCTTCATCGAGCGAGTCCACCCCGAAGAACTCGACCCACTTCGGCGCCGGCGTCGCGAACACGAACACCGTCAGCTCATCGACGATGTTCTGGTTCTTCCCGAGCCAGTCCTGCAGCACATCAAGGTCAGTGCCGCGGCCAATCTCGTTCCACAGGAAGTTCGTGAAGATGGGGTTGCCCTGCACGATGGAGCCGTCGGACAGCCAGCGCGTCTTGTATTTCACGGTCCACCACACGACGGGCTTGCTGTCGGCGACGTAGTCGGAGAGCAGGTTCTCGCGCGGGTTCGCCTCCACGCCGGCGTCGCGGGTGGCGTTCGCGTCGTCTTCGCGCCGCGCGAGGCTGAGCGACACCTGCGCCAGCGACGTGTCGAGGCCCAGCGCCGCCGGCGTCTTCGAGCCCACCGCGCCGAGGTGCTCCTGCGTGATGAGGAAGCGCTGCAGCTCCTGCGGGTTCGCGCCCATGGTGTTCACGAAGATGTCGCGGTCGAGCAGCGGGAAGAACCCCGCGGCCTTGTGGAAGAACTCGTTGGCCTGCTCGTGGCGGTTGGTGAGGCCGACCACGGTGCGCCCGAAGAGCCGATGCGCGTGGCACGTCGCGCACGAGAAGGTCATCGCCTCGCCCTGCGGCGTGTTGACGGTGCCCACGCCGAGGTAGTCGCCCTCCTTCACCCACGACGGCCACGGCACGCCGGGCTGCGCTTCGGGGTTCGCATCGCGCTGGGGCAAGCCCAGGTACGTGTACATCTCCGGCGTGGTGCCGAAGCCCAGCACGGTGCGCGCGGCCGACTGGAGGTTCTTCGTGTCGGTGCTCGTGGTGTTCGGGTCGAGCAGCGCCTGCATCGGCCGGTTCGGCAACAGCACGCCCGAGACGCTCACCGGCCACGAGAGGAAGTGCTGCAACCCGCGCGCGCGCACGTCGTTGAGCGCGGGGCCGAGGTTGTAGACGTCAGCGCGATTGCCCGACTCGGGGAGCGAGGAGCTCCCGCTCCAGTTCGCCGTCGAACGGTCGCAGAGGCCGTCGGCGTTCTCATCGATGCCGACCTCGCACGTCGCGCCCTCACTCGGGCGGCACCCGCCCTCCTCACACGCCGGAGGTCGACACGCAGACAACAGCACCAGCGACAGCAGGAAAACTCTCACGCAAGCCAATCAACCACGGCCCAGCGTGAAGCGCAGCGCTTGCTCGAGCTGCGGGTGCAGGAACTGAAACCCCGCGGCCTGCGCCCGTGACGGCAACGCGCGTTGGCTCGCGAGCAGCGCGCCGTCTGCGAGTTCCCCGAACATCGCCCGCAGCGCGAAGCCCGGCAGCGGCGCCACCGCCGGCCGCGACAACACGCGCCCCAGCACACGCGCGTAGTCGGAGCTCGTCACCGGGTTCGGCGCGCTCAGGTTCAGTGGACCTGACACCTCGTTCTGCGCCGCGAAGAGGATGAGCCCGAGTTCGTCTTCGAGCGAAATCCAGCTCTGCCACGCCTTGCCGCCCGCGATGGGCCCGCCTGCGCCCAGCTTGAAGGCCGGCAGCATCTTCGCCAGCGCGCCGCCGTTCGCCGACTGCACCAGCCCGGTGCGCAGGAACACCACGCGCGGCGCGGCACCTTCAGCAGCGGCCTCCCAGTCGCGACACAACTTCGCGAGGAAACGCGTCGCCGTCGGCCCCGGCTCGCCGACGGCCGAGTCTTCCGTCAGCACTTCATCGCCGCGCTCGCCGTACACGCCGATGGCGGAGCCCTGCAGCCACACCTTCACGCCCTTCGCGTGCGCGACGAGCTGCTTCGTGTACGCGACGCGACTCTCGACGAGCTCGCGCTTGCGGGCGTCGGTCCACCGCGCGTCGGCGATGCCCGCGCCGGCGAGGTTCACCACCACCTCCGCGCCCTCGATGGCCTTGAAGTCGCCGCGCTTCACGACGCGCACCTCGTGCCCGCCCGTGGTGAGGAACGCCTTGAGCGCGGTGCCGATGAGGCCGCTCGCGCCCGCGATGGCGAACACCCGCTTCGGCCCGCGGTGCCGCGAGAGGTCGGCGTGGGTGACGGCGTGCCGGTAGTCGAACATCTGCTCCAGCGTGCGCTCGGTGAAGGCGTTGCCCACGAAGCCGCCAAGCGGGAGCGCGTATTCAACCGTGTCGATGAGCTCGCTCTCGCCATCGCCGCGTGGTTCGAAGCGATGCGTGTGCACCCACTTCGCGAACGGGCCGCTGGTCTGCTCGTCGCGGAACATGCGGCCGGGCTCGTACGCGGTGTGCTCCGCCACCCAGCGCTGCTTCACCGGGCCGACCGGGAGCCGAATCACCGTGCGCGCGCCGACCTCCAGCCCGCCGCTGCGCTCTTCAATTTCCACGGGCGCAAACGGCGGGTTCAGCCGCTCGAAGGCGCCCTCGTGCGCGTGCCACGCGAACAACTCATCGGCTGGCACCGGCATCACCGTGCGCTTCTCAAACGTGTTCGTCTTCACGCGCAGCAATGAAGCACGCGATTGTGTTGCACGCGACGCCGGGCGCGCTACCTCATGGGTCCCATGAGCATCGACAAGAGCGGCACCTTCAAGTTGGGCGGCACCACCACCGTGAAGCGCCTGGGGTTCGGGGCGATGCGCATCACCGGCGACGGCGTGTGGGGCCCACCGAAAGATGAGGCCGAGGCGATTCGCGTGCTCAAGCGCGTCGTGGAGCTAGGCATCGACTTCATCGACACCGCCGATTCGTACGGCCCGCATGTCAGCGAGAACCTCCTCGCGAAGGTGCTGCACCCGTACAAGGGGTTGGTCATCGCGACGAAGGCCGGCCTCACGCGCGCGGGCCCGAACCAGTGGGCGCCCAACGGCCGGCCTGAGTATTTGAAGCAGGCGGTGAAGGGTTCACTGCAGCGCCTGAAGCAGGAGCGGCTGCAGTTGTGGCAACTCCACCGCATCGACCCCAACGTGCCGCGCGACGAGCAGTTCGGCGCCATCGCGGAGATGAAGAAGGAAGGCCTCATCGACCTCATCGGGTTGTCGGAGGTCTCCGTCGAAGAGATCCAGGCCGCGCAGAAGCACTTCCCCGTCGCGTCGGTGCAGAACCTCTACAACCTCGTGAATCGCAAGAGCGAGGCGGTGCTCGACTACTGCGAGAAGCACGGCATCGGCTTCATCCCCTGGTATCCGCTCGCGGCCGGTGCGCTGGCGAACGAGGGCTCGGTGCTGACGACGCTGGCGAAGAAGTACGGCGTCGCGCCGTCGGCCGTCGCGCTCGCGTGGGTGCTCAAACGCAGCCCGGTGATGCTGCCCATCCCCGGGACGGGCAAGGTGAAGCACCTCGACGAGAACGCCGCCGGCGCGAACGTGGAGCTGACCGAAGCCGACTTCGCGGAGCTCGACCAACAAGGCAAAGCGCAGGCGCGCTGACCCGGCGCGCGAAACTCACCGGCGATTTTGCGCCTCTATGACGCAAAATTGCCGGTCTCGCAGGCGGTCGACGTTGCTCGTCGCGCGCTACGCTCAACGCCGTGACAACTCCGTATCTCGTGGTGGCGTGTGGCATGTGCCGCGATGCGCTCTTCAAGGCGGAGTACTGGTGGGCCACCGCCATCGGGTGGACGTTTCTCGCCTTGATGGGCACGGCCGTCGCGCTGGGCCTGGTGACGAAGACCAACTACGGGCCGTTCAGCGCTGCAGGCGCGTTTGGGCTGCTCCTCGTATGTTCCTGCGGCGCGGGGATTCAGCTCGGCCTGTGGATCGCGTCAGCCGCGCTGCTGCTCTCGATGCTGGTGTCGCTGGTGCTTCACAAGGTGTCGCGCCGGTTCAACGCGGCGCGCGTGACGGTGGTGTTGCTCGCGATGGGCCTCGGCGTCGTCCGGTCGCTGCCGGAGAACCGGAGCACGCGCGAACTCCTGCAGGTCGCCGTGTACGTGAAGAAGTTCCCGCAGAAGCCGAGCTGGTTGTACCCGGAGCTGCTCGCACGGGCCGACACGCGCGAGCAGCTGGAGCGGCAGTTGATGTACGAGAAGAAGGGCAACCCGAACGCCATCGAGCTCCATCGCGAGCTCGGGTTCCCCGCGGAGGTACGTCGCGATGCGTGCCACACGCTCCGGCCGGAGGAGCGCACCAAGGCGTGCCCCGGCGAGTAGTCAGCCGTTGCGCTTCGTCATCTCGTCGGCGAGCTCCACGTTGTGCGCACGCAGCGCCTCGGCGGCCCCCCGCGCGTCACCTTGCTCGCGGTTCTGACCGAGCTTCGCCTTGCCCACGAGCCGCTCGACCTTCACTTCGATGCCGACGATTTCGCGCAGCAGCTCGTCGATGAACTCGCGCGGGCTGTCGGACATCTTCCACGGCGCGGGCTGCGACGCCTCGTGCTGCTTCGTGAGCTTCGCGACGACGGTGCGCACGAAGTTCACGTCATCACGCACGAAGACGCGCCCGTGCGCATGCGCGACGAGGTAGTTCCACGTCGGCACCTGCCGATGCGTCTCGTGTTTGCTCGGGTACCAGTTGGGCGAGATGTAGCCGTCGGCTCCGCGGAAGATGACGAGCACCTCATCGCCGTCTTTCAGTTCACGCCACACGGGGTTCTTTCGCGCGACGTGCGCGATGAGTGAGTCGCCCTCGATGAAAAATGGAATGTGATTCGCGTCGAGACCACTCGCGTTGTGCGTGACCAACGCGCCGAGCGGGTGCGCGTCGATGAGCGCTCGCAGCACGTCAGGTCGCGACTCTTCGAAATGTTTTGGCACGTACATGAGTGACCGCTCTTTAACGAAGTAAGAGCCGAGCCATGAACGTCGGCGCAGAATTCGTCTTCCCGCGATACGGCTTGCCCGCCAGAGCCATCATGACCGTCATGCTCGGAGGCCTCGGCGTGTTCTTCGCGGCGATGGCGGTGCTGGTGTCACACGACTCCGAGTTGAGCTGCGAGCCGAGCGGCGCGTGCACGCACATCGAGCGCTACCCTTTCGGCATCGAGCAGCGAGAACCCGTCGCGAAGATTGCGAGCGCCGATGTCGAGTGGAGCCCGGGCGGGCGTTCGAAAGCGCTCAAGTTGGTGCTCACGCACGAAGACGGCACGTTCACCGACTACCAGGGCGTCGGCACCAATGGAGAGCGCGCCGAACGAACTGCGAAGGCGATCAACGCGTACCTCCACGAGCCGAAGAGCGCGACGTTCGCGTTGCGTGAAGGCTCGCTGCCGGTGGCGATTTTTCTCAGCCTGCTCGCGCTCGGAGCCTTCGTGCTCGTGCCCAGTTTCTTCGCGCGCATCAGACTGCGTCGCACCATGCAGCGCGTGCAGGTGACCATCGGGCGCTGGCCGGCTCCTCGCCATGAATTCGAGTTCGAGCCCAATGTGTTCACCATTCGAC
>CAMLFP010000175.1 GCA_946479335.1 uncultured Archangium sp.
CGCCGTACCGCCGCCGGTGGTCGCCGAGCCACCGCCGGTGGAGCCCACGCCGCCGCCGGTGCTCCCGCCGCTGCCGCCGTTGGAGAAGCAGGTGCCCACGTTGCAGGTCTGACCGAAGGCGCACTTCACGCACGCCCCGCCGTTGACGCCGCAGGCATTCGCGCTCCACGACTGGCACTCGTTGTTTTCGTCACAGCACCCGGTGGGGCAGCTGGTCGAGCTGCAAGACGCCGTCGGGCCACATGCCGGGGCCATCGAGAGAAGCAACCCGGCGACGAAGCCGGCGAGGAGATGCCTGGTGTTGTTCATAGAAACCGTGGGTGAGGGGAAATCGGCCGGAAACTGCGACCTCGTAGCTGAAAGTCCTACCTGCTGCCAGTCCCGGAACGGGACTCAGGGGAAGGGCACGCACTGCGTGTTGTCGCTGGCCGAGACCACGTCGGTGCACCCCGAAACTCCCGCGTCGGGCGAGACCGTCGCGAGGCACGCGTCGCAGTACAGGCAGCTGCTGGCGTTGAGGTCGGCGCAGTCGGAGTCCTGCACGCTGCAGCCGCAATCGCAGGTGCTGTCGCCGTACCACTCGGCCTGGCAGGTCCACCCGCTGCTGCAGACCGAGAGCTGCGTGCTGCTGCAGTCGAGGTCGTTGACACCGCAGCTGCACCAGCAATTACCGTCGTCATAGAGCTCGGGGTCGCAGGTCCACCCTGAGGGTGCGGGCACCGGCGCGGCGATGTCGACGTGGAAGCTGTGCACGATGACGCACTGACCGCCGCTGAGCACGTTGCCCTGGGAGTCGATCTCCTGGAACTGCGCCTCCGAGAAGTCACCGACGAGCGGGCGCTGCAGCGGCACCGACACCGAGCCATCGATGGTGAAGGTGCCGGAGACCGCCTTGTACAGGCGCCCCGGCTGACTCGTGCCGAAGTCGTAGTCCTCGAAGACGATGAACTCCATCTGGGTGTCGGTCGCGAAGTCGCGCGTGCCGGTGGTGTTGGTGGCGATCGACAGCTGCGCGAAGTCGACGATGGTCGAGGTGTTCGCCGCGCTCCCGGGGATGCTCGGGCTGATCGCGCCGCCGTAGATCGGGTACCCGGCTTGGGCGCGCGCGAGGAACTGAAAGTTCGCGAGCGTGATGGCCGTGCAGGTCGGCGTGGTCGGCGGGGTGCACACGCCGGTCTGGCACGAGTAGCCGCTCGGGCACTGCGCGCACAGCGCGTTGCCGGTGCCGCAGGTCGACGGCGTCTGTTGCGCGTAGAGCTGGCAGCTGCCGTTGGGCAGACGACACCCGGTGGCGCAGGAGCCCGAGCCTCCGCCCGTGGTGCCCACGCCGCCGCCGGTCGTCGCGCTGCCGCCGCCGGTGACGCCCGTGCCGCCGCCGAGCGTGGCCGAGCCGCCGCCGGTGACGCCTGCGCCGCCACCGGTCGTCCCGCTCCCGCCACCGGTGGTGCCCGCGCCTCCGCCCGTCGTCCCGCTGCCGCCGCCGATCGACCCGCCGACGCATTGGCCGTTGTTGCAGCTGCCTCCGTTGGCGCACTTGCCGCAGGTCTCACCCGTCAGGCCGCAGTGGTCGGCCGTCGAGGGCTGGCACACGCCGCTGGTGTCACAGCACCCGGCCAGGCAGGTGGAGGGGCCGCAGGTGGTGCCGCTGCCGCCGCCCTGTGTCCCGCCGAAGCAGATGCCGAGGTTGCAGGTCTCGGTGAAGCCGCAGCGCACGCAGAGCTGCCCGCCGACGCCGCAGGTGGTGCCGCTCGACGGCTGACATTCACCGTTGGCGTCGCAGCAGCCGTTGGCGCACGACGACGCGTTGCACGGCGGCTTTCCGCAGGCAGCGAGGGTGAGGGCGAGGGCGAGGCTGGAGAAGACGAGGCGCATGAGGGCTCCGGGAGAAGTGCGAGGGCGCTAGCCGAAGTTGAGCCGCTGACCAAGGGCAGACGCAGGTACAGTCGCGGCCGTGAGTCAGAGCGCGGTCGAAGCCCGTGGGCTGCTGAAGCGATTTGGAGCCTTCACCGCCGTCAACGGCCTCGACATGACCATTCCGCGCGGGGCGTTCTACGCGTTCCTCGGGCCCAACGGAGCCGGCAAGTCGACCACCATCTCGATGCTCACCGGCATCTACGCGGCCGACGGCGGGGCGCTCTCGATTCTGGGCGTGGACGCGCTCCGGGAGCCGCTCGAGGTGAAGAAGCGGCTCGGCGTGGTGCCTGAAGAGCTCTCGTTGTTCGAGCGGCTCACCGGCCGGCAGTACCTGGTGTTCACGGCGCGCATGCACGGGCTGTCGGGCGACGAAGCGGCGGCGCGCACCGAGGAGCTGCTGCGGTTGACCGAGCTCTCGGCGAAGGGCGACGTCTTGGTGGCGGAGTACTCGAAGGGCATGCGGCGCCGGCTGGCCATCGCCGCCGCGCTGATCCACGCGCCGGAGCTGGTGCTGTTGGACGAGCCCTTCGAAGGCATCGACGTGCTGGCGGCGGGCGTCATCCGCGAGCTGCTCTCGGAGCTGTCTCGGCGCGGCGTGACGCTGCTGCTGACCACGCACGTGCTGGAGATCGCCGAGCGGCTCGCGACGCACGCCGGCATCATCCGCGGAGGGAAGCTGGTCGATGAAGGCGACGTCGCGGCGCTGAAAGCCCGGCACGGCGTCGATTCGCTGGAGAAGGTCTTCGAGAAGTTGATCGGCGTGCCGGCGGCGCGCGACGCGAGCCTGAGCTTCTACGCGCGATGAAGACGCCGGGCTTCGTGACGCACCTGTGGCTGCTGTGGGGCCTGCGCCTGCGCATCGGGCTCAACAGCGGCTCGCCGTCGCGGTGGTGGCTGTCGGTGCTGGGCTTTCTCTTCTCGAGCGCGCCGGCGGTGGTGCTGGGCGTCAGCTTCTACGGGCTGATCCGCCTGTCGACGACGCTGGAGCTTGAGGTGTGGCCCGACTTCCTCCTGCGGCTGCTCTCGTTCGTGACCTCGTGCGTGTGGGTGACCTGGCCGGTGTTGTCGGCGGGCGTCGACGATCACTCCGAGCTCTCGCGCTATGCGGCGTACCCCATCTCGTCGATTCGCCTGATGTTCGCCTCGACGCTGGCGTCACTCGCGGAGCCGCGCGCGCTGGTCTTCTACGGCCCGCTGGTGGGCGGCACGCTGGGCTACCTGTCGGTCTACCAGGTCGCGCACCCGCTGCTGTTGCTGGTGGGCTTCATCGCGTACGTGCTCTTCAACGCGGCGCTCTCGCGCGTGGGGCTCAACATGGTGCTCAACGTGCTGCGCCAGCCGCGCAGCGCGGAGCTGATCGGCGGCGGCTTCTTCCTCTTTCTCGTGGCGGCGACGTTCATTCCTCCGGTCGACACCAGTTGGCTCTTCAAGCTCGGCGAGGCCGGCGTGCAGGCGGTGCCCGACACCATCCTCGAAGACGCGAACCTCGCGCTGGGCCGCTTCCCGACGGGCTTCTTCGCGCACGCGCTCACCGCGGCGTCGAGGGGCGAGGGCCGGCAGATGCTGGCCGATGTGCTCGCGTTGCTCGAGCTGACCATCATCGCGATGACCGTCGCGTGGGGCCTGCTCATCGACTTCCACCGGCAGTCGGGGAGGGCGGGCCCGTCAGGCTCCGTGCAGCGCGCGCGCAACCCGTTCGTGCGCACCAGGACGCTGTTTGGCACCTTCGTGGCGCGCGAGGCGCTCGACCTGTTTCACAACGCGCGCGCGCGGTTGCTGGTGTCGGTGCCCTTCGTGTTGGGGATCCTCTTCAAGCTGCTCTCCGGGCGGGATCTGTTCGTCTATTTCCTCGGCGCGACGGCGGATGCGTGGCTGCTCGGCGGCTTGAGCGTCTACGGAGCCGTGGTGCTGGGCTCGACGTTCTCGCAGAACGCGTTCGCGTATGACGGGCACGGGTTCGCGTCGTTTTCTGCTGCGCCGATTTCGCTGGGAGACGTGCTCAAGGCGAAGAACCTCGTGCACGCATGCGCGGGCGGCGGGCTGGGCGCGCTCGCGGCGCTCTTCTACGTCGTCTACTTCCGTCACGGGACGCTGCTCGACTTTGCATTAGCGCTCGCGTCGGTCGCGACGTTGATCCCCACGGTCTTGACGGTAGGGAACGGGCTGTCGCTGTATTTCCCGGTGAAGTTTCACGCGAACCTGAAGCGGAGAGACAAACTGCCATTCATCGCGTCGATGATCGGCGTCGGAGCGGCCGGCGTCGGCACCTGGCCGCTGGCGTTCGTGCTGCGTCAGGCGGGGAAGAGCGGGCCGTCGCTGTCGTCGCTGCTCACGGTGCTGGGCTGCGCGGTGGTGGCGTGGTTGCTCTACGCGCTCACGTTGCCGAGATGGATTCACCTGTTGGAGCGGCGCCGCGAATTCATCCTCCGCGCCGTCACGCGTGAGTGAGCAAACTACATTTTTATTCGACTGCCTTTGATGTCGAGCCCTTGCGGCCATCGTTCGCGCCTGTCTGCGGAGAAGGCTAACGATCAAGCTTGGCTAGGAGTTTCATGTCCGCAAGAACAGACTGAACGTCAGATGGTAGTTCCGCGAGGATAGCCCGGAGTCCAGAGTACGCCGATGTTCCTTTGGCGTACGTGTATAGATGAGTTTGGAACTCAAAAAAGCCGTATGGTCCGGATACAACGAGGAGATGTCCTTCTCGATTTCGGAATGACGGGTCAACTGTTTTTCGCGCGACACTGTAAATCTCGTTCGCCGCGCAGGTAAGAGCCTCAGTCAGTTTGTCGGTCACCTTGATTAGGGCATTGTACTGACTTGTGAGTCGATCGTATTCGTCATTGGGAAGCCAGCCATGCTTCTTGTATTCGCGCACCAAGACAAGATCTCCATGGAATGAATTGCCTTCAAAGTACTTGTTTTGGAAATTCAAATAATCGCGCAATATTTCGTCGAAGTTGTCGAACGCACGCCGGAGTTCTGGTCGCCCATTCGGCCAGACTCGACCAAATAGCCACTCACCCAGCAAAGTCAGATCGCGAGCAACTTGTCGAGGTAGGTGCGGGCTCGCGTTCATCAGACCGCTGGCCCAAGTTTTCCAATCTTGAAGATGTGCGCGTGCCGCAAACTCATGCAGTAAATTCAACCAATGCGAGTCTTCGGTGCTGTCTGTTGTGGGGCGTGATGGTCTCGCGCCATCGGTATTCTTGAGGCCGTCAAGCGCAGCCGGGTCAGACAGTATGTGCGCAACAAGCGACGCAGCCGCTGCCGCCGCATACGCTTGCGCTTCTTTTGTCTTGTTGAATCCAAAATCACAAATAGATTTGACGAGTATCCAAGGCGTTCCACTTCTTTCTGATGCTGCGAATAGTCCTGCTCCTTCCATTTCGCCGCCTATTGCGTTTGGAAAGTCGCAGATCAGTTGATTTCGAAAATCAAGACTGTCTACGAGTTTTTCACCAGAGACAATTTCGCCTACGCGAATCGCTGAAGCCCCTTCGGGACCATCGAACTTCCAGTCTGGCGCGTTTCGGAATCGATTGATCAACGTTGTGTTTGCTCGCGGCTTGGGTGCGCGGTGAATTGTCGTCTTTTCTCCGACGCGCTGTAGCTCGTACGGGGAGACAGTATCTGAGACAAGCACGTCGCCAATTCGGTGGTCATCAGAAAGTCCAAATGCGATTCCAACCATGATTACAGCCGTCGGAGTCCACTCGTCTATCCCGTCGCGAATGGCCAGCATTGACGCACCAGGCTTAGTTGTTCCCATTTCACACATCATCACTGCGGTTGTGAAATGTCCGCACTTGCCGACGTAGTATGTCTCGTTGCCTGCGTGTGCAAACTGGAGCGGGCCGGCGCCGATGGTTCGTGTCAGATGTCGAAGAATTGATGTACGCTCTATCTCGGTGGCGACTACAAGCAATACGTCAATGGATGCTGGGAGTTCTGAGCGTTGCGCGCGCACAAGATCAGCGTCAGCCAATGGTGAGGTCCAGTTTTTCCAAATGGATTTCGCCTCGACGTTCTGTCTCGTCGTCGGTGAGGGCTGTATAGATGCCACTGCCGTTGGAACGTCTGTCGCGATTGTCTCGTTGCTCACGCCATCTGTAGTCGCAACTGGGCTCGTCACAGGCCTCATGATGAATCGTGGGTATCCATCCACGATTCCGTCTTCATATAGTTCAACTTTGCAGTTTCTGAGTTGTTCGTTGACGAATGCAACGAACGCGCGTTGGTCGTGTTCTTCTGGTCTCACTTCGCCGGACGAAAGTCCCTCGATGAATAAGTTGAACCGACGATTGCTGCATTCGTAAGCACCTAGGTTCTGGAATAGTTCGTCTGCCGTCCAGTCGCCTGGATTGCGATATACGTGTTGGTCGATCTCCCATCGAAGGTCGCGTTGAGTGCCGAGGATTAAGTCGACAGGATCGCTGTCCATATTGAACAGTGAGGTGATTAATTTGTCGAATCCAGTCGGGTCGACGAAGACGTCCTGTGGAGCAAGGGCTCGAGCTATGTCGCGGCGGAATCGTCTGGGAACTACGGGCCCCGTGTTGCTCCAGAGTGCGTCTTGGATTCCATTTCGGATCTGCGATGGCAGTGTGCCGCGAGCCAAAAGACGCTGCGCTATGACGTCTAGTTGACTGTCTGGGAGGCTGTCGAAAGCCGCGAACAATCTGTCGCGCTTGCTTCCGGCGACTGGCGGTGGCGGAAGCCCGAGTTGTGCGCAGAGCGCTGGGAGTGTTTCCGTCGTTACCGAGTCTTTCAACGTCCCGACAGCGGTACGAAGTGTTTGACGCAGGTGAACAGTATCCACGCTGCGAGATTAGTCTGCGCGTTCCGGGATTTCTATTTGGGAAGTAGACACACGATGTCGAACTCTTGCCGGCGTAGCTATAAATTCAGAGCGCCACGGTACCGCTGCCCATTGGGCAGAGGGGTTGGATCGAGCTCATTTCAACAGAGATTCGCAATCGACAAGCGTGTCCATCGTAGAGCGGCCACGATGAACATGATCCTGAACGTGCTGTGGGTGATCTTCGGCGGCGGCTTCATTCTCGCGCTCGAGTACGTGCTCGCCGGATTGCTGTGTTGCCTCACGGTCGTCGGCATCCCCTTCGGCCTGCAGTGCTTCAAACTCGCGGGCCTCGCGCTGCTGCCCTTCGGCAAGGACTTCGACGACTCGAAGTCGGGCACCGGGAGCTTCCTGCTCAACGTGCTCTGGTTCCTCTTCGCCGGCGTGTGGATCTGCATCACCCACCTCGTGGCGGCGGCGGGGCTCGCGGTGACGATCATCGGTCTCCCGTTCGCGCTGCAGCACCTCAAGTTCGCTTTGCTGGCGCTCTCGCCGTTCGGCGTGCGGGTGCACGCGCGGGCGTAGCCTTCGCCTTCTTCGCGACCTTCTTCTTCTTCGGCGGCTCGCGCATCGCTTCGCGGTGCGCTTCTTCGAGCCAGGGGATCAGCGCCTCGGGGTGATCCGCGAAGTCTTCCGGCATCACCACCCACTTGCTGACCTTCGAGGTGCCGGTCTGCATCGGGTCGAAGTGCTCCGCGCCGGGGAGCGCCATCGCCTTCTCCGCGCGCGCGAGATCGGGAAACCGCAGCACCACGCGACCGTCCCACACCAACGCGTAGATGGTGCCGTTCGCCCAGAAGCCGGTGCTTCCGAACATGCGGCCCTCGGTGACCTCCGGCAGCTCCGCGGAGAGTTCGGCGACCAACTGTTTCAGGTGTTCGTCGAGCGAGCTCATGGCGCTGTATCTACTGCGCATTCGCGCGGCACACGCCTCGCGGTGATCGCCGTCCGCGTGAAGCCGCGGTCGGTGCCGCTCACTGCGCGGTCGGGCTGTCGACCACGCGCCACGCGTTGATCAACTTCACGCGCACGTCGGGCGGCTCCCAGGTGAACTGCCAGCGGCTGCGCCACGACGAGCTGCCCAGCATCTTGTCGTCGGAGTCAGGCAGCTTGCGCGCCACCTTGCGGCTGAAGTGCAGCACCGACTCGTCGAACTTCGGGTCGCCGGACTTCTCGATGATCTCCACGTCGGCCAGCGCGCCGGTGGGGTCGGTGGTCATCTCCAGCACGGTGCGCAGCCGCACGCGCTGAATCTGCTGCTTCACCGCCTCGCCCATCGCCATCATCTGCATGCTCGATTCACGGAAGCGCTGGTCTTCGACGTTCGGCCCGCCGCCCACGCCGTTCATGATGCTGCGGCCCATCGGCGAGTCGGCCACCTTCGCCGCGGCCTCGGCCGACGGGCGCCCGGTGGTGAACGCGGTGGAGAGCACCTCCTTCGCGATGTCGCCCGCGGTCATCGGCGTGATGTCGATGTTCGCCTTCGGCAGCGCGCCGCGCATCGCCTTCTCGTAGCTCTTGAAGTGCCCCGGCACGTTGCCAACCGCGATCGCGTTGAGGCCGATCTGCTCGACGATCGCCGAGTTCAACTGCCGCGAGAGCTTGTCGCTGGTGTACGCGTTGAGCGACTCCTGATCAGGCATCTCGTCGGGGCTGTTGCGCGTCGTGGTGCCGCGCGGCGTGTCGTACGCGCCGCCGGTGCCCAGCCCACGCGCGAAGTTGTCGCTGGGCAGGAGGTTGGGGCGCTGCACGATGGCCGGCCCACTCCCTCCGGGCACGGTGTCGATGGTGGGCCCGTCGCTGCCGTTGCCTGAGGGCGTGTCGGTCACCACGGCCTCCGCGGTGGCCTTCTTCTGCTGCTTCTTCTGGGCAGGGAGCGGCGCCTGCGGAGTCACCTGCGGCGCGGTCGCCTGCTCCGTCTCCGGCTCGGGCGGCGCGACCTCGGAGTCGAACCACGTCATCGGGCGATTGACGCGCACCGGAGGTGGGGCTTCGCGCGTGGAGAACCACCAGAGCACTCCGGCATGCAAGAGCACGGACAGCGCCAGCAGCGCGACGACTCGCCGGGTGTCTTTGCGCTCCTCTCGCACGTCTCGGCACATACCACTTGGTTGCCGCGAGAGGAAAAGTCGCCTCTCCCTCCGCTCAGTTCCCGATAAGTACGCGCCATGCTTCCGTTTGCGCCGCCGCTCGAACCGATGCTCGCCGAGGGGCAAGACGAGATCCCGGCTGGTGAGGGGTGGCTCTACGAACCGAAGTGGGACGGGTTTCGCGCCATCGTCTTCCGCGACGGCGAGTCGGTGCACCTGTGCAGCCGCAACGGGCAGCCGCTGCAGCGCTACTTCCCCGAGCTGGTCGAGGCGCTGAAGGCGGCGCTCCCGGAGCGCGCCATCGTCGACGGCGAGATCATCCTCCCGTCGGAGAGAGGCCTCGACTTCGACGCGCTGCAGGCGCGCATCCACCCCGCGGAGTCGCGCATCAAGAAGCTCGCGCAGGAGACACCGTCAGGCTTCGTCGCGTTCGACTGCCTCGCGGTCGGTGATGACGATCTGCGCGAACAGCCGACCTCCGTGCGCCGCGCGCGCCTCGCGGAGCTCTTCCGCGGCAATGGCGCGCTCTTCGTGACGCCCTCCACCACCAACCTCGACGACGCGAAGCGCTGGTTCATCGACTTCGAGGGCGCGGGCTGCGACGGCGTCATCGCGCGGCGCCTCGACCTCGGCTACCGGCCGGGCGAGCGCGTGATGGTGAAGATCAAACACGGCCGCACCGCAGACTGCGTCATCGGCGCGTACCGCCTGGGCAAGACGCCGGGCACGGTCGGCTCGCTGCTGCTCGGGCTCTACGACGACGAGGGCGTGTTGCATCACATCGGCCACACCTCCTCGTTCTCCGCGAAGGAGAAGAAGGCGCTGCTGGAGAAGCTGAAGCCCTACGAGGGCGGCGAGTCGTTCGGGCACGGCCGCACGCCCGATGCGCCCAGCCGCTGGAGCAAGAACAAGAAAGACGACGCGCCGACCTGGGTGCCGCTCAAGCCGGAGCTCGTCTGTGAGGTGCGCTACGACTACCTGCAGGGGCCGCGCTTCCGCCACGCGTCGACGTTCTTGCGATGGCGCACCGACAAGGCGCCGCGCGACTGTCTGTTCTCGCAGCTGTTGCCGCCGAACCCGTTCAGCCTCGACGCCATCATCCGTCTCAGCGCGAAGCCGTGAAGCCCGATCAGCTCGCTCCCATCGCTGCGGAGATCAACCGCCAGCTCGCCGGCGGTGTGGTGCAGAAGGTCTACGCGCCCACCACCACGCGCGCGTACCTGGAGTTCCGCGTGCCGGGGAAGAGCGTGACGCTGCTGATCTGCAGCGACGCCGGCGCGGCGCGGATCTCGGCGGTGACGGAGCGGCCTCCCAACCCGCCGACGCCGCCCACCTGGCAGTCGGTGCTGCGGCGCGAACTCACGGGCGCGAAGCTGGCCGACGCGGAGGCGCTGCCGGAGCGCAAGACGCTGTTGCTGCACTTCACGAAGGCGCAGAAGTACCTGACGCTGGTGCTGGAGCTGACGACCGCGCCGGCGCTGATTCTGTGCGCGGGTGACAAGGTGCTCTCGCAGTCGATCCCCACGCGGCCGGGGCTGCGCGTCGGCCACCCGTGGACACCGCTGGACGCGGGCGAGGTGCGGCCCGCGAAGCTGGAGCCGCTGGTGCTCGACAGCCCGGGCGTTCGCACGTTCCTCCCGCTGTTGCACGCCATCGAAGAAGGCAACGCGCCGGTCGAGCAGAAGAAGTGGGCCGACGCGCGCCGTGCGCCGCTGCTCAGCAAGCTGAAGAAGTTGAAGCGCACCATCGAGAAGGTGCGCGCCGAGGCCGACCGCTCGTCGCAATGCCATGCGCTCAAGCGCGAAGGTGAGCTGCTCGCGCAGAACCTCTACCGCCTCAAGCGCGGGGAGAAGACCGTCGCGTTGACCGAGTACCTCGAAGACGGCACCACGCGCGCGGTGACGCTGACGCTCGACCCGTCGCGCACGCCGCAGCAGGAGGTCGAGCACCGCTTCCGCCAGTACAAGCGGCTGACCCGCGGCGCGGAGATCGCAGGCGAGCGCCTGCTGAAACTCCAGCGCGAGGCCGAGGCGCTCGAACAGCAACTCCAGCAACTCGACGACACCCCGGCCGAGGCGCCGGCCTTCTCCGCGAAGAAGAAGCCCGCGCAGCCGGAGTCGCTCCCGTACCGCGAGTACACGGGTCATGGCGGTCAGCGCATCTGGGTCGGCCGCGGGTCTGCGCACAATGACG
>CAMLFP010000176.1 GCA_946479335.1 uncultured Archangium sp.
CGGGTTGGGTCGAGGCGGTGCCGCCTCCGCCCGTGGGAGCACAGCCTGCCAACGCCGCGAACCCAGCAAGAACGAGGCGCTTCATCACGGGTACCATTGGAGGAGAGCGGTGGCGCCTGCGGAGCCGGACGGAGCGTCGCCGCCCTTGCTGGCGGGGTCAGGCGTCTCCTGGCTGCCACTGCGGGGGAACTTGGTGCCTCCGACGCCGCCGGTGCCGCCCGCGCCGGGCGTCCCCACCCCACCCGCGGAAAGGAACGACGCCGGCGCCGCCAGCATCAGCGGGGGTAGGTTGATGCCGCAGCCGGAGCTCGCCGGCGTCGAGTTGCGCTGGCACCACCGGAGGATCGCGAAGCTCGAACCGCCCGCGCCGCCGGGCGCGCCTCCGCCGCCGCCGCCGTTGCCGCCGTTGCCGCCCTGGAGCCACGAGTCAGCGATAGGGCCCGCGCCTCCGTAGCCGCCGCCCGCGCCGTTGCCGCCCTTGCCGCCGGTGCCGCCGTTGCCGCCCTTGCCTGCGGAGAGCGTGAGCGTGTCGCGCGTCACCAGCGTGGTGTCGCCGTTGCTCGTCGAACTCGGTGAGGTGATGAGCATGGCGATCGACGAGCCGCCGTGACCGCCGACCTTGCCACCGAAGCCGCTGCACCCGCCCGCGCCGCCGCCGCCGCCGCGGCCTTCACCGCCACAGGGGCACTGGTAGTAGCCGTTGCCGGCCACGATGCAGCCGGAGCCACCACCACCGCCGCCGCCGCTGCCTCCGCTGCTTCCGCCGTACACCGAAGGTCTGCGCAACAGGGGCTGACCGCCCGAGACCGTCACGCCGGCCGTGTACGACAACCCGCCTGCGGAGCCCGCGTAGCCGTTGGCACCCGAGCCCGCGTTGCGCTGGTGGAGGCCGGTGTCGGAGTCGGAGTAGCAGGTGCCGCCGGGGGCCGTGCCCGAGGGGTAGCCGAAGTCCCACGTCTGGCGGATGTAGCTGCCAGACACCGTGAACCCGTAGCCGCCGACCAGCTCGTAGTAGCGGTTCTGGCCGGCCGCCTCGCGGTAACGCACGGCCGCCGAGGTGCCTCCGTGGTTCGCGGCGCCATCGCCGCACCCGCTGGCCGCGATGCCGCGCATGCCATCGTTGAACCACTGCGAGAGGAAGGTCGTGTAGTCGCCGGGCCAGTAGTACTCCATCCACTCGCCCTCGTCGTAGTTCTGCACCGACGAGCACTTCACGTCCTTCCCGCACCCGTCATGGCCGTTGATGGTCGAGTCGGTGGGCCCGACCGCGCCCGCCACGCCGTTGCCACCGTTGAGCCCGCCCTCGACGGTGATCGAGGAGTGCGTGAACTCGAGCGAGCGGCAGCCCTGACTCGGGCAGCGGAAGCCGATGAGATCGGGCGCGTTCTGGCCGTCGGTGAGGTACCCCGACGGCGCCGCGGTGGTGATGTCGAAGCCGTCGAGCAACACCGAGAGCGGCGTCGAGCTCGGCTGCCCTTCGAAGGCTGCGTACGCCGACCCGAAGGGGTTGCTGTTCGACACCGGGGCAGGCGCGTCGCGCTCCCAGTCGGTGCGGTTCGAGCCGCGATGCCACGACAGCGCGCACCCGCCTGCGGGGCACTGAACGCTGGTGTCGAAGCCGCCGTAGATGCGCACCGGAATGCCGCCGTCGGCCGACAGCGCGTACGCGGGCAAGGTCACCGCGGCCGTGGAGGTGAACTGCGTGGCCTCGACGTAGACGTCGCGGCACGGCGTGGTGGCGCAGGCCAGCGTCAGCGCGCGTGCGAGCGTCGCGACCGGGTGCTGCGCGGTGCCGTCGTTCGCGTCGTTGCCGTCGAGCGTGCCTGCGCCCGAGACCGGCCGCACGAAGACCGCCACGCTCAGGTTGCCGTCGGTGCCGTCGCAGTTGGTGTCGAGGCCGAGATCGTCGATGGCGTCGCCGGGCTCGGCCGGAGTGCCGTTGCAGCTCCACACGCCGCTGATCTGCGTGCCGCCGTCGGCCAACGCAGTGGTGCGGGTGGTGCACGCGAAGACGCCCTGCGCGCAGATGCCGACGCCGCCGGCCACCGCGCACGTCACCGGCGCGCCGTGCCCGGCGGGGTTCTGCTGCCCCTGCGATTCGTAATAGTCGAGGTCTTCGTCGGTCTGCCCGTTGCAGTTGTCGTCGAGCCCGTTGCAGCTCTCCGCCACCGACGCGCGCGCCGTGGGGTCGAGGTTGGGCACGCAGTTGAGCGACGCCTGCGCGGTGCCGCGCGCCTGACACACCCTGGTGCCCGCGCTGCACACGCCGGGGAAGGTGGTGGTGCAACCGTTTCCCTCGTTGGCGATGAAGCCGGGGTCGTCAGCGAGGCCGTTGCAGTTGTTGTCTTTGCCGTCGCACAGCTCGGGCGCGGCGGGGTTGGAGGCGTCACCGCCATAGATGGTGCTGTCGGTGTCGTTGCAGTCGAGCTTGTTCTGCACCCAGCCGGCGGGCGGCGTGCTGCCCGCGCACGCGTAGATGAAGTTGGCCGGGTTGCCGCGCCCGTCACCGTCGGCGTCTTCGGCCCACACCACGTTGCCCGACAGGGGCGTCTCGCAGCCGGTGCTGACGTCGCCGTCGCAGTCGGCCCAGCCCGGCGCGCACGCGGCGACACACGCGTAGGAGCTCGTCGACGTGCGCGCGACGCACTGGCGCACGGCGTTGGCCAGCTCGCCCTGCCGCGGCACGCAAGTGTCTCCACAGGCGGCGCAGTGGTCTGCGCCGCCGAGCTGCTCGACGTCGTCTGACTTGCCGTTGCAGTTGACGTCGCTGGCGCCGCACACGCCGGGGAAGGCGTGCCCGGGGTTGGCGGCGTCGAAGTACGCCACCGGGTTGGCATCATCGCAGTCGACCGCGGTCATCGGCTCGTCGAGCGGGCCGCAGCGGCCGACGCCGCGCAGATCTCCGTCACCATCGCGGCATCGCCCGCATGTGCCGGCCGCGGGCAGGCAGTAGGTCTGCGCGTTGGCCGAGTTGGGCAACGTGCCGCAGGTGAAGCCAAACTGACAGTCGCTCTGCTGCGTGCAGGTCTCAACGCACGAGCCGCTGGCCGGCGTGGCCGCCGCGCGCTCGATGAAGCACGCGCCGCTGCCGCACTGCATGTCTTGCGTGCACGCCTGGCAGAAGCTCGGCTCGTGCGTGACGGAGGCCTCGAAGGGCGGCCGGCACACCGACGCGAAGGGCACGCCGCGAGCGAGCGCGACCGGGTCGAGCGTCGCGTCGAAGGGGAACGCCGGCGCCGGGTCGGGGTACGGCGAGCTGCCCGCGTACACCATCTGGCAGTGGAAGCTGGCCGACTGACCGCTGGGCCCGTCGACGACGATGGAGTCGCAGATGCGCGGGTCAGCCGTGCACGGCAGCGTGCAGATGCCCTCGTCGGCCGCGAACGTCGAGTCGATCTGCGAGACCTTCACGCGGTCCACTCCGCCGTCGTCGGGGCGGCTGAGCGCGAGGTCGATGAGGCAGTTGCCGCCGAAGACGGCGCACTCGAGGTCGTCGTGGCAGCGGCGGTAGGTGCCCGGCGCGAACGTCACGCGCACGCCCGCATCGACGCCCGCGTCCGCCGTGCCGCCGTCGTCAGCCATGCCGCCGCCGGTGCCGCCTCCGGTCGACACGCCGCCACCCCCGGTGCCAACGCCGCCGCCGGTCCCCTCGCCTCCGCCGCTGGGCGCGCCGGCGTCGATCACCACCTCGGCGCAGCGGTGATCTTTGCAGATGAACCCGGCCGGGCACTGGAAGCTGAGGTCACACGCGGTGCCTTCGGCGGCCACCGGAGTCGGCGACGTGCAGGACAACAGACCCCACGCAGCGAGCGGAACCACGAGTGAGAGACGCGACATGTTGTGAACCCTCCCGGGAAAACCCCGAATTTCAATGTACCTGTCCGCGCTCTGTCGCGCAGCTGCGTTCGTCATCGGCGGCGATCGACGTCGGCGTGATCGAGCGAGGGGCACGCGAAAAGCAAAGGGCGACTCAGCTTGTCGCCGAATCGCCCTTGAGGACCTCTCGTCCCAAAGTGGTTGCGGGGGCAGGATTTGAACCTGCGACCTTTGGGTTATGAGCCCAACGAGCTACCTGGCTGCTCCACCCCGCGTCAAAGTTGTGCGCCGCTAGTACGTGGCCCATCTCCCGACGTCAAGCAGCTTGTGGGGCTGACGAAGCACCGTACATTCGGCGGGTGAACTCCGAGGGGGCGTTCGTCAGGCGGCTCATCTCCATCTCCGCGATGGTCGTCGCGCTTGCCGTCGTGGCGCCGCTCTTCCCCGCGTTGCTGGTGCTCGCGCTGGTCGTCGATCTGCTCCGGCTGGCGCGCACGCTGTCGACCACGCGGCTGACGGGCTTCCTCCTCGCGTTCCTCGCCGTGGAGAACCTGGGCCTGCTGCTGCTCTTCTTCACCTTCCTCACCACCCGCGCCGGCACGCGCGCGCGCACGGCCCGCACCTTCGCCATCCAGCGGATGTACACCGCCGCGCATCTGACCTGCGTGCGGGCGCTGTTCTCGCTGCGCTTCGTCGTCGAGAACGCGGAGCTGGCGCGCACCGGCCCCTTCGTCGCCTTCGTGCGCCACGCCAGCCTCGTCGACGTGCTGGTGCCCGGCGCGTTCATCGCCAACGTGCACCGCCTCGAGCTGCGCTACGTGCTCAAGAAGGAGCTCCTCGCCGAGCCCTGCCTCGACATCGCGGGCCACTGGCTCCCCAACCACTTCGTCTCGCGCTCCGGCGACGACACGCAGCGCGAGCTCGCCGCGGTGCGCGCGTTGAAGACCGGCCTCGGTGAACGCGAGGGCGTCGTCATCTTCCCCGAGGGCACGCGGTTCTCTGCCCGCAAGCGCGAGAAGCTGCTCGCGGGGCCCGACCGCGATCGCGCGCTGGCGTTGAAGCACCTGCTCCCGGTGCGCCCCGGCGGCACGCTGGCGCTCCTCGACGCGGAGCCGGCCTGCGACCTGCTCTTCGTCGGCCACCACGGCCTCGAGGGCCTCACCGGCCTGCGCGACATCTGGCGCGGCGCGCTCGTCGGCCGCACCATCACCATCACCTTCTGGCGTGACGCGCCGCCCACCGCAGACAAGCTGGCCTTCGTCGACGCATGCTGGAAGCGCCTCGATGACTGGCTGGAGACCTTCACATGACCGCCCTCTTCTCCCTCGCCGGGGTGCTGCTGTTGCTGTGGGGCCTCTCCGTCTGGCTCCGCGACTCGAGCATCATCGACATCTTCTGGGGCCCCGCCTTCGTGCTCGTCACCTGGGAGTCGGCGGTGTTCACCCTCGACGCCGTCATCGTCGCCGCGCTGGTGACGCTGTGGGGCGCGCGGCTCGGGCTGTACCTCTTCTTCCGCAACCGCGGCCGCGGTGAAGACAAGCGCTACGTCGCGATGCGCGCGCGCCACGGCGCCGCGTGGTGGTGGCGCAGCGCCTTCATCGTCTTCGGCCTGCAGGGCGCGCTGGTGTGGCTGGTGTCGATGCCGGTGCGCGCGGCGGTGTCGATGCCCTTCGCGCCCTGGGGCTTCGCCGGAGTGCCGCTGGTGCTGGCCGGCGTGGCCTTCGAGGCCCTCGGCGACTGGCAACTGGCCCGCTTCAAGCGCGACCCCGCCAACAAGGGCCGCATCATGACGCTGGGCCTGTGGCGGTACACGCGCCACCCGAACTACTTCGGCGACTTCCTCACGTGGTGGGGCTTCGGCGTCTTCGGGCTCGCCACCGGGCAGTGGTGGACGCTCGCCGGCCCGATGGTGATGTCGGTGCTGTTGATCCGCGTCTCGGGGAAAGACCTGCTGGAGCAGGACATGATGAAGCGCCCCGGGTACGCCGAATATGCAAAGGCGACATCGGGGTTCATCCCGATGCCGCCTCGCGGGTGAAGCCTCGGCTGTTCTTCAGCTGAGCTTCAGGCCCTTGAGCTTGTCGGCCAGCGAGTTGAAGCCGCCGGAGCTGGTGACCTTCTTCGACTGCTCCGCCTTCCACGCGTTCAAGTCAGCGCGCTCCTCGGAGCGCTCCGCCGCGACGATGGACAGCTTCAGCTTGTCGCCGTTGAGCTCGATGACCTCGGCCTTCACTTCCTTCCCCATCGGGAAGACGCGCTTCAAGTCCGTGCCGCGCTCGGTGCCCGTCTCGGACGCGGGGATGAGGCCGCTGAAGCCGTCCCACTCGATGAAGATGCCGAACTGCTCGATGCGCGAGACCTTGCCGGTGACGATGGCGCCGCGCTTCGGCTTCGGCGCGCGCACCACCTTCATCTCGGTGGCGCCGGCCGGGCCGGTGTCTTCAACCGTCGACGACGAGGTGGAGACGCCGTCACCGATGGCCGCCCCGTCCTTCATCAGGCGCAGGCCGATGCGCTTCTCGTGCTCGTCGATCTTCTCGACCTTGACCTCGACCTCCTGGCCGACGGTCAGCACGTCGCGCGGGTGCGCGATGCGGCGCTCCGACATCGCGGAGATGTGGATGAGGCCGTCGACGCCGGGGATCAGCTCCACGAAGGCGCCGAAGGGCTGCAGGCGCACCACCTTGCCCTTGAGCACCGCGCCCTCCTTCGCCGTCTCGGCGATGAGCTTCTTGAAGGGGTCCTCCATGCGCGAGCGCATCGAGAGGGTGATGCGGTCCTTCCGCTTGCTCTTGTCGGGGGAGTTCGGCTCGCCGTCTTCGAGGCGGATGATCTCCACCTCGACCTCGTTGCCGACGTCGACCACTTCACTCGGGTGCCCGATGTGCGTGTGCGAGAGCTCGGAGACGGGGATGAGCCCCTCCAGCCCGCCGAGGTCGACGAACGCGCCGAACTGCTGCACGTTCACCACGCGGCCGGTCAGCACCTTGCCGACGGCCAGCGTCTTCTTGAGCTCGGCGCCCTTCGCCTTGTTCTCCTCTTCGAGGATCGCGCGGCGGGAGAGGACGACGTTCTTCTCCTTCACCTCCGTCACGCGGAAGGTGAGGCGCTGGCCCACGAAGTCTTCGAGCTTCACGTGGCGAACGTCGACCTGGCTCGACGGGCAGAAGGCGCGAATGTCGCCGACCGCGACCTCGAGGCCGCCCTTGTTGACGGCCACCACCAGACCTTCGACCGGCAAGCCGCTGGCCCGCGCGTCGGTGAGCATCGAGAGCGACGCCGCGCCGCGCGACAGCTTGCGTGAGAGCTGCAGCCCGCGCGACTTGGCCTCGGTCACGAAGGCCTCGAACTCCTGGCCCACGCCGTAGCGGAGGATGCCCTCGTCGTCTTTCAACTCGTCGAGGTCGATCAGCGCGTCGAAGCGGCCGACGGTGGCGATGACCGTGTCGGCGCCCAGCTGGAGGATCTTGGCGACGACCTTCTCGCCGACGCGCGGGAGCTGCTTGCGGGAAGGCAGGCCGCCCTCCTTGGCGCTCTTCTCGAACATCGACTCGAACGACTCGACCTCGTGCACCTCGTCGGCGACCGACGGGCCCGCCGGGCGGACGATGGGAGCCACCGCCTCGACCTTCTCGGTCTTCTCGGGCGCGGCGTCTTTCTTCGTGGGCTTCACGGCCTCGGGAGCGCTCTTCGTCTCGACCGCGCCGCCCGCGCGCTTCACAACCACCATCGGGCCTTTGGCTTTCGTCTCTTCAGTCATGGGTCCTCAAATGCGTTTCTACGGGCGGGGTCGCCGCCGGGAGCCGCGCCCCTTAGCGGATCAGCGTTCCCGAAACCAGCGCAGGAGGTGCTCGACCGACACGCGGTCGATTTCATCGAAGGTCCCGGGCTTTTCGCTGTCGAGGTCGAAGACGGCGAGGAGCCGCCCGTCGCGGCCGAAAACCGGCGCCACCAGCTCCGAGGCCGCGCGGCCGTCGCAGGTGATGTGCCCGGGGAAGGCGTGCACGTCGGGCACCACCTGGGTCTGCAGGGTCGCCGCCGCGGTGCCGCAGACGCCCTTCCCGAAGCGGATGTCGAGGCACCCCATGGTGCCTTGATACGGGCCGACCCGGAGCAGCTCGCCGGGCGTCACCACCCGGTAGAAGCCGGTCCACAGGAAGCCGAAGGCGTGGTGCACCAGCGACGAGATGGTCGCCATCGCGGCGATCTCATCGTCGAGGCCGTCCAACACGCCGTTGATCTGCGAGGTGATTTCCTTCCACGCCTGCGCTTTCGGCAGCCCGCGGAGGTCGAGCGTCGTCTCAGCCATGCGACGTGTCTTACTCAGTCTCGAGGAGACCGAGCGTGATCTGCAGCGCGCGTGCAATGCGCGCATTCGGCAGGTTCATGCCCAGCGCGACCACCGTCGCTCGGCCCGTTGGCGTGCGCCCAGCGACCGCGCCGTTCGCGGCCAACTCGAAGTGAATGCGCCAGACATCGGTGAACGGGTTGAAGAGCGTCACGCGCTCTCCCGTAGCCGGATCTTCTGCGTCGACTCGGTTGCTCTTGTGGAGACTGCAATTCGGGCACTGGAGCGCAAGGTTCTGGAGGGACGTCGCGCCTCCCCTGCTCCGCGGAGTGATGTGGTCGATGTGGAACGTGGCCACGTTCCCGAACTGGCGAAGCCCGCCGTAGCGGCACTGGCCGTCATCGCGCTGCGCTACCTCCTCCCGGAGCGCGCGCGGAATCGAAGAACGGCTCACGCGTGAGCCGACGCCACCATCGACAGGATCTGTGCGACCTCGGCCATGCGAACCAGCGTCTCGAGCTCTTCGCGTTCATTCGCGTTGAGCTCGCCCTCCGTGTTCCGCTCGAGGAGCGCGTGCATTCGCGCGGTCAAGTCGGCGGACAGGGTGGGAAGCTCAGCCACGACGGCCCGCGGCAGCCTGACGGAGATCTCGTCGCTCTCGACTCGCATGGCCCGACCCTACTCCGCGAGCGCTCAGTCGCCCAACTGCCCGATGCGCACCGGGGTCTTCACGCCGCTGGGCAGCTCCAGCTCGGTCGTCGACTTCGCCTGGAACACCTGCAGCGCGATGGCCGACTGGTCGGGCGCGACGTCGGTGATTTCCAGCGACGCGCCTTCGTTCGGCGCCGGCGACAGGGGGATCTCGATGAGCACCGCCACCGACAACGGCCCGTCGTTGGCGCGCTTGTCTTCGCGCAGCGACAGCTTCGACTCCTTCACCACCACCGGCAGCGGCGCGCCGGAGAGGGAGAACTGGAGCGGGCTGACCGCCATCTTCGTCAGGCGCTCGCGCAGCTTGCCGACCTCATCCCCCATCACGAAACCGTCGCGGTTCGCGTCGACCGCTTCACGCAGCAGAAGACACCGCTCGCCGGAGTCGGCGTCCATCACCACCAGCGCGCTCAGCTTCGTCTTCGTCAGCGTGACGGTGAGCTTCTTGTGAAACCCCTTCGGGTGCGCCGCCGCGCTGGTGGACAACGCGATCGCCAGGGCGAGGAGAAGCCTCCCCTCACCCCAGCCCTCTCCCCATGGGAGAGGGGGCTTCATTCCGGCTCGCTGTGGAACGCGTGGTACAGCTTGCGCACGTCGGGCATCACGCGCGGCACGAAGGGCTCCGAGTTCGAGACGCCCAGCACCTTGCGCTGCACCGTCAGGCCCTGCTTCAGCGTGCGGTCGACCCAGATGGGGTTGGTGAACCCGTACGGCGTCACCGACTGCTGCAGCTTGGGCTTGTACTTGCCGTAGGTCGCGCCGAAGCCGAACGCCGCGCCGATGACGCTCACCGCGTCGCTGATCTGCAGCGAGGGCACCTCGTATGCGGTGAACACCGGCCACATCGTCTCGTCGCCCGCGGCCTCCACCACGAAGAACGACCCGTCGGGGATGGTGTCGAAGTGCAGCGTCTGTTCGAAGCGCACCACCTCGCGCGACGCGGGCACGTCGAAGCGCTGCAGCACGTCGGGCTGCGCGATCTTCCCCACGATGCCGTGGCGGATGACGACGCGCTTCACGTCGATCCACGGCGCCGCGCGCACGCGCACGTGCACGTCGATGGCGCCGTCAGCCGCGACCACCGTCGAGCCCACGCCCTGCCCGTTCACCGTGAAGTCGATGAGGGGCCCGTTGGTCACCGTGACCTTGCCGGCGTTGAACGCGGTGTAGACGTCGGGCTCGCTCAACTTGAACTTGAGCCCGTCGCTGGTCGCGCCCGCCTGCACGTAGGTGCGCGGGAGGCCCGCTTCGTCTTTGTCGCTGTGCGAGTCGGAGTTGCCCGTCGCCACGATGCGCTTGCCGCGCGCCAGCATCAGGAACCAGTCGTTCTGCGCGCCGGCCTGGTACGCCTGCCGCTCCCAGCCGCCGTCCGGCAACTGCACCGGCTCGGTCAACACCTCACCGGGCGCAGGCAGACACTCTTGCGAGGTGGGGTTGGGCGGGCACGCAGGCAGCGAGGGCTCCGGCCCCGGCAGCGGAGTCGTCGGAATCCGGTACGGGAACATGATGTCGAAGCGCTTGCCGTTGAAGACCTCCATCGCGTCGAAGTCGGTTGAGAAGTTCTTCGGGTTGTACGGAGACAAACCGCCGTCGGGCAGGTCGCGGATGTCGAGCGAGCTCGCGGAGTACGGCGGCAACGGCAGCCCGGTGGTGGAGCTGATGTTGAACGCGTTGAAGTACCCGAGGATGGTGTCGCGCGGGTGGTTCACCTCCACCACCGTGCGCTCCGGGTCGCTGCCCAGCGCGCGCAACTGCGCGAACAGCTCGCCCGGCGGGCGGAAGAACCAGCGGAAGCTGCCGTGCTGCACCGGGCCCGGCTGCAGCTTGAGGGGGAAGGCGTTGAAGTGGCCCATCTCCAGCGAGGTGAGCTCGAGGCCCACGGTGCTGTGCAGCCAGTCGTCGAGCTTGAGGTCGCTGATGGTGGGCGCGAGATCGGTCACGTAGTTGTGATCGGTCGAGACCACGAGGTCGACGCCTTCGACGGCGTAGCTAGCGACGCGCTTGTCGAGCTCCATGCTGCTGTCGACCGACTTGATGGAGTGCACGTGGTAGTCGGCCGAGATCCACCCCGGGGTGTCGACGACGTGCGGGACCGTGAAGGCCAGCGTGGTGGTCTCGGCGGGCTTGATGTCGACCTCCTGCATCACGAGGTCGTACTCGA
>CAMLFP010000177.1 GCA_946479335.1 uncultured Archangium sp.
GCGTCGAGGAACTTCTCGCCCGACTTTTCGAACGCGCGCAAAACCTGCGCGGCCGGCGCTTCACGCCGCTTCGCGATCTCCTCGAGCGGCGCGAGCAACGGCGCGTCGTCTCCGCTGAGTCGCTGGAGCCCACCGCGCGCGATGGCGACCAACTCCGGCGCGAAGTCAGCGAGCGTCTTGTCGCCCACTGCCGCGCCGAGGCCGTCTCTCTGCGCCGCGTGGTGCAGCGCGCGGTGCGCATCAGGCGTCAACGCGGGCAACAGCTTCGTGGCCGCCTCACGCGCCTGCGCGTCGTAGAGGATGCCGCGCATCACCGCGCCCAGCGCGCTGGTCATCTCCGGGCCGTTCGAGTCAGCCGCGCGGATCTCGATGATCTTCTTGAGCCGCACCTCGGGGAACATCGTCGAGAGGTGATCGGCCCAGTCAGACTGCGTCGCGGGCGCGCCGTCGTAGCCGCGCTTGAGCAGCTCGCGGAACGTCAGCTTCGGCGTCACGTACTTCCCGCCGCGGCGCAGGAAGAGCAGCGGCGCGTCGAGCGCCCACTCCACGTACGCGCGGTACGAGAACGAGCCATCGAGCATCGCCTGCGGGTACCCGCACCGCGCGGCGTCGACGTCGTTCCACACGCGGCTGCGGAAGCTCTGAAACCCGCTGGGCTTGCCCGCGACGATGGGCGAGTTCGCGTAGAGCGCGACCAGCAAGGGCGAGATGCGCGCCGACGCGACGACCTTCGCCACGCAGTCGGCCTCGTCGCGCCAGTCGAGCGACACCTGCCCCGTGGCCGTCATCAACATCATGTGCAGCGCGTGGGTGCCGCGCGCGCCCAGCGTCTCGCGCATCGCGCCGTAGCGGCTCTTCGGCATCCACGGCATCTGGTCCAACGTGAAGTACGGCCGGTAGCCGAGGCCCACCGCGCGCAGGCCCAGCTGCTCGAGCGCCTGCTTGAAGTCGCGCGTGTGCGCGAGGTTCTCCGCGTGCGCTTCACCGGCCGTCTCAAACGGAGACCCCGCGAGCTCGAACTGGCCGCCCGGCTCGAGCGTCAGCGTCTGCGTGCCGCGCTGCATGGCGATGATGGGCAACCCCGGCGCCTCGCGGAACTCGGTGAAGCCGAACGGCTTGAAGGCCTCCAGCAGCGCGCCGATGCCCGACGCGCCGTCATACGGCACCGGCGTCACGCCGCGCTTCGGGAAGATGAGCCGCTCATGCTCGAGCCCCAGCAGCAACGGCCCGTCTTTTCGACCGGCAGACGCCAGCAATTGAACCAGCTCGTCGACGTTCCCAAGGGGCTGCTGGTGGGTCTGCTGAACGTCGAGCGACATGAGGGAGGCCGCATATAACGTGCCTTTCAGGTTGAGCCATTGATTCGAGACTTCCTCCACGGCGCGGGCCTGCCCTTCCGGGCGCTGCAGCTCATCGCGAAGACGCCCCGGCTCCTGGGGCTGTCATTCCTCTGCGCGGCGCTGGCGTCGCTGGCGCTCGTCGCCGCTGCCTGGCTGGCGTGGCGCGGCGGCGGGGCGCTCGCTGACGCGCTCATCTCCGGTGACTCCGGGTGGGCGCACGCAGCGAGCCTCGGCGTGCACCTGCTGCTCTCGGTCGCCCTCTTCGCGGTGGGCGCGCTCACCCTGCCCAACCTCATTCTGGCGCCGGTGCAAGACCCGTTGTCGGAGGCCACCGAGCGCGCGCTGGGCGACAACTCGACTGCGCCCAGCGGCTTCATCCGCGGCACGTTGATTTCGCTGCGGCACACGCTGGTGCGCCTGGCGTTGATGCTGCTGGGCCTCGCGGTGCTCTTCCCGCTCAACTTCGTGCCCGTCGCGGGCAGCGCGCTGTGGTTCGTGCTCTCGACGCTGTGGAGCGCCTTCTGGCTCTCCGCCGAGTACCTCTCGGGGCCGATGGCGCGGCATCACCGCCGGTTCCGCGAGGTGCTGGGCGCCCTGAAAAAACGCCCCGGCGCGACGTTCGGCTTCGGGCTCGCGCTGTGGGTGCTGCTGTGGCTCCCGGTGGTGAACTGCTTCTTGATGCCGCTCGCGGTGGTGGCGGGCACGCTGCTCTACCGGGAAGCCGCCTGAACGCGCTGGGAACGAAGCGCCGCGCCGCGTGTTCTGCGTATCTCCAGAGGGCCTGAGTGCCCTACGATTGGGCGTCAAGAAGGCCGTCACTCACACCAGTGAAAGAAGGACACATGTACACCTTGCGTCGCGTCGCCGTGATTGCCGCCCTCGCCATCGCGTGGGCGTTCTCCGGCAACGACCGGGCTCCGTTGACCCTCTCGCTCTCGGAGGCCGTGGCCGCGCCCGTCGCCAACGACTCGTCGGGCAAGGAGTCGTACGACCTCTCCGCGTTGCGCGTGCTCTCGAAGGTCACGCACTACGTGAAGGAGAACTACGTCGACCCCAAGCGCGTGCACCCCAAGGAGATGCTCGTCTCGTCACTGGAGGCCGTCGAGAAGTCGGTGCCCGAGGTGATGGTCGACGGCACCGCCGAGACCGGGAAGATCCGCGTCAACGTCAACGGCAAGCTCAAGGAGTTCGACATCAGCCACGTCGACTCCATCTGGAAGATGTCGTGGACGCTGAAGGACATCTTCGAGTTCATCACGCCCAACATGCGCCCCGTCGAGGACGCGCGCGAGGTCGAGTACGCGGCCATCAACGGCATGCTGCAGACCCTCGACCCGCACTCGGTCTTCATGCGCCCCGAGCTGTATTCAGAAATGAAGCTCTCGACGAAGGGTGAGTTCGGCGGCCTGGGCTTCGTGATCCAGATGCGCGAGGGCGTGCTGACGGTGGTGAAGGTGCTGCCGAAGACGCCCGCGTTCCGCGCCGGCATCAAGAAAGACGACCAGATCCTGAAGATCGGCGAGGAGTCGACGGTGAACATGGATCTCCAGCAGGCGGTCGGGAAGCTGCGCGGCCCGGTCGACTCGAAGGTCTCCATCACCGTCAACCGCAAGGGCTGGGAGAAGCCGTCGCAGATGACGGTGACCCGCGCGCTCATCACCATCGAGTCGATCCAGAGCAAGCTGCTGTCGAGCAACGTCGGCTACGTGCGCATCAAGAACTTCCAGGGCAACACCACGCGTGACCTGGGCAACGCCATCGACGAGCTCATGGAGCAGACGAAGAAGTCGGGCGGCAACGGCATCAAGGGGCTGGTGCTCGACCTCCGCGGCAACCCCGGCGGGCTGCTGGAGCAGGCCATTCAGGTCTCCGACCTCTTCCTCTCGTCGGGCGTCATCGTCAGCACCGTCGGCCTCTCTGACAAGCTGCGCGAGGAGAAGCGCGCGCACGAAGACGACGGCGACGACGCGTTCCCCGTGGCGGTGCTGATCAACGCGGGCTCGGCCTCGGCGTCGGAGATCGTCGCGGGCGCGCTCAAGAACGACAACCGCGCGGTCATCATCGGCCGCCAGAGCTTCGGCAAGGGCTCGGTGCAGGTGCTGTACGACAACTTCCCCAACGACGCGGCGCTCAAGCTGACCATCGCGAAGTACCTCACGCCCGGCGACCTGAGCATCCAGGAGGTCGGCATCACGCCCGACATCGAGCTCATCCCCACGCGCGTGACGAAGGACCGCATCGACGTGTTCGCCCCGCGCCGCACCATGGGCGAGGCCGACCTCGACTCGCACTTCGCCAACCCCGACAACGCCACCGCCGCCAAGAAGCGCGACGACGTGAAGGTGAAAGACCGCCCGCTCCTCTCGCTGCGCTACTTGAAGGAGGAGCCGAAGAAGAAGGACGACAAGACGAAGGCCGGCGGCAAGAACGTGCTCACCGACACCGAGGCGCACGAGGAGCTCGATGATCAGCTCGACGCCGAGAGCCAGGACGAGGTGAAGGAGGACTTCGAGGTCACCTTCGCGCGCGACTTCCTCCTCGCCGCCCCGCAGGTGCGCCGCGACGACGCGCTCAAGGCCGGCAAGAACTTCGTCACCGGCAAGCGCGACGCCGAAGACAAGCACATCGCCGAAGCCATCACCGCGCTGGGCCTCGACTGGTCGCCCGGCGCGACGCCCAAGAACCCGCAGCTCGCCAGCAGCCTCAAGCCCGGCGCCGACAAGAAGTTCACCGCCGGCGAGAGCGTCGCGCTTGAGCTGACCGTCGAGAACAAGGGCGCCGACGCGGTGAAGCGCCTGCGCGGCTGGCTGGAGTCCGACAACGGCTACCTCGATCGCCGCGAGTTCCTCTTCGGCGCGGTGAAGCCCGGCGAGAAGAAGTCGTGGACCGTCAGCGTCCAGCTCCCGAAGGACCTCGTCTCGCGCCGCGACGGCATCACCGTGAAGCTGCAGGACGACTCCGGGGTGTTGAGCGAGAGCCCCGCCGGCGAGCTGACCATCGTCGAGATCCCCCGGCCGCAGTTCGCGTACACGTGGTCGATCGTCGATGACTGCGCGGCCTGCAACGGCGACGGCCAGGCGCAGCGCGGCGAAGACGTGGGCGTGGTGGTCGACGTCACCAACGTCGGCACCGGCAAGGCCTTCGACGTCTTCTCCAGCGTGCGCAATGCGTCTGACGCCAACATCTTCATCGAGAAGGGCCGCTTCAAGCTGGGCGAGCTCGCGCCGGGCGAGACCAAGTCGTCGCGCTTCCAGCTCGAGGTGAAGAAGGGCTTCGAGGGCAACACCTTCGCGCTCAACTACGCGGTGGTCGACGAGCCCCTGCAGGAGTTCACCGCCGACAAGCTCACCCTCCCCGTGGGCGACGCTGCGCCCGGCCCGAAGTTCGAGGCCAGCAAGGGCGTCGCGAAGCTCAACGACAAGGCGCAGCTCTTCGGCGACGCCGCGCTCAAGCGCCCGCTGGCCACGCTGCCGAAGGGCGCGCTGCTGCAGGAGCTCGGCCGCGCCGCCGGCGTCATCAAGGTCGAGTGGGAGAAGGACCGCCCGCTCTTCGTGAAGGCCGCCGACGCGAAGGAGGCCAGGGGCCAGAAGCCGGCGCCCGTGAAGGACATCACGTGGAACCACGACCGCACGCCCGCGCAGATCGCCCTCAACGTCGACCCGTCTCAGGGCGGCGCGGTGGTCGACGCCGAGAAGTTCACGCTCTCCGGCGTGGTCAATGACGCCCAGATGCAGGACCTCTTCGTGCTGGTGAACGACCAGAAGGTCTACTTCGCGGCCGCGAAGCCAGACGACGGCGGCAAGCTGAAGTTCTCGACCGACTTCTCGCTCAAGGAGGGCAACAACGTGGTCAGCGTGGTCTCCCGCGAGACGCAGGACTTCGCCACCCGCAAGACCGTGCTGATCCGCCGGCGGCCGCCCGCCATGGCGCAGACCGACGCCAAGAAGTGACGCGACAGCAGAATTGATGGGGCCCCCACCCGCGACTAGGGTCGGGGGCCATGTCTCAATTTTTCTGGTCGCGTTCTCGGCGGCCGAAGACCTCCGCTTCGCTTCGTCTCGCTCAGCCGCACCTGCCGCGGCTGAGTTCCCTGCGAGCGCTCCGGTTCAGCCTCGTCGCGGTGGTGCTGGCCTCGGCGGTCGCCTCCGCCGACACCTACGACTTCCGCATCAACCAGCTCGGCAACCCCATCGCGCGCATCGATGGTCCCAGCGGGGTGATCGACAACCCGAGCTACAACGCGATGGCCAACGCCAACTTCCGCGCCTTCAGCCGGCGGCTGGCCGCGGCGATGAGCTCGGTCGACCTGATGCCGCCGGAGACGCTGGGCCACTCCGCCTTCGCCATCACCGCGGAGCTTTCGGTCATCAGCATGCAGAACGCCAACGGCGACCTCGCCAGCGCGAAGACGGAGTTCCCCACCGTCGGTCAGCTGCAGGGCGCGCTGTTGATGCCGTCGATCCACGTGCGCAAGGGCCTGCCGTTCAGCTTCGAGCTCGGCGCGCGCGCGTCGTGGCTCGAGAAGAGCCGCATGGGCGCCGGCACCGTGGAGCTCAAGTGGGCCCTCAATGAAGGGTGGAAGTACATCCCCGACATCGGCGTGCGCGCGTACGTCACCAAGCTGCTCAACACGCGCAACTTCGACGTCACCACCGGCGGCCTCGACGTGGGCGTCGGCAAGCAGTTCGCCATCGCCGGCATGGTCACGCTGACGCCCTACCTCGGGTACAACCTGGGCTTCACCGGCGCGACCTCCAGCAGCGTCGACTTCCTGCCTTCGCGCTCGCTGGCCGACTCCGACCAGATCCAGGTGCCCTCGGAGGGAAAGAACTTCTCGGTGTTCGACGAGGTCCTCGCGAAGGACAACACCCACAACCGCTTCTACGCGGGCCTGCGCTTCATCGGCGGCTACTTCACGATGGGCGCGGAGTTCAGCTACACGCTGCTCGGCTCGTTCACCGACCAGGTCACCGGCAACAAGGTGAACATCGGCTCGGTGCTGGCCTTCAACGCCACCATCGGCCTCGATTACTGAGCGAGCTTCTTCCGCAGCGCGCCGGGCTCGTTGGTGATGAGCCAATCGACGCCCAGCGCGCGCAGCCGCCGCGCCTCGTCGACGTCATCCACCGTCCACACCGCGACCTCCCAGCCGCGGCGATGCCAGCGGTTCACCCGGGTGCTGGTGACCTGTGAGTAGTGCGGGTGCACCGAGGTCAGCGCGGTCACCGGCAGCCAGAACCACGCCTGCGGCACCCACGGCTTCTCGTTGTCGATGAGGTAGCCGCGCTTGAGCCGCGGGTACGCGCCGGCCAATCGCACGAGGCAGAACGGGTTGAACGACGAGAGGAACACGCGCTCGTGGAGCCGGCGCTCCGTCACCAGCTCGCCCACCGCCACCGAGAGCCCGTGGTCATCGACCGTCTCGCACTTGAGCTCCACGTTGACGAAGGCGGTGTCGGGCAGCGCGTCGAAGACCTCGTGCAGCAGCGGGATGCGCGCGGGCGCGAAGCCGAGCCGGGAGCCCACGTCGACCTTCTTCAAGCGGCTCCACGAGGTCGTGAGCACCTCGAGGTCGAGGCCCGCGAGCCGCGTCAGCCACTCGTCGTGACACACCACCAGCTCACCGGTGGCGCAGCGCATGACGTCGAGCTCCACGCCATCGGCCCGCTGCGCCACGGCGCCGCGAAAGGCCTCGAGCGTGTTCTCGGGAAAATCATGACTCGCTCCGCGGTGCCCCAGGATGCGCATGCGCAGCGCCGTGTCCTCCCGCGGCGCGCGGTCGTCAAGTTGCGCCTGACGCGCGCGTGAGGCAGTTTGGCGCGCATGTTCGGCCTCCGCACGGGTGAGATCATCACCATCGTCATCATCCTCTTCATCGTGTTCTCGGCCTCGCGCATGGCCACGCTGGGCAACGCCATCGGCGCGTTCTTCTATTCGTTCAAGAAGGCCTCGAAGGGCGACGCGTTCATCGACGCGCACGCCGTGTCGAGCGGCGCGAAGAGCGAGAAGGTCATCGACGCGCCAAAGTCATGAGGCGCCCCGCGAGTTCGCGCAGCGAGACGTGCACCTGCATGTCGCGCGCGAGCTCCCGCAAGTCGGCCTGGGCGAGCGTGGGCACGATCTTCACCCCCAGCTCCGGCGGCAGGTAGGGGTTGAACACCAGCGCGCGCCGAATCGCCGGCTGCGTGTTCCAGCGCGGGGAGCGCCAGATCTCCTCCAACGGCTCCGGGCGCGCCGGGCGGCGCGACGCGATGCGCACCACCAGCTCCTCGGTCAGCCGGGGGTTCTTGAGCACCTCGCGGATCACCGCGGCGTTGCTGGCCACCGCGAAGCGCGAGAGCTCGTCGGGGTTGCGCGTGAGCCGCGCGCGCGACTTGAGCACCCCCAACGGCAGCGTGAAGAGGCGCGAGTCGGCACGGGCGGCGGCGTCGCGCTCGTATTCCTGCACCGGCGCGCCCTCGGTGAAGACGATGCTCACCTCTTCTTGTTGGTAGAGCGTCGCGACCTGCCGCAGCTGCGCGAGGTGGGGGATGACGTCGCTGTCGTCTTCGAGCGCGCGCATGAACGCCGGCAGCACCCGCATCGCGGGCTCCCAGCGCTCCACCGAGAGCCGCATCACCTCGGTCAGCAGCTCGGTGGCGGCGGGCGCGTCGAGCTCCCCCAGGGTGCGCGCGGCGGCCCGGCGGAGCACCTCGTGCCCTCCCCCGAGGCTCGCCAGCCGCTGCACCATGAGCCGCGCGTCCATCTCACCGGGTCGCCGTGGGAGTCGTCACCGGGCGCGCCGACACGCGCACGCGGAACCCCTTCAGGTCGGGCGGGTACTCGGTGAAGGCCACCACGAACGAGGCGGTCCCGCCGGGCGGCACCGCGGCCGCGCGCTTCTCCACGCGCCGCTGCAGCGCCTCGAGCGCGTCGGTGCCGTCGACGGCGTAAAGCTCCTCGACGCTCGGAGGTTGGTCCGTCACGAACGACTCCGCGGCGCGCACCACCTTGCCGTTCTCGATGATCTCCGCCTTCACCACCAGGGTCGCCGGGGCATCGCTGCGGTTGGCCACCTCGCCGCGCACGTAGAACACCGCGCGGCCTGCCCGCGTGTCGTACAGCCCGTTGGTGACGTCCGAGGCCACGAAGGGCACGGAGGGTGCGAAGGTGTTCTTGAGCTGCTCGACCGACAGCGAGTCGGCGGAGAACTTGCCGTCGTTCAAGTACGCGCTGCCCACCACCAGCAGCCCCAGCACCAACAGCGCGGCGATGGCGATGTTGACGACGACGCCCACCACGCCACGACGGCTGCGTGGCTTCTCCGACGCCGCGAGCAGCTCGGGCGTCGGCGCGGCCGGCATGGTGGGCACCGACTGCCTCGCCGGCGCCGCGCTGGGGGGCTGCGGCGAGAAGTCCTCCGGCTCCGGCGGAGGGAGGTCGGGCAGCGCCGACGCAGCCGGCACCGGCATGTCGAACATCGCGCGCGCGGTGGCGCCATCGAAGCTCGGCAGCGTCGCCGGCGCGCTCGCGTCTCCGCCGCCGAGGAACCCGTCTGCGCCGAAGGGGCGCGCCACCTGCGTCTTCTCATCGCGCGCGGGCGGGGGCGGCTGCGGCGGTGGAGGCGCGGAGAAGTCGAACGCCTGAGACGGAGACGGCACCTCCGCCGTCGCCGGCGCGCCGAGGGCCGCGAAGTCGAACGCCGCGGGCGCGGGCGCAGAGGCCCCGGGCGCCGCGAAGGCCGAGAAGTCGAACGCCGGCGCCTGCGTCGTCGGCGCTGACGACGCCGCCGGAGGGGCGACCGCAGAGAAGTCGAAGGCCGCAGGCGGCGGGTTGGGCGGCGCCCCCAGCGCAGGGAACGGTGGCGGCGGCGGGGCGTTGCCCAACGAGGGCACCGACGGCGGCGCGAGCTCGCTGAAGTTGAACGACGGCGGCGCGGGGCGCTTGTTGCCGATGTCGGGGTTGCGCGAAGCCTCCACGCCGAGCGCGAAGACCCCCGGGCGCGTCACCTCACCCGGCGGCGGCTCCTCTCGGGGGGCCCCGAAACGAGCGAACGGGTCTGACGGCGGCGCGGGCGGCTGCGGGGTCGCGGTGGCGGGCTGCGCCATGTCACGCGTCACGCGGAAGGTGTGGCCGCACTTGTTGCAGCGCACCTTCACGCCCTTGTCGGTCACCTTCTCATCAGGGATCTTGAACCTGGTCTGGCACTGCTCACATTTGACGATCATCGCGTTGGAATCGGCGGGCGACTCTACAGCAACACCCGAAAAACGCGTGGTTGGCACAAAGCGTCATGGGTGGTACAGGCGCCGCTGCCTCTGCCCCCAAGGAAGTCTTTCCATGAGTGAAGCCGAAGCTGCACGCGAACCGAAGGTCATCAAGCGCTACACGAACCGCAAGCTCTACGACACGGTCGAGAGCCGCTACGTGACGCTCGACGAGATCGCCGAGATGGTGAAGCAGGGCGCGGAGGTCAAGATCATCGACAACCGCACCAAGGAAGACCTCACCAACGTCACGCTGGCGCAGATCGTCTTCGAAGAAGAGAAGAAGCAGAAGCAGATGCCGCTCTCGGTGCTGCGCGAGATCATCCGCCAGCCGGGGGAGCGCATCAACCAGTTCATCAACACCCAGGTGAACCCGCGCGTCGACGCCATCCGCGAGCAGACCACCACCCGCATCAACACCCTCCTCGGCCGCGACCCCAACGAAGACCTCTCGCCGGCCGCGCTCGCCGCGCAGTCGCAGAAGGTCTTCGAGACCTGGCAGGCGCGCGTCGACGAGCGCGTGAAGCACGCCATCGAGAACGTGGTCGGCAACCTCCCCGCGCTCGGCCGCGACCTCTCGACGCTGATGACCCGCCTCGACGCGCTCGAGGCCAAGCTCAAGGCGCTCGAAGAAGCGCAGCCCGCGCCGAAGTCGAAGAAGAAGTAACCGTCAGCGGGCGCGCTCGATGCGCTCCGCGACGTGCTGCAGCATCGCCGCGCCGCGACTCCACGGCGCGTGCTCCCAGATGGTCTTGCCGTGGCTCTGCGCTTCGTCGATGGAGACGTTGAGCGCCACCGGCTCCGTCACCTGCTTCGGGAAGTACTCGCGCAGCTTGCCCAGCACCTCATCGGCCAGCTGCGTCTTGCGGTACAGCGTCGGTACCAGCTGCGTCACGTGCAGCGCCGCGTGGCCGTGCTCCTTCGCGACGCGCTCCACCGTGGCCACCAGCTCCGCGCAGCCGTCGAGCGCGAGGTACGTCGTCGCCACGGGGATGATGACCTCTTCAGCCGCGAGCAACACGTTGATGGTGACGAGGCCGTATGACGGCGGCGCGTCGAAGATGATGACGTCGTAGTGCCCGTCGATGGTGCGCAACTTGTCGGCCAGCAGCCGGTGCCGCGCCGGGTTCGACGCCGCGTGCGTGGGGAACTCGGCGAGCTCCTTCCACGAGGGGATGAGCCACAGGTTCTCGATCGCCGTCGGCCGCGTCACGTCGTTGGGCGTGATCTCGGGCTTCGTCAGCAGGTCGAACACCGTCGGCCCGCCGCCGCGCACGTCGACCCCCAGCGTCTT
>CAMLFP010000178.1 GCA_946479335.1 uncultured Archangium sp.
GGGTTGCCGAACATCACGCCGATCTTCATGCGGATCTGGTTGATGAAGATGATGCACGTGCCGCTGCGCGCCACCGCGCCGGTCAGCTTGCGCAGCGCCTGGCTCATCAAGCGCGCCTGCACGCCCATGTGCGCGTCCCCCATGTCGCCTTCGATCTCCGCCTTCGGCACCAGCGCCGCCACCGAGTCGATGACGATGAGGTCCACCGCGCCGCTGCGCACCAGCTGCTCGGTGATCTCCAGCGCCTGCTCGCCGGTGTCAGGCTGCGAGATGAGCAGCTCCTCCACGCGCACGCCCAGCTTCCGCGCGTAGGCCACGTCGAGCGCGTGCTCCGCGTCGATGAAGGCCGCGATGCCGCCCTGCGCCTGCACCTGCGCGATGGCGTGCAAGGTCAGCGTGGTCTTGCCCGACGACTCGTTGCCGAAGATCTCCACCACGCGGCCCTTCGGCAGCCCGCCGACGCCCAGCGCCTTGTCGAGGGTGACCGACCCGGTGGGGATGACGGCCACCGGCTGCACCTCCGCGTCTTCGCCCATCTGCATCACCGCGCCGCGCCCGAACTGCTTCTCGATGGCCTGCACCGCCGCCGCCACCGCCTTCAACTTCTCACTCACTTTGCTCATGAACCCGCCCTTCGAATGCGGGAGGGACCATTCCCTCCGGCCTCGAAGGCGTGAGCAACGGGTGTGCCGTGAAGTCTTTCCGAGCAGATGCGCGATGCGTGGCGTCCACCGTCGCGGAGCGGCGCAGACGCTCCACCGCGAGTCTCAGGAATCGAGAGGCTTCTCGCGCTCCCAGCCCTGCACCTCGGTGACGCGGCGGGGGAAGCGGTGCTGCAGCATCGCGCCCAGCTCGTGTTGAGGGATGGGTGGCACCGCTTCACGCAGCGCCGCGGCCAGCTCGAGCGCGTTGCGGTAGCGATCGTTCGGGTTCTTCGCCAACGCCTTCTGCAGCACGCCCCACAGCGGCGCGGGCAGCCCCGACGGGCGCGGGAGCTCATCGTTCACGATGGCCTCCATCGTCGCCGTGTCGTCGCCCTTGTCGAACGCGCGCTTGCCCAGCAGCGCCTCGTACAGAATCAGCCCCATCGAGAAGAGGTCGCTGCGGCGGTCGATGCGCTCGGCGGTGGCCTGCTCCGGAGACATGTAGAGCGGCTTGCCCTTCACGATGCCCGGCAGCGTCACGGTGCGCTGGTCCTTCATCTTGGCGACGCCGAAGTCCAACACCTTGACCCGGCCATCGAAGCCGCACACCAGGTTGTGCGGTGAGAGGTCGCGGTGCACCAGCCCCAGCGTCGCGCCGTCGTCGCCGCGGAGCTCATGGGCGAAGTGCAGCCCCTCCAGCGCCTGACAGAGCACGGCGCTGATCTCCGCCGGCCGGAGCAGCCCCTGCTTCGCATAGATGACGGTGTCGAGGTCGACGCCGCGGATCAGCTCCATCGCCATGAAGTACGCGCCGGCCGCGCTGCCGAAGTCGTAGAAGGTCACGAGGTTGGGGTGGTTCAACTTCATGCCCAGCTTCGCCTCGTCGAAGAACTGATCGACGATGACCTGCTCGTTCGCCAGCCGCGGGAGGATGCGCTTGAGCGCCACCAGCCGTGACACGCCGCCCGGCGCGATGGTGCGCGCCACCATCACCTGCGCCATGCCGCCGGTGCCGAGCGGGTAGAGCAGCTCGTACTTGCCCAGCCGCGCGCGCGACCGCAGCGAGCCGGCGTCAGACAGCGACTCCAGCTTCTCGGGCGCGGAGTCGCCGTCGGCCAGAGCGATGAACGAGAGCACCGCGGTGTCGAGCACCTCCGCGACGGTGTCGACCAGCGCCAGCACGTGACCGCCGTCGTCGAAGGTGCCCGAGAGCAGAAAGCCGATGCTGCCCAGCGCGGTCTTCCCGAGGTTCAGCGGCGCGACGAAGAGCGTGCGCGAGTTGCCCAGCGGCACCGCGCCGCGGTGGTCGGCCCACTCCGACGCGTCGAAGTACTCGTTGCCCCACACGCGCGTCAGCACCGGCCCGCCCGCGCCGAGCAGCTGCACGAACGCGCCGCGCGCGTGGATCATGCGCGCGCACTGCGTGAGGAACACGTCGAGCGCCGCCGAGAGGCCCAGCTGCCGCTCGAGGCAGTCTTCCAGCACCTCGTCGGCCAGCCGCTGCACCGAGAGCACCCCCCGGAGGAAGCGCACCTCCTCGTCGAGCGACTCGAACTTGAGGTCCGCGTGCATGGTCTAGCGCTCCGCGCGTTCGCCGCGACGCTTGTCGGTTCGCGCCCGCACTACTTCTTCGACTCCGCCGTGTAGATGGCGTCGGCGATGCGGTACGCGCTGCCCTCGAGCTGCTTGATGGCGTCGCGGATCTTCGACGGTTCGCCCGCCGCGAGGTGCTTCTTCAGGTTCTCGAGGTCGCTCTTGATGTCGTTCTTGTCTTTGTCGCCGAGCAGCGACGCGTACTCCTCGAGCGACTTCTCGGTGGTGTAGATGAGCCCCTCGGCGTTGTTGCGCGCGTCGGCGAGCTCCTTCTTCTTCTTGTCGCCCTCCGCGTTGCCCTGCGCGTCGGAGATCATCTTCTTGATCTCCTCCTCGGTGAGGCCGGAGTTGGAGACGATGCGCACCTTCTGCTCGCGGCCGGTGCCGAGGTCCTTCGCGTTGACCTGCACCAGGCCGTTGGCGTCGATGTCGAAGGTCACCTCGATCTGCGGCACGCCGCGCGGCGCGGGCGGAATGCCCACGAGCTCGAAGCGGGCCAGCGTCTTGTTGTCGGCGGCCATCTCGCGCTCGCCCTGGAGCACGTGCACGCTGACCAACGGCTGGTTGTCGGTGGCCGTCGAGAAGACCTGCGACTTCTTGCAGGGGATGGTGGTGTTCTTCTCGATGATCTTGGTGCTGACGCCGCCCGCGGTCTCCACGCTGAGCGAGAGCGGGGTGACGTCGAGCAGCAGCACGTCTTTGACTTCACCCTTGAGCACCGCGCCCTGAATGGCGGCGCCGATGGCCACCACCTCGTCGGGGTTGATGCCCTTGTGCGGCTCCTTGCCGAAGTACTCCTTCACCTTCTTCTGGATGGCCGGCATGCGCGTCATGCCGCCGACGAGCAGCACCTGGTGCACCGCGGTGGGCTGGAGGTTCGCGTCTTTGAGCGCGATCTTGCAGGGCTCGATGGAGCGCTCGACGAGGTCCTTCACCAGGCCCTCGAAGGTGTCGCGCTCCAGGTTCTCCTGCAGGTGCTTGGGGCCCGTGGCGTCGGCGGTGATGAAGGGCAGGTTGATCTCGGTCTCGGTCGCCGACGAGAGCTCGTGCTTCGCGCGCTCGGCCGCTTCCTTCAGGCGCTGCAGCGCCATGCGGTCTTTGCGCAGGTCGATGCCGTTGTTCGCGGCTTTGAAGCGCTCCGCGAGGAAGTCGATGATGCGGTTGTCGAAGTCTTCGCCGCCCAGGTACGTGTCGCCGTTGGTCGACTTCACCTCGAACACGCCGGAGTTGAGCTCGAGGATCGAGATATCGAACGTGCCGCCGCCGAGGTCGTAGACCGCGACCTTCTCGACCTTGCCGTCGTCTTTCTTGTCGAGGCCGTACGCGAGCGCCGCCGCGGTGGGCTCGTTGATGATGCGCAGCACGTTGAGGCCCGCGATGCGCCCCGCGTCCTTCGTGGCCTGACGCTGACCGTCGTTGAAGTACGCGGGCACCGTGATGACCGCCTCGGTGACCGGCTCGCCGAGGTAGTCCTCCGCGGTCTGCTTCATCTTGGTGAGGATCATCGAGGAGACCTCGGGCGGGCTGTACTTCTTCCCGCGGATCTCCACCCACGCGTCGCCGTTGTCAGACGGCACCACGCGGTAGGGCACCATGGAGCGCGCGCGCTGCGACTCCTTCGAATCGAAGGCGCGGCCCATCAGCCGCTTCACCGCGTAGATGGTGTTCTCCGGGTTGGTGACCGCCTGCCGCTTGGCGATCTGCCCGACGAGGCGCTCATCGCTCTCGGTGAAGCCCACCATCGACGGCGTGGTGCGGCTGCCCTCGCTGTTGGGGATGACGACCGGTTCGCCGCCTTCCATCACCGCGACGCAGGAGTTGGTGGTGCCCAGATCAATGCCGATTACTTTCGCCATGTCCCCCTCACAGAGTTACGAATTCGAATTGTCGCTCGGCGGCGCTTCGACAGCAGCGGGCGCAGACGGCGTACGAGAAACCACGACCAACGCCGGGCGCACCAGGCGGTCGTTCAAGGTGAAACCGCGAAGCACCTCGGTGAAGACGTGGTTGGGCGGCATGTCGGTGGTCTCCGCCGCGGTCATCGCCTCGTGCTTGTTGGGGTCGAAGGGCTGCCCCTTCGCCGAGAAGGCCTTCACGCCGTGCTTGCCGAGCGTGTCTTCGAAGAGCTTGCGCACCATCTCCACGCCCTTGCGCAGCGACTCGTAGTCGGCCTGCGACTTCGCGGCGTCGAGCGCGCGATCGAAGTTGTCGAACACGGGCAGGAAGTCCTTCAGCAGCTTCTCGATGCCGAAGCGCTGCACCTCTTCCTTCTCCTTGAGCGCGCGCTTCTTGAAGTTCTCGAGGTCGGCCGTCGCGCGGAGCATCTTCTCGTGCTCGTCCTTCAGCCGGGCCATCAGCTCGCGGCCCTTGCCCGACGAGAACTCGAGCTGCTGCTGGAGCTCCTCGATTTCCTTGTCGCGGGGGTCGACGGGAGCGGCGGCCGGGGTCGCAGCGGCCTCCACAGAAATTTCAACCGCTGCAGCAGGCGCTTCCGTACTCGTTTCGCCGGTCCGTTTTTCGACCGCCTTGAGTGCTTCTTGAAGAACGTCTTCACCGATGTTGGTGGAGAACGAACCCTTGTCTCCGGGGTTTTTCACGGGCGTGAGTCAACCACATCGCCCGGGCGACATTCACCGTGGTTTTTTCCCGATGGTCTTTTTCGAGGGCGCGCGCGCGGCTGGCTTCTTCGCGGCGGGCTTCCGGCCGACCGTCTTCTTCGCGGGCGCGGGCGTCGGCGCCGGTGGGCTGGCCTTCGGCGGAGGCGCGGGCGCGGTGGGCACCGGCTCCGGCACCGGTGAACGCGGCGCGGCGACCACATTGTCCTTCATGAAGGTGTTGACGCTCTCGCCGGCCTTCTTGATGCCGCCCTCGACGACGGTGGCGACCTCATCGGCGGTCTTGCTGGCCCATTTGCCGACGTCGGCGAGCGCGTCGCGCAGCTGCTGCTGACGCTGCGGGTCCTTCACCTCGGTCTGCACCTCGGTGACCAGGCGCTGCGCCTCCTGCTTGACCTCGGCGCCAAAGCGCTTGAAGTCATCGCCGGTCTTCTTGAGAAACGCCTTCAGCTTCAAATCCCACGGGGAGTCGCTCATGCCGGTGTTGTACTCACGAGCAGCGTTTCGATTCCATTTCGCTAGCATTCATTGAATGGCCCGCCTGGTGCGCCACTTCGTCGAGGAGCCCCGCCCGTGCAGCTACCTGCCCGGCGTGAAGGCCTCGCTGGAGTACCGGCTGATGGTCGACGTCACGCCGCTGGAGCTGGAAGGGTTGCTGGAGCGCGGGTGGCGGCGCTTCGGGCCTGCGTACTTCCGGCCGTCGTGCGGGCTGTGCAACGCGTGCGACTCGATTCGGCTCGACGTGCACCGCTTCGACCCCACGCCGTCGCAGCGGCGCGCGCTCAAGCGCAGCAAGCGGTTCCGCGTCGAGCTCTCGCGGCCGAAGATCGACCCGCAGCGGCTGGCGCTCCACGCGCGGTGGCACGGCACGCGCGAAGACGCCCGCGGCTGGGAGCCCACCAACCTCACCGAAGACGAGTACGCGACGCAGTTCGCCTTCCCTTCGACCACCGGGCGCGAGCTGGCCTGGTACGACGGCGACGAGCTGATGGCGGTCAGCCTCGTCGACTTGACGCCCAACTCGGTGAGCGCGGCGTACTTCTTCTATGACCCGCGCATCGCGCGGCTCTCACCGGGCATCGGCAACGTGATGCGCTGCGTGGAGCTGGCGCGCGAGCTGGGCGCGCAGCACATGTACCTCGGCTACCGCGTGATGAACTGCGCGTCGCTCCAGTACAAAGGGTTGTTCGGGCCGCACGAGCTGCTCCATGGCCGCCCGGGCCCCGAAGACGCGCCGGTGTGGACTGAAGTGGCGCACGTGCCCCGGGAGTAGCGCGCGGGCGAGCCGCAGAAGCTCCTCACGCGTGAGGGACGGGAGCCTGCATGCGCGCGAGAACCGCCGCGCGGCGCCGCTGCATCAGAACCGTCACGCGTGATGGCAGCGACTCCACGTGTGCAGATGCGCCGTGCGCGCGTGGAGTCGGGCGAGAACCGAGGTGGCGTGGCTCAGAACGGCGCGTCGTCGTCGCCGGGAGGCGGGATGTGCGAGTCGTCGGGCCCGCCGCTGAAGTCGTCGCCACCACCGCCGCCGCCTCCACCTCCACCATCCTGCCGGGCGATCTCCGCCTCGATGGCCGCGAGGAGCTGGCGCTCCTTGTCGTGCCAGCGCGACTTCGACGGGTCGCTCAAGCTGCGGCGCGCGCCGTTGGCGTAGAACTCGAGGTCTTGCCGCGAAGCGCCGTACACCGGCTGGCCTTTGCTGCGGCCGTAGTTGGGCAAGAGCATGCCGTCGCCACCCCCACCGCCGCTCGCCGCGCGCGGCGCTGCGGCCCGGGCGGGGGCTGCAGCCGCGGCCTTCATCGGCGCGCCGCCGATGGTCATCGCATCGAAGGCGAGGGCGAAGCCGTCAGCGGTCTTCGTCGCGCTGCCGATGCGCACCTGCTCGGGGCGGCCATCGTCGCGCGTTACTGTCACGTACACTGGAAATCGGTCACTCATGCGGCGGCACCATGCGCGTTGCAGGTCTGGAGCGTCAAGGACACACTCCGCGCCGTGCAGACCGAATCGATTCTGGTGGTCGACGACGAGGCCGCGGTACTCGATGTGCTCAAGGTCGCGCTGAAGAAGGCGGGGTTCACCACCTTCCCGGCGGGCACGGTGACGGAGGCGCGCGCGCTCATCAGCTCGCAGCTCTTCGCGTGCGCGCTCATCGACAAGAACCTGCCTGACGGCAGCGGGCTCGACGTCATCCGCGCGTTGCGCGCCGCGCAGCCGGAGTGCACCTGCATCGTGATGACGGCGTACCCGAACTCCGATTCGATCCTCGAGGCGCTCAAGCTCGGCGCCTCTGACTACATCGAGAAGCCGTTCCCCAGCCTGTCGGTGGTGCAGGAGAAGGTGAAGAACGCGGTGGAGCGGCAGAAGCGGCTCGCCGCGCTGTCGGCGCGCGTCGCGGCGATGAGCGCGCTGAAGGCGGCGGTCGACGCGGCGAAGGCGCCGGCCGACCCGCGCTTCGAGGCGCTGCAGTTCCGTCACCAGCGCGCGCTGGGGTTGCTGCGCGAGGTGAAGACGGAGCTCGAAAAGAACAACGCGGCGCCGGGGTTGCTCTCCCGGGTCGCCGCGCTGCTCGACGAGCTCAAGTGACCGTCAGGGGATGTTGAACTCCACGCGACGGTTCTCCTCGCGGCCCTTCGGCGTCTTGTTGTCGGCGATGGGCTTGTCTTGCCCGAAGCCGAGGGCGGTCAGGCGCTCGCCCGCGACGCCGGCCTTGATGAGGTAGTCGCGCACCGCGTTGGCGCGGGCCTGCGAGAGCTGCTTGTTCTTGTCGGCGTTGCCGGTGTTGTCGGTGTGACCTTCGACCTGCACGTGCTCGATGCCGGGGTGCGTGGTCAGCACGCGCGCCAGGTTGTCGAGGAGCCCGTTCGACCGCTTCTGGATCGTCGCCTTGCCGGGGTCGAAGTACACCTTGTCGAGGATGGAGATCTTCTTGTCCTGGAGCACCACGAGCTGCTTCTGCGCCGCGGGGCAGCCGTAGTTCTCCTTCGTGCCGGCCTCGGTCGGGCAGTTGTCTTCGTGGTTGGCGACGCCGTCGTTGTCGTCGTCCTTCGCGGGGCAGCCCTTCTCGCGCGCGATGCCCGCGACGTCGGGGCAGAGGTCGTTCTGGTCGGCGATGGAGTCGTGGTCGTTGTCGAGATCGGGCACGCCGTCGTCGTCTTCGAAGCCGTCCTTGTCTTCGGGGTCGTTGGGCGCCTTGTCGAGGCGGTCGACGATGCCGTCCTTGTCGGCGTCGGTGTCGGGGCAGCCGGCGTTCTCCTTCACGCCCGCCACGTCACGGCACTTGTCGTCGCCGTCAGGCACGCCGTCGCGATCGTTGTCGGCCTCGGGCACGCCGTCGTCGTCTTCGAAGCCGTCTTTGTCTTCGGGGTCGAGCGGCGCCTTGTCGTCGTGGTTCTTCACGCCGTCGCCGTCTTTGTCGAGGTCGGGGCAGTCGGAGGGCTCGTAGGGCGTCCCCTCCATGCATGCGGGCTGCGCGAGCTTCGCGTTGCCGAAGGCCACGCCGAGGTACACGCGCGCGTACGGCGTCTGCGGCGCGCCACCGAAGCCGGGGCCGGCCGACGCGAAGAACTCCACCGGCCCGGTGGGCCAGCGCACGCCGAGCTGCGCCTCGATGCCCGGCTGCGCGCGGGCGCCGATGGGCGCGAAGCCGCGCACGCTGAACTCACCGCGCGGGCCCGACTGGTTCACCGTCGCCGCCATCAAGCCCACCCACAGCTGGTTGCCGACGAGGTCACCCGCCGCGTTGCCGGTGGGCGTGAAGGTGACGGCCGAGTAGTCGACGGGGTTCTTGTAGAGGAAGCCGACCTCCGCGCCGAACTGCCAGTTCTGGAAGACCTTGCCGAGCTGCACCTTCGGCGCGAACTCGAAGCCCTTGAGCGAGGTGCCCGCGTTGACCTGCGCGGTGTTGGGCGCCCCGACGGGGATGCCGATGCCGACGTCGATGCCCAGCGAGACCGGCTTCCTGCTGTCGAGGATCTGCGCCTTGAGGTGCAGCCAGGGGTTGCCGAGGCCCGCGCCTCCGCCGAGGCCGAGGGACGTGTCGCCGCGCTGGTAAAAATACACCGGCACGTTGGCGCTCACTTCGAGCCAGTCGAGCAGACCGACCGCGCCGAACACCTGCACCCCGAGGCGATCGCTCAGCAGCGGGAAGAGCGCGCTGCTTTGCGCCGTGTGGAAGTTGCCGTACGTGTACGTGAGCGACGCGCCGGCGCGGAACTCCGCCTGCTTCAGCGTGGTGCCGTTGCCGACCCACAGGGAGCCGCGCGCCGAGGGGTCGAGCCACACCTGCTCGAGGTCTTGTTGCGCCACCGACTGCGCAGCCGCGACGGTTGAGAACAGCAGCAGGCTCGCGATGCTTCGTTTCATGTGCACCCCTCCGGAGGGATCTCGCGAATAGCGGAGGCTGCAGGGGCCAGCAACAGCGTGTCGGCCCGGCGTGCATTTCTCCACAGACGTTGATTTCAACGCACGCCGCCGTCGGCCTCGTCGGGGTGCGCGAACTCCAACTCGAGCAGCTCCGCTTTGTGGCGACAGTCTTCGAGCGCCTGCAGCGCGCGCGCGTCGACGCCGCCATCGAGGCCCGCGAGCTGCGCCAGGCGTGCGCACGCCGCGAGCTGTGCTTCGAGCGCTGGAGGTCGCCCCCCGCCGCCCATCGCCAACGGCGTGCGCACGCGGCGGCGCCCGTCTTCGATGGCCTGAATCAACTGCTGGGCGCGCTCCGCGTGCTTCGACGCGGGCGAGACCGAACGCAGCTCGCGCAGCACGTCGTCGAAGCGCGCGTCTCCGGGGCGCGCGCTCTGCGAGATGAGGTCGTCGTACTGCAGCCGCGCGCGCGCCAGCGCCTCCGCGTCGTGGTCACGGCACGCGGTGAGGGCGAGCGTCAGGGCGAGGAGGGCAAGGCGGCGCATGCGCGACGCCCGCTAGCACGGCTCCGGTGCGCATCGGCAAAAGTGCGCCGTGCGCGCGCGTGAAGGGGCGCAGCGCTTTCGCGAGGTTTCGCGCGTTCGTGCGTCCCTCGGCATGCGCGCAGGGCGTCCCGCGGCGAGGTGCGCGCAGGGCCGCGGCCCATCTGCGGCGAAGAGCCACCGAGCGCGCGTCTGGAGACGCACAGCCCCATGAACGCGCAGTTCAGCGCCGACGGCGGAGCAGGGTGACGATGCCCATCAGCGCGAACAACGCGCCCGGTGCGCCCGTGCAGCTGCACCCTTCCGGCACGACGTCGCCGCCACCGCCGGTGCCCGCGGAGCCGCCGCCCCACGTCCACCCGCCGCCGGTCACGCTCCCCGTGCCTCCGCCGGTCGCGCCAGAGCCGCCGCCGGTGGTGCCCGCATCTTCGGCTGCGCCCGCGTCCCACGTGCCGCCGTCGGTGTCGTGCGTGAAGCCACCAGGAGGCGGGAAGCCGTTCACCACCGGGTCGCCCACCGGCGCGGCGCGCGAGCAGGTCGAGCTGAACCCCGCCAGCTCCGGGCGGCCGGCGTCGTTCCACGCGCTCCACAAGAGCGACGACATGAACACGATGGCGTCGGCCCAGCGGCGCGCGGTGAGCTCCTTGCTGGTGTTGTACAGGCTGTCGGCGCCACCATCGCTCGCGAGGTCGGCCGCGAGGAGGTCATCGACCAGCCCGTTGCCCACCAGCACCAGGTCGAAGGTGTTGTTGCGCGGGTCGGCCACGCCCGCGGTGCCGAGGTACGTCTGCGCCGCCGCTGCCATGCCGGTGACGTGCGCGTTGGCGGAGAACATCTCCGACTCCCAGCGCCAGTGCAGCCCGTCGCCGCCGTCAGGCAACTGGTGCGGGTCGAAGTTCTTCGTGGAGTGGAGAATCGACATCGCGTCAGACGCGTAGTGCGAGAGCAGGAACGCCGCGTCGAGGATGGCCGTCTTGTCTTGCGCGCGGAACGCGGCGACCAACTCGCCGTACTTGGTCTCCACGTACCAGGGGACGATGCCGTTGCTGTACGCGTACTGCGGGCGCCACGCCTGCACCGCCGCGAAGTCGCGCGGGTACG
>CAMLFP010000179.1 GCA_946479335.1 uncultured Archangium sp.
TCGGCCTCCTCGGGGACCTCGACCGTCGCTTCGTCGATGTCGGCGGCTTCATCGAGCCCGAGGGTGACGCCCAACGCCTCTCGTGCGCGGACCAACTGCGCGTGGGCCTGCGCCACCAGCGCCGCGGCGGTGGCCTGCTCCTGCCGGGCGCGCACGAGCGCGACTTCATCGGCCGCGCCCTGCGCACGGCGTGCCTGCACGTAGTCGAGGTGTGCCTGCGCGGTGCGCAGCGCTTCCTCTCGCGCCTCCAGCACGTGTCGCGAGAAGCTGACCTGCGTCCACATGCGGCCGGCGGCCAGGGCCAGTCGTCGCCGCACGGCGTGCACGTTCTCCTCCGCGACCTCCACGTCTTCATTCGCCTCGGCCCAACGCGCCCACGCGCGCGGCTCGACGAGCGGCAGGGTGACGCTGGTGATGCCCAGTGTCGAGCTCAGCTCGCCGGGTGCGCCGGTGGGGCCCAGCGGCGCCGACTTGAGCCAGAGATGCGAGCCTCCGATGTCCCACGAAGGCAACGCGTTGGCGCGCGCGAGCTCGACTTCGGCGCGAGCCTGCCCGACGCCCGCCTCCGCGACGCGCCGTTGAGGGTGGTGCTCCAGGGCGTGCGCGATGGCGGCCTGAAGCGTGAAGCGTTCGGCCCTGACGGGGGCCGCGAAGACGAGAAGGAAGACGGCGATGCTGCGCATGACCGGCTGAAGAGCAGCCACCGTGCCGGGGTAGACCTCCAGTGAATCCATCGGGTTGGATCGGCGGAGTTTGCGCCGGATGTCAAAATTGCATGCTGAGGCTGCGAATACTGCAGGTCAGCGCTTCCACGCGGCCAGGCGGCCGTAGAGCGTACGCAGGCTCATGCCGAGTGATTTGGCGGCGGCCTCGCGGGAGCCCGCGCTGCGCAGGCGCTCCTCGATGATCTGCCGCTCGAGCTCGGCGAGGGTGGCGGTGGTGGGGAAGCGTGGCGCGGCGGCGGGGTGCACCGCGAAGTCTCCGGCGCGCGCGTCGGCCTCCGTGATCTGCGGGCCGTCGGCGAGCACCGCGGCGCTCTCCACGGCGTTGCGCAGCTCGCGGATGTTGCCCGGCCACGCGTGCTCCATGAACCGGTCCATCAACTGCGGCGTGACGCCGGTGAGCTTCGTGCCGTTGCGCTGGTTGAAGTCGCGCACGAAGGCCTCCACCAGCTGCGGGATGTCGCTCTTGCGATCTCGGAGGGGCGGCACGCGGTGCGTCTACACCGCCAGCCGGTAGTAGTGTTATTCTCGGAAGCGCCCCTCGGCCACCAACTCCGCGAGCGGGCGGTTGGTGGCGGCGATGATGCCCACGTCGACGGTGACCACGCTGGTGCCGCCAAGCCGGCGGAATCGGCTCTGCTCCAGCGCACGCAGCAGCTTGGCCTGGGTGCGGAGATCCATCTCCGCGATCTCGTCGAGGAACAGCGTGCCGCCGTCGGCCACCTCGAAGAGCCCCTGTTTCTGGGAGTGCGCGCCGGTGAAGGCGCCGCGCTCGTGGCCGAACAGTTCGCTCTCCAGCAGCTCGCTGCTCAGCGTGGCGCAGTTCTGCGGCTCGAAGCGCTGCGCTCGCCGTGGCCCGGAGGCGTGCAGGGTGCGGGCGAGGAGATCCTTCCCGGTGCCGCTCTCACCCAGCAGCAACACGTTGGTGCGGTAGCGCGAGACGCGCTCGATGGTCGTGCGCAGTGCCTGCATCGCGGGCGACGAGCCCAGCAGCGGCAATACCGGGAGCGGTCTGGGGGGCGCCTTCATGAGGCCGACGGCTCGACGTGCACCAACACCTCGCGGAGCTCGGGGAACGACTCGTACAACTTCGTCTCCACGGTGTCGGCGATGCGGTGCGCGTCGGCGAGCGTCATCGAGGGCTCGACGTCGACGACGAGGTCGACCAGCACCGACCCCACGAGCCCCCGGCTGCGGATGGCGCGCACGCCCTTGATGCCGGTGATGGTGTGCAGCACCTCGCGCACCTTCACCGGGTCGACCTGCGCGGAGTCGGCCAGCACGCCCACCGCCTGCTTGATGATGCCGAAGCCGGTGTACGCCACGAGGCCCAGCACGCCGAGCGCGATGACCCCGTCGGCGCGGCCCCAGCCCAGCTTGGTCAGCACCAGCGACGACAGCACCGCGCTGGTGACCCAGACGTCAGACATGGTGTGCGACGCGTCGGCCAGCAGCAGCGGGCTGTTCCACTTGCGGCCCTGCGCTGACTCGTAGCGGGTGACGCCCAGGTTCACGGCGAGGGTGGTCAGCATCACCACGAAGCTCTGCACCGACACCGTCGCGTGTTGATCGTGCAGCAGCGAGTTCACCGCCATCTTCCCCAGCTCCAGCACCGCGACGCCGATCATCGCGCCGATGGCCAGCGATGCCAGCGTCTCGAACTTCTGGTGGCCGTAGGGGTGCTCGTCGTCGGGCGGCTGCGCGGCGTAGCGGAGCGCGACGAGGCCGATGACGTTGCTGCTGCCGTCGATGAACGAATGCACGCCGTCGGCGGTCATCGAGGTGGAGTTCGAGAACAGGCCCCAGCCCAGCTTGGCGGCGGCGACGATCCAGTTGGCGCCGAGGATCAGCCACAGCACGCGGCGGATCGCGCGTGCTCTCGTGTCATCGGGAATGGTCATTGATTGGAGCGGAAGAGCCGCAGGCCGGGGCGCCCGCCCAGCTCGAGCATGAAGCCGAACTGGAAGCGCACCGTGGAGTCGGCCGCCAGCAGACCGGGCGGCGGGTTGGGGAAGGGCTGCGCGCGCTCGAAGGCCTTCACGGCTTCGAGGTCGAGGAAGTCGACGCCGCTCGACTTCTCGACGAACGCGTCCTTCAAGCGGCCGTCTTGATCGAGCGTCACGGAGACCAGCGTATAGCGATCGCGCCCGCCGTAGATCTGCCCTGAGGGGTCGCGGAGGCGGAGCTGCTCGGCGGGGTGCCAGGTCTGGTTGATGCCCTGCTTCACGCGGTTGAAGAAGCTGGCGTACTTCCACTGGCGGGTATTGAGGTACGTGCCGTCGCCTTCGTCGGTGTCCTTCAGGTAGTCGTTGGGCGCCGCGCCGGTGACCTTGTCGAGGATCGCCGCCGACGGCAGCAGGTTGGGGTGGCCTTCGAGGCCGACGTGGCCCGCCGACGCCTCTTCGATCGCCTTGCGCGCGCCCGGCGTCAGCGCCCAGCGGTCGGAGTTGCCGCGCATCGCCTCGCGCTCCTCCTGGTTGGCCACGTTGACGCCCGGGCCGGTGTCGCTGGGCGACTTGAGCGCGATCTCCTGCTGCTTCTTGATGTCGGGCACCTTCATCGCCAGCTGCTGCAGCTCGGCTTCCTTCACGGGGCGATCGTCGTTGCCCATGCCGTTGTTGCCGGCGATGGAGAGCTGGTTCACGTCGCTGACGCCCTCGCTCTCGATCTTCTGCGTGGCGGTGCGGCGGTTGGCGGCGTTGCGGTAGTCCTGCGACTGGTCCTTCGCCTTGGTCTCCTTCTGCACCTTGTTGTCGGTCTCGGAGACGAACTTGGCCTTCTCATCGACCTCGTTGTTGCCGGGCGGCGTGTCGACGACCTGGCCGGGCGGCGTCGGCGGCGGCTCCTTCTTCTTCTCTTCGGCCTTCTTCGCGATGACCTTGCGCTCGTCGCGCACGTTCTCGGCGGCGGGCCCGCGGTTCTTCTCGAACTGCTCGGCGGTCAGGCCGCGCAGCGTGACGGGCTTGTTGCTCAGCGGAGGGATCGGGCGCGGGGGCACGTCCCACTTGATGATCGACGAGAGCACCACCAGCGCCACCAGCGCGAGCTGCACGCTGACCGCGAGCACGAGCGAGAGCAGCACGACGAGCACACGTCGCTTGCGTTCACCGGGGCGCGGAGGTCGGGGGACCAGGATCACAGCGTCACCAGCATAACGGGCTACTCATAGATGCGCGCTGCCTGGGCCCCGTTGAAGTAGTGGCTCAAGATCTCCCGGTAATTCTGACCCGCCTCGGCGCGCCCGATGGCCCCCACCTGACACATGCCGACGCCGTGGCCCCAGCCGCCGCCGGTGAAGACCCACGCGGTGGGCCGGCCCTTCGCGTCGCGCTCCGCCTTGAGCTCGAACATCGCGCTGTTCAGCATGCCGAACGCCCGGCGGATGGTGAGCTCCCCGCGCAGCGTGGTGGCGCCTTCTTCACCGGAGATCTGCAGCAGCCGCGCGCGCCCGGAGACGCCGCGCTCGGTGACGGTCATCGCCATCACGTGGCCGAGGTTGAACTCCTTGAGTTTGTTGTCGACGTCTTGCGCGGTGAAGCGTTTCTCCCAGCGGTACTTGGCGAGGTTGGCGAAGCTCGACACCTTGCACGCGTGCTGCACGTCGGCCTGGAGGAACTTCCCGAGCTGGCTCGGTGATGGCCCCGCGGGTTTTCCCGGCAAGACGTCGGGCCGGCCGCGCAGCGACTCGTTCGGCACGCCGCCCCAGACGATGTCGTTGTTCTCGGTGTGGCCGCCGCACACCGCGCTGTAGACCGAGTCGACCAGCCGGTTGTGCTGGTCGAACAGCGCCTCGCCGCGCGTGGCGTCGACGGCGGCGTTGGTGGTGGCCGCCTCTCCGCTGACGCCGCGGTACACCGCGCAGTGCTGCTCGGTGCACAGGAGGTACGGGTCGGCGAGGTGCTTCAAGCCGATCTTCGCCAGCACCTCACCGCGCGCGGTCACCGCCTGCGCCTTGAGCGCCTCGAGGTGCCCCTTGGCGAAGATCTCCGAGGGCACGAGGCCCTTCATCAGATCTTCGAGGTCGACCTGGTTGATGACCGCGATTTTTCCCAGGCGATCCGCGGTGAGGAGGATGCTGCCGCGGTACGCGCGATCTTCGAAGTTGTGGAAGTCGTAGCCGACGCCGAACTCCACGCGCCTGACCTCGATGGGCGCGCCGTCGGGCGACTCGGCGATCACGCGATCATCGGCGCTCGCCAGCACCTTGCCCTCGGCGTTGAGCACCTCCAGCGACACCGCGCCGCGCGTCTTCACGTCTTCCAGCAGCGTGGTGCGCACCTGGTACTTCGTGAGGATCTCCGCCTGCTGCGCGGCCAGCGAGTCGGGCGGCGCCGGAGGTTGATCGACCACCAGCACGTAGCGCCGGTTGTCGATGACCTTGCCGGCGATGCCGTACACGCCGCCCAGCACGTGCGCCTTCACCTTGAGGCCGCGCGCGTTCCATTCCGACTCGGCCTGCGCGAGGCCGGCCTTGTCGCTGAACGGGAGCTCGAGGATCTGGATGCGCGCGACGATGACCGCGGGCGCGCCGCTGACCCGGCGGATCTTCCACACCATGCCCGGCGGGCCTTCGAGCGTCTTCTCCGGGTCGCCCGGGAGCCGGAAGCGCAGCCGCCCGCGCCCCGCCAGCGTGACCTCCGTGTTGCCCTCCATCAACCGCACGGGGATGAGCGGCGAGCCGCCCTTGAAGTCGACGCGCTTGGTCGTCAATTCGCCGGGCGGCGGAGGCAGCTCCAGCTCGTCGGCCAGGGCGAGGCGCGCGATGAGGAGGAGCGGGAGAAAACGCATCGGAAACCAGACAGATCAAAGCCCGGAAGCTCCAGTGAAGGAAACTTCCGGGCTTGAGAGGCGGCACCCGGATTCGAACCGGGGAATGAGGGTTTTGCAGACCCTTGCCTTACCACTTGGCTATGCCGCCGTGAGGGCGCGCTGTATCTCGCAGCTGTTTCAGTCAGTCAACACATCACAAAGGGCTTCCGATGAGTTCTGGGTTCGCGACGTTCACCGACGAACATGAAGCGTTCCGCCTGACGGTGCGCAAGTGGGTCGAGCGCGAGATCAAACCGCACGTCGCGCAGTGGGAAGACGCCGAGGAGTTCCCCCGGGAGCTGTTCGGCAAGGCCGCCGAGCTGGGCCTCTTCGGCCTGAAATACGAAGAGAAATACGGCGGCTCGAACGCCGGGTACTTCTTCGAGGCGGTGGTCATCGAGGAGCTGGCGAAGTGCGGCTCCGGCGGCGTCAGCGCGGGGCTCATCGGGCAGGCGACCATCGCCACCGGGCCGATTCACCTCTTCGGCACGCACGCGCAGAAGGAGGAGTTCCTCTCCCGGGCGATTCGCGGGGAGTGGATCGGCGCGTTCGGCGTGACGGAGCCCGACGCGGGCAGCGACGTCGCGGCCTTGAAGACGATCGCGCGGCGCGAGGGTGAGGGGTGGGTGCTCAACGGCTCGAAGACGTACATCACCAACGGCGTGCGCGCTGACTACGTGATCGTCGCCGCGAAGACCGACCCCACGAAGGGCCACAAGGGCCTCTCGATGTTCCTCGTGAAGAAGGGCACGCCGGGGTTCACCGTCAGCAAGAAGCTCAAGAAACTCGGCTGGCGCGCGTCGGACACCGCCGAGCTGCACTTCGAAGACGTGCGCTTGCCTGCCGACGCGTTGCTGGGCGTGGAGGGCGAGGGCTTCGGGCAGATCATGGGCAACTTCCAGTGGGAGCGCGTCTCGCTGGCGCTGGGCTCCATCGGCGCGGCCGACGAGATCCTCTCCACGGTCATCGAGTACACGAAGAACCGGTCAGCCTTCGGGCAGAGCGTCGCGAAGTTCCAGGTGACGAAGCACAAGCTCGCGGAGATGGCGACGGAGCTCGAGGCCGCGCGGCAGCTCACGTACCACGCGCTCCGGCTGCACGCGGCCGGCGAGTGGGCGCTCGGGCAGACCGCGATGGCGAAGAAGTACGCGACGGAGATGTGCTGCAAGCTGGCCGACATGTCGCTGCAGCTGCACGGCGGCGCCGGCTACATGATGGAGTTCGACATCCAACGGCACTGGCGCGACGCGCGGCTGGGGCCCATCGGCGGCGGCACCAGCGAGATCATGAACGAGATCATCGCCAAGCAGCTGGGGCTGTGATGGGTGGAGTTCTTCGGTATGCTAGAAAAGGCATATGGGCGAGGGTAGCGACGAAGGGCTGAAGCCGCTGGTGTGGGTGGGGTCGTCGCTCGATGACCTGAAGGGGTTCCCCGATGAGGTGCGCCGGGAGTTCGGCTTCGCGCTGCACCTCGCGCAGGCGGGCGACAAACACCCCGACGCGAAGCCACTCGGAGGCTTCGGTGGCGCGGGCGTTCTGGAGGTCGTGGAGGCGTTCGACGGCAATGCGTATCGCGCGGTGTACACGGTGAAGCTGGCGGGCGTGGTGTACGCGCTCCACGCGTTTCAGAAGAAGTCGACGAAGGGCATCAAGACCTCGCGGTCAGACATCGAGAAGGTCAAGGCGCGCCTCAAGCTCGCTGAGGCCCTCCACGCGGCACGACCTCGGAAGGAGAAGACCGATGAAGAAGAAACGTGAGTTCACCGAGAGCAGCGGCAACGTGTTCGCCGATCTGGGCGTCGAGGCTCCCGAGGAGGCGTTGGCGAAGGCGAAGCTGGCCGCTCAGTTGTCGAAGATCATCAGCGGTCGAAGACTGACGCAGGTCGCCGCGGCGCAGCTCCTCGGCATCGATCAGCCGAAGGTGTCAGCGTTGTTGCGCGGCCGACTCACGTCGTTCTCCACCGAACGCCTCATTCGCTTTCTGAACCTGCTCGGTCGGGACGTGGAGATCGTGGTGCGAGAGCGGCCTCAACGCCGCGGCCATGGCCACCTTCAGGTGCTGGCGGGTTAGGTGGGTTTCGGCTCGTCGATGGGCGCGAACCACGCGACGCCCAGCGGCGGCAGCTTCACCACGATGCTCCCGGGCTGACCGTCTTGCGCCCACGGCTCGGCCTTCTTCGGCGCGTTGGTGACGCCGGAGCCGCCGTATTCGAGCGCGTCGGTGTTGAGGATCTCGCCCCACCAGCCGCCGGACGGCACGCCCACGCGCCACTCGCGCACCACTGGCGAGAGCGACATCACGCAGACGATCTCCCGCCACGCGTTGTGCCCGCGGCGAATGAAGACGTAGACGTTCTCCTCCGCCGCGTCGGCCTGCACCCACTGAAAGCCCTGCGGCCAGAAGTCGCTCTCGAAGAGCGCGCCTTCGCTCCGGTACAGCGCGTTCAACTTCGCGACGAGCCTCGACAAGCCCGCGTGGCGATCGACACCCGCGATGTCCCACGGCAGCTGCGCGTCGTGGTTCCACTCGCTGGCCTGGCCGAACTCGCCGCCCATGAAGAGCAGCTTCTTGCCGGGGTGCGCCCACATGAAGCCGTACAGCGCGCGCAGGTTGGCGAACTTCTGCCAATCGTCTCCCGGCATCTTGTTGAGGAGCGACTTCTTCCCGTGCACCACCTCGTCGTGGCTCAACGGCAATACGAAGTCTTCGGTGTACGCGTACGTTGAACTGAAGGTCAGCTGGTGGTGATGGTATTTGCGGTAGATCGGCTCTTTTTCAAAATAGGCGAGGGTGTCGTGCATCCACCCCATGTTCCATTTATTCGTAAACCCGAGCCCGCCCTCGCGCGTGGGGCGTGAGACGCGCGGCCACGAAGTCGACTCCTCGGCCATCACCAGCGCGTCGGGGTAGAGCGCCTTCACGGTGTCGTTGAGCTCACGGAGGAACGCGATCGCCTCCTCGTTGTCGCGACCGCCGTGCTGATTGGGAATCCACTCTCCCTCTTTGCGCGAGTAATCGAGGTAGAGCATCGAGGCCACGGCATCAACGCGCAGGCCATCGACGTGGTACTGCTCGAGCCAGAACAAGGCATTCGCGACGAGGAAATTGCGAACCTCGTTGCGCCCAAAATTGAAGATCAGCGTGCCCCAGTCAGGGTGCGCACCGCGCCGCGGGTCTTCGTGTTCGTAGAGCGCGGTGCCGTCGAATTGACCCAGCGCCCAGCCATCGCGCGGGAAGTGCCCGGGCACCCAGTCGACGATGACGCCGATGCCGCGCTGGTGGAGCGTGTCGACCAGAAACCGGAAGTCGTCGGGCGTGCCGAAGCGCGCGGTAGGCGCGTAGTAGCCCGACACCTGGTAGCCCCAGCTCCCGCCGAAGGGGTGTTCGGCGACGGGCAGGAACTCGACGTGCGTGAAGCCCAGCTTCTCCACGTAGTCGGCGAGGCGCGGCGCGAGCTCGCGGTACGTGAGGCTCCGGTTGCCTTCACCCGGCACGCGCGCCCACGAGCCGAGGTGCACCTCGTAGATGCTGATCGGCGCGTGCTTCGCGTCGGCCTGCTTCCGCGCGCCGAGCCACTTCGAGTCACCCCAGTGGTACGCGTCGAGCGCCTGCACCACCGACGCCGACAGCGGCGGCATCTCGGTGCGGAACGCCATCGGGTCGGCCTTCAAGAACGCCTCGCCGCGCTGCGGGAAGACCAGGAACTTGTAGCGCTGCCCCGCCGTCGCCCCGGGGATGAAGAGCTCCCAGAGCCCGGAGGGCCCCAGCGTGCGCATCGGGTGGCGCTGATCGCTCCAGAAGTTGAAGTCGCCCACCAGCGCCACCGCGCGCGCGTTCGGCGCCCACACCACGAAGGCCACGCCCGCCACGCCTTGATGGGTCATCGGGTGCGCGCCCAGGCGCTCCCAGAGGCGGCGATGCCGGCCTTCGCCCACGAAGTGGAGGTCGGCCGCGCCCAGCGTCGGCAAGAACGCGTACGGGTCTTTCTCGCGCGCCTTGAAGCCGCCATCGAACTCGAGCTCGAGCTCGTACGGCGCGGGCCTGGCGCCCTTGAGCGTGCCCTCGAACACCCCCGCGACGTCGGCCATGGGCGTCAGCGGCAGCGTCTTCTCGCCGATGCGCACCGCGACGGCCTTCGCGTCAGGCCGCAAGATGCGAAAGCGCACGTCGCCGCCAGACGCGTGTGCACCCAGTACGGAGTGCGGGTCGGCCCAACGCCTCGCCAGCAATTGCTTCAGAGCTTCTTCGCGCACACGACTCTCCGAAACGGCCGCGGTAGGGCAGCCAACTCAAGGAGATGAAACCCCGATGAACAGCGAAGGCTTACGCGCGCTGTTTGTAGAAGAGCATCAGCGAGTAGCAGTGGAACTCGTTGTCGCTCGACTGGCGAACCACGCGATCAACGATCTCCACGTCAGCGTTGGCCTTGATCCAACGGTTGACGTTCTCGCTGAGTTCTTCGCGTTCCTTCGCCTTCGTCGCTGAAAACACCTTGACGCCTGTGAACATGCGGGGCTTATCCCACCCCCCTTCGTTACCCACAAGCCCCACCATGCTCATCGATCTCCACGTTCATTCGTATCTGTCGCGCGACTGTCAGCTCGACCCGCGCGCGGTGTTGCAACGCGCCGAGTCGTTCGGCCTCGATGGCGTGGCCTTCACCGAGACCAACACGCAAGACGGGTGCGATGAACTCTTCGATCTGCAGCGCACCACGAAGCTGAAGATCTTCGTGGGCCTCGAGCTGGCGACCGACAAGGGGCAGTACCTGTGCTTCTTCGAGAAGCCCGACCGCGCGCCGGAGCCGGTGCAGCTGTGGGGCAGCAACCGCGAGACGCCGTGGAAGGCCGACGAGGCGTTGCCGAAGTTGAAGGGGCTGGGCGCGGTCATCGTCGCGGCGCGGCCCTACGACAAGGACTTCCCGACCCCGGCGCTCGACGCGGTGAAGTCGATGAAGGTGCTGTCGGCGGTGGAGGTCTACAACCCGAAGGTGCGCGCGGGCGCGAATGAGCTGGCGATCGAAGCCGCGGAGTCGCTGAAGCTCCCCGGCGTCGCGGGCTCTGACGCGCGCGGGTCGCTCGATGAGATCGGCTACGGCGCGACGCTCTTCACGAAGCCCGTGAACTCGCAGGCCGAGCTGGTGAAGGCGCTCGCCGGGCACGACTACTTCCCGGTGCAGATGGGCGAGCTGCCGCACCTGCAACGCCCGGGCGCCGCGAAGGAAGCGGAGCTCAAGAAGAAGAAGAAGAAG
>CAMLFP010000180.1 GCA_946479335.1 uncultured Archangium sp.
TCCCGCTGCGGCCGCGCCTCCGCCGGCAGCGAGGACGAGCGGCGTGCTCGCGCCTCCTCCGCCCGCGTCAGCGGCGATCGCACCACCGCCCCCGGCAGCCCCGCTGCGCGCGCCTCGCGAGAGCCCGATCCCCGCGACTGGAGCCATCGAGACGGTGACCCCTCCGCAGGCCGCCGCGTTGCGCGCGCTCGCGCAGCGCCTCGACTCGGTCGACTACTTCGACGTGCTCGACCTGGCGAACACCGCCACGCCGGGTGAGATCAAGAAGGCCTTCTACAAGGTCAGCCGCACCTTCCACCCCGACCGCTTCTTCCACCTCCCGGAGTCGCAGGTGAAGAGCGACCTCGGCGCGATCTACAAGCGCGTCACCGAGGCGTATTACGTGCTGCGCGACGACGCGAAGCGCAAGAAGTACCTCGCCGACATCTCCGGCGCCGAGCGCCTCGAGCGCCTCCGCTACACCGACGCCACCGAGGCCGAGCTCAAGGCCGAGGCGCGCAAGAGCGTCGACGAGGAGTTCGGCAACAACCCCAAGGCGCGCCCGTACTTCAAGAGCGCCACCGCCGACATGCAGGCCGAGAACTGGGCCGCCGCGGAGAAGAACCTGAAGATGGGCCTCATGTACGAGCGCGACAACGCCCGCTTCAAGGAGGCGCTCACCACGGTGCAGAAGAAGCTCGATGAGCAGCGGCAGAAGTCGGGCGAAGCGTTCAAGATCAAGTGACCTTCGACCTCCTCGCACTCGGGGCCATCGCCCTCTTCGCGCTGTGGGGCGCGTTTACCGGCTTCGCGCGGCAGGTGGCGCAAGCGGTCGGCATGGTCGCTGCGTTCGCCGCGGCGCTCCCGCTGGGCGAGTTCTTCTCGGAGCCCTTCGCGCAGGGCCTCAAGGCATCGCTCACTGTCGGCACCGTCGCCGCGACCATCTTCTCGTTCGTCATCGTCTACCTCGTGGTGCGCGGGCTGCTGACGTGGGTGCTCAAGCGCCTGCTGGCGAAGCGCGACGAAGACGGCGACGAGAGCTACGCGCCCGATCGCCTGATGGGCTTCGGCCTGGGCGCGCTCAAGGCCGCCGCGCTGGTGTGGGTCGGCGTCTCCGCCGCGACGTTCATCGAAGACAACCTCGTCTTGAACGGGCGCAGGTTCACCTTCACCCCGCGCGACTCGAAGGCCTTCGCCTTCGGGCGCAGCTTCAACCTCTTCGAGACGCTCCAGTTCTCGGGCGGGAAAGACCTCGCGCTGGCGGCGAAGCTCGCGGTGGACCCCACCAGCGCCAGCCGCATCAAGAACGACCCCGACTACGTCGAGCTGATGAAGGACTCCCGGTTCAAGAACCTGGTCTCCTCGCCCGCCTTCAAGAAGGCCATCGAGTCGGGAGATGTACGCGCGCTGATGCAGAACGAGACGCTCCTGGAGCTGGTGCGCGACCCGAAGCAAAATCGCCGCATCGAACGCCTCGCGGAGCGCGCCCCGACGCGGTAAATCGCCGCGCCATGGCCAACCCCTCGCAGCGCTGGACGATCGCAGACTCAAACGACATGTACGGAATCCGCCATTGGGGGGCGGGCTATTTCGGCATCAACGACAAGGGCAACGTCGCCGTGCACCCCGGCGGCCCCTCCACGCCGAGCTTCGACCTGAAGGAGCTGGTCGACGAGGTGCGCCGCCGCGGCATCAGCCTGCCGCTGCTGATCCGCTTCACCGATGTGCTGCGCCACCGCGTGCAGCACCTGAACGAGGCCTTCCGCAAGGCGATCGCCGAGCACAACTACAAGGGCCAGTACCGCGGGGTGTACCCGATCAAGGTGAACCAGCACCGCTACGTCGCGGAGACCATCGCCGAGGCCGGCAAGCCGTACGGCTACGGGCTCGAGGCGGGCAGCAAGCCGGAGCTCCTCGCGGTGATGGCGCTGCAAGACGACCCGAACGCGCTCATCATCTGCAACGGCTACAAAGACGAGGAGTACATCGAGACCGCGCTCTACGCGTCGAAGCTGGGCCGCAAGGTGGTGATGGTCGTCGAGAAGCCCACCGAGCTGGCGCTGATCGCCGAGGTCGCCAAGCGCACCAACATCCGCCCGACGCTGGGCATGCGCGTGCGCCTCTCGACGCGCGGCGCCGGCAAGTGGGAAGCCAGCGGCGGCGATCGCAGCAAGTTCGGCCTCTCGTCGGGCGAGCTGATGGAGGCCATCGGCTTCCTTCGCGAGACCGGCCTGATGGACACCTTCGAGCTCCTGCACTTCCATCTGGGCAGCCAGATCTCGAACATCCGCTCCGTGAAGAACGCGCTCCGCGAGGTCGGCCGCTTCTACGTGGAGGTCAAGCGCCTCGGCGCGCCGCTGCAGTTCGTCGACGTGGGCGGCGGGCTGGGCGTCGACTACGACGGCTCGCAGTCGAACTTCGCGTCGTCGATGAACTACACGACCGAGGAGTACGCCAACGACGTGGTGTTCTCGATCATGGAGGCCGCCGACGCGGCGCAGCTCCCGCACCCGAACCTGGTGTCTGAGTCGGGCCGCGCGGTCGTCGCGCACCACGCCGTGCTGGTGACCGAGGTGCTGGGCAACAGCGACTTCGACGTGCCCAAGCCGCCCGAGCGCGTGCCCGACAACGCGCCGCAGGTGGTGAAGAACCTCTTCGCCGCGCTCCGCGACGTCACCAACAAGAACCTGCTCGAGACGTACCACGACGCCACCGAGTACAAAGACGAGACGCTGACGCTGTTCTCGCTCGGGCACCTCTCGCTCGAGCAGCGCGTGCTGGCGGAGAACCTCTTCTGGGCCATCTGTCACAAGATCCTGCGCATCGCGCGCGAGCACGGCGAGCTGAACGAGGAGCTGGAGAGCCTGGAGCACCGCCTCTCCGACACGTACTTCTGCAACTTCAGCCTCTTCCAGTCGCTGCCTGACTCGTGGGCGATCGATCAGCTCTTCCCGGTGATGCCCATCCACCGGCTCGCGGAGCGCCCGACGCGCCACGCGGTGCTGGCCGACATCACCTGCGACTCCGACGGGAAGATCGAGAAGTTCATCGACAAGCGCGAGGTGAAGGACGACATCCAGCTCCACGCGTTGAACGACGACGAGTACTACCTCGGCATCTTCCTCGTCGGCGCGTACCAGGAGATCCTCGGCGACCTGCACAACCTGTTCGGCGACACGCACACCGTGCAGGTCTCGCTGGCGCCCGGCGGCGGCTACCTCATCGATCGCGTCGTCGAGGGCGACACGGTGACCGAGGTGCTGAACTACGTCGCGTACAACAAGGACGACCTCATCGCGCGCATCCGCGGGTTCGCCGAGAAGGCGCTGCGCGAGGGCCGCATCACGCTCGACGAGTCGCGGCAGATCTTGCGCGTGTACGAAGCGGGGCTCGCCGGCTACACGTACCTGGAGCGCGAGGTCGACGCGAAGAGCTTCACCGCGACGCAGCTCAAGCTGGTGCCCACCAGCGACGTGGCAGGCAAGACGGGCACCTGAGTTGTGCTGGCGCGCCTGTTCCCGGCTCCGCCACCGGAGCTGCACGACGCGCTCGTGCAGCATCAATACCGTGCGCTGCACCGGACCCTCCCGGTGCTGCACGCGGTGTCTGCGCTGAACTTCCTCATCTGCGCGTACGCGCTGTGGGCTGACGGCTTCCCCACGGCCAGCTACGCGTGGGTCGTCGCGCCCGTGCTGCTCTCGCTGGTGCGCATCGCCCAGTGGAGGCGCGACCCGCCGCAGGTCGACCTCGCGCACGCCGCGCGCCGCGTCGCTGGCGTGCAATGGCTGTTGGCCATCGTGATGTCGGGCACCAGCGTGTTCGCCACCTGGGCGACCGTGACGCACCTCTTCAGCTCGGTGCTGTTGGTGCCGATCTCCCTCACCTTCGGCGCGCTCTGTCTGGCGCACGCCACCGCGTCGATGCCGCTCGCCGCGACGACCTCGGTGTTGGGCGTGGTGCCGCCGGCGGTGGCCATGCTCGTCTTCGGCGATGGGAACACGCGCCTCATCGGCGTCAGCGCGCTGAGCGTGGTGGCGCTGCAGCTGGTCTTCCTGCGCTCCGGCTACGAGGCGCTGCTCGAGCTGCTGCGGCTGCAGAAGCGCCTCGCGGAGCTCGCCAGCTCCGATTCACTGACCGGGCTGTTGTCTCGACGCGCGTTGCTCCACGCGGTGCAGGAGCGCGTCGCGAAGCAGGCGCCGTTCACGCTGGCGTTGGTCGACCTCGACGGCTTCAAGGCGGTCAACGACACGCACGGCCACGCCATGGGCGATGCGCTCCTTCGCGCGCTGAGCCAGCGCTTCATGACGTGCGGCGACGCGGTGGGGCGGCTCGGGGGCGACGAGTTCGTGCTGTTGCTCGACGGAGTCACCGAGGCCGCGGCGTGCGAGGCGTCGATGGAGAAGATCCTCTCCGCCGCGCGTCAGCCCGTGGAGGCCGACGGCGCGACGCTGAACGTCTCCGCGAGCATCGGGTACGCGACCTTCCCCGAAGACGGCGCAGACACCGGCGCGCTGATGCGCGTCGCCGATGAGGCGATGTACTCCGCGAAGGACAGCGGCAAGGCCCGCGCGGTCCGCCGTGTGCGCTCGACCCGCGAGGGGTGAAGCGCCGCGGCGCGAATCAGGCGTACTCGAAGCGCATCGGCAGCTGCACCTCGGGGTGCAGACTGCGCGCGACCGGGCAGCCGCGGGCGATCTCCTCGAGCCGCGCGCGCTGTGCTTCGGGCGTCGCGACGGGCAGCGTGATCACCAGCGCCAGCGAGGCAATGCGGCGCGGAGGCGGGGTCATCTCCTTCTCCACCCGCGCGCTCCCGCCGAGGAAGGTGAGCCCCTCGCGGCCGGCCACCAGCGCCATCGTCGTCAACGCACACGAGGCCAGCGCCGCGCCGACGAGGTCGGTCGGCGAGAACGTCGAACCGTCACCGCCGTTGTCCTTCGGTGGCGTGGTGCGGATCTGCGAGTTCGACGGTTCGTGCGTGAGCTGACACGCCAGCCCATCGATCTTCACGGTCATCGGTACGCCCATGGTCAGCTCTCCTTGAACTCAAAGTGGCAGCGCTCGCGCTCCGCGGCGATCGCGTCGTGGTCATGAGGGATATTCGCGTTGTCGTTCCAGCGCACCATCTCATCGGCCTCCCACTGGTACGGCTGGCCGTTGAGCTTCACGCGACCGTCGGCCACCGCGCGCGTCGCGTCGAGCAGCGACAGCTTCCTCGAGTCTCGCACCAGCGCCTCGAAGCGCCCCTGGCGGCCCGCGTCGATGAAGCGAGACCCGTGCCGCGCGGTGTACGCCATGTGAAACCACGACGGGCGGAAGGCGACGCCCGCGAGTTTGAGCCGCAGCGACATCAAGGTGAGGATCTGCATCATCTCCCGCGCGAGGCCGAGGCCAGGCACCTCCTGCCCCGGGAGCTGCGGCCGCAGGTCTGAGAAGTGCGCGCGCGGGTTCCGCAGCGTGAGCCAGTTGATGAACAGGAACGGCTGCTGATCGCCGAGCAGCCGCTTCTCGCACTCCAGCTCGATGAGCGACGACTCGACGCCGGTCATGGCATCGGTGCCCAGCACGCGCGCGCGGTCGTACGCTGCGACCTGATCGATGACCACGTGGAGGTTCAAGAAGCCCAACCGGCGCAGCAACGGCATCACCCGGTAGCGCTCGAGGCCGAACTCCATGCCCTCCGCGGTGTAGAAGTCGAGCAGCTTCGGCGGGCCCACGCGCGGCTGCCCCAGCGCCTCCGCGAGGTCGGCGTCGGAGAGGATGTCGTCATCGCCCAACGACCGCGAGGGGATCGACCTCGAGATGCGAACGAACCGCGCGGCGAGCGGGTCGTAGTCGGTCGGCACCGGCGCCTCGGTGTCGAACGCGAGCGTCATGCCCACGCCGGCGAACACCTTCCACGCGTGCGACGAGTAGCCGCCCGCCGGCAGCCACACCTGCGGGATCCCCGCCAGCTTGCGCGCCACCATCAGCTCCCGCTGGCGCACCCCGGGGAGCGACAACGAGAACTGGCCGAGGCGATCGCCGGTGAGCACGTCGGCGCCGGCGAGCACGAAGCACAGCTCGAGCGCGGGCATGCGGCCGAGCAGCTGCTCGAGCGCGCGGAGGTAGTCTTCATCGCGCGTGCCCTGCGGCAGCAACGTCTCGTCGACGCGCGGCAGCGGCCCCCAGTCGGCGCCGGAGATGGAGCCAATCCACGTCTGCTCGTCTTTCTCGAGGCACGCGGCGGTGCCGTCCGGCGGGTGGAAGTCGAGGTCGATGACGCCGATGCGGCCGGCGAAGCCACGCGCGCGCAGCTCGGCCACCGCCACCGCGATGTCGTTGATGGCGCAGAAGCCCGCGCCGCGCTCCGGCGCCGCGTGATGAAAGCCACCGAAGAGGTTCACCGCGGGGCGTCGCTTCTGCAGGCTGTAGATCGCCGCCTCCATGGTGCCGCCCACGCCGAGACGCACGCTGCGCAGCACCTCGTCGACGTACACGTCAGACGGGTCGACCGCGAAGATGTGCGCGAGCTCGATCGGCGAGAGCAACGACTCGAGGTACGTCTGCGAGTGCACCCGCCCCATCGCCGAGTAGCTGGCCGTCGCCGGGGTCACCACCATGCCGGGTCGCACCGCGTGCACATGGCGGAGGTAGTGCAGCACGTCGTCGGCGCGCCGCGTCTCCATCGCGCGTGGCCCCGACTCGACGCCGGTGATCGGCAGCCGGTAGGCCTCGTCGTAATAGATGCGAAACGGGCGGCGCCGGCCCCGCGCGATGATTGCGAGGAGCGGATTCACCGGCCCTCCGTCTTAGAAATCGATGGTGACGACCGTGCCGCCGCTCGGAGGCGCCTCGCGCTCCGAACGCAGATCATCCGCGTCTTCCTCGCGAACGATGGGGATCTCGACACTCGGGCGCTGACGTTCGCGCTGTTGGCGCTCCCGCTCACGTCGCTTCAGTTCTTCGATGATGTAGGTGTCGAGCACGGCGAGTTGATTCTAACCACGCGCCAGCCCACAGCAACTCGCGCTCGTGATTTCAGTGGGTTTGCGGCTCAGGGAGCGCTCTCGATGCGCTTCTTGAAGTTCTCGAGCAGCTTGGGGAGCTGGGTGTCGACCAGCGCGTTGACGATGGTCTTGGGGACCAGCATGCCGACCTGCACCTCGACCGAATAGGTGGCCCTGGTGGTGCCGTTGCCGCCGTCTTCGAGCTTCCAGCCGCCCTTGTTGTCCTTCATGAACTCGCCGTCGATGAACGACCAGGTGAGCCCGCGCGGGCCGTCTTCCTTCATGTGCACGGTGTACTTGATGAGCTTGACGACCTCGGCCTCGTATTGAACGTCGACCTCTTTGTCGCGGCGGTTGAAGGTGCGGATCTTCTTCACCTCCGGGAGGAACTCCGGGTACCGCTCGTAGTCAGAGATCACCGACCAGCACTTCTCGGGAGTGGCATTGATGGTGATCGTCCGCTGGGCGCCTGGCATGTGTGAGGACTCCTTGGGGGGTTGAGGTGCGCCGACCTTACATCGGCTTCTTGTCGAGGCGGTGCGTCGCGGTGATGTGGCGCACCGTGCCGCTCTTCGAGCGCATCACCACGCTGTGCGTCTCGGCGCCGTTGGCGAAGAAGCGCACGCCCTTCAGGAAGTCGCCGGTGGTGACGCCGGTGGCCGCGAACATCACCTCGCCGCGCGCGAGCTGGTCGGCAGAGTAGATGCGGTCGGGGTCGGTGATGCCCATCTTCGCGGCGCGGGCCTGCTCTTCAGGGTTGCGGAACTTGAGGCGCCCCTGGAAGTCGCCCTCGCAGCAGCGGATCGCGGCCGCCGAGATGACGCCTTCGGGCGCGCCGCCGGTGCCCATCAGCACATCGACGCCGCTCTCGGTGAAGCAGGTGGCCACGGCCGCCGCGACGTCGCCGTCTTCGATCAGCCGCACGCGCGCGCCGACGTGGCGCACCTCCTTGATGAGCTCCTCGTGGCGCGGGCGGTCGAGGATCACCACCGTCAGCTCGCGCACGGTGCGGCCCATCTCCGCGGCGATGCGCTGGAGGTTTTCGGTGGGCGACTTGGTGAGATCGATCGCGCCGCGCGCCAGCGGGCCGACGGCGATCTTCTCCATGTACGTGTCGGGCGCGTTGAGCAGCCCGCCGCGGTTGGCGAGCGCCACCACGGAGATCGCGCCGGGGCGGCCGTACGCGCAGAGGTTGGTGCCCTCGAGGGGATCCAACGCGATGTCGACGGGCGCGGAGCCGGTGACGCTCTTGCCGACCTTCTCACCGATGTAGAGCATCGGCGCCTCGTCGCGCTCGCCCTCGCCGATGACGACGGTGCCGTCGATGTTGAGCGTGTCGAAGGCCTTGCGCATGGCGTCGACAGCGGCCTGATCGGAGAGATCCTTCTGGCCGAGGCCCATGAGGCGAGCAGAGGCGATGGCGGCCATCTCGGTGACGCGAACGACTTCAAGCGCGAGGTTGCGATCCATGGGGCAGACTTCTCGCAGGACACGCCGGGTAGCAAGCGCGCAATCGCCGTGATTGGGTGCGGCCCCCCATGCGCCGACTCGCTCTCTGCCTGGCCCTCGCCTCGACCGTCGCGCTCGCGAAACCGCCGCGGCTGACGCTCTTCATCTCGGTCGACTCCTTCGGCACCGACGCGCTCCAGACGAACCGCGGGCGCTTCAAGTACGGCCTCGCGAAGCTGCTCGGCGAGGGCGCGGTGTACCCGGCGGCGCGTTACGAGACGCTGGAGTGCGTGACGGCGGTGGGTCACGCAACCATGGCCACCGGCACCTGGGCGCACCGGCACGGCATCGTCGGCAACAAGACCTTCAACCGCGCGACCGGCAAGCTCGAGGCGCCCTTCTTCGACGCGTCACACCCGGTGCTCGAGGCGCCGCCCTCCAGTGACGACGTGTCGCCCGTGAACCTGCTCGCGGAGACCGTGGCGGATCGCGTGCGCGCCGGCACCCACTTCAAGGGCAAGAGCGTCGCGGTGTCGGGCAAGGCGCGCGCCGCGGTGGCGATGGGCGGGCACCTCGGCGACGCGTGGTGGTTTCACGAAGCGGTCGGCAAGTTCGTGACCGGCACCTTCTACAAGAAGGAGTTCCCCGCCTGGGTGAAGGCCTTCAACGACAAGAAGCTGGCCGACGCGGCGTTCAGCAAGACGTGGACGCTCACTGCGCCCGAGAAAGACTACGTCGGCGATGACGACCGCCCGTTCGAGAGCGACCTCCACGGGCTCAAGCGCGTCTTCCCGCACGCGCTGACCGGTGGGTTGCCGTCGCCGGGGCCCGACTCGTACGCGGCGCTGGCGATCTCTCCGTACGCGACGGAGCTGCTGGTCGACTTCGCGAAGGCGGCGATCGACGGTGAGCAGCTCGGGCGCGACGACGCCCCCGACATCTTGAGCGTCAGCTTCTCGTCGGTCGATCGCACCTACCACCTCTACGGCCCCAACTCGTGGGAGTACCAGGACCACCTGCTCCGGCTCGACAAGGCGCTGGGCGAGCTGATCTCCGCGGCGGAGAAGGCGGCGGGCGGCAAGGCGAACCTGCTGGTGGTGCTCACCGGCGATCACGGCGGCGCCAACATCCCCGAGGAGTGGGCCTCGCAGGGGCTCGTCGCCGCGCGCGTCAGCCCGGCGACGATGAAGAAAAACCTCAACGCGGCGATGGAGAAGCAGTTCGGCGCCCCCGGGCTCGTCGCAGAGTTCGAAGAGGCCGACGTGTATCTCGACTGGAAGGCCGTCGACGCGAAGAAGCTCGACGTGAAAACCGTGCGGCGCGCGGTGGCGGCGTGGCTCGAGAAGCAGCCGGAGATCTTCTCTGCGGTCTCGCGCGACGACCTCGGCGCGCTGCGCACGCTCTCGAAGGAAGCGGAGCACGCGTTCTTCCCCGAGCGCAGCGGCGACGTGTTGTTCGTGATGCAGCCCTTCCAGGTGCTCGAGGTGTTCCCCGCGGGCACCTCGCACGGCGCGCCGTGGAGCTACGACGCCGACGTGCCGATCTTCCTCTACGGCAAGGGCGTGAAGAGCGGGCACTACGGCCAGGCGGCGCAGCCCATCGACCTCGCGCCCACGGTCTCCGCGCTGATGGAGCTGACGCCTCCGGCCAGCAGCGAAGGCCGGGTGCTGTTCGAGTCGATCACGCTCTCGAAGTGAAGCCGCTCGTCACCATCATCGACGGCGCCCTGCCCGCGCGCGCGTTCTCGCGGCTGCGTGACGCCGTCGTGGCGCTGGGCAACGAGCGGCTGCGCGACAGCTACCAGACGACGTTCTGGTTCGACTTCGACGACGCGCCGACGAACCTGGTCGAGCGCGCGGCGCTGGCGCTGCGGGCGCGCGTGCCGGCGAAGGCCACCGGCGTCGAGTGGTGGCTCTCACGCATGCGCACCTCGAACGTGAAGGTCGACTTCCACCGCGATCACGACATCGCGCGCATGCAGCGCGACGGCGTCGAGCGCCACCCGCTGATGAGCTCGCTGCTCTATTTGAACGAGTGCCGCGGCGGGCTGCTGGCGGTGACGAAGGAGCCTCCCAACCCGCGGAACCAGGCGTTCGCACCGACGAAGCACGACTTCGACTTCGTGGCGCCCAAGGCGAACCGCTTCACGTTCTTCAAGGGCACGCTGACGCACGGCGTGTTGGACGCGGAGAACCAGATCCCCGGGAAGCGGCTGCCGCGAGAGCCGGAGCTGCGCCTCGCCATCGCGATCAACTTCTGGAAGGCGCGCCCGCTGAACGTGCCGAA
>CAMLFP010000181.1 GCA_946479335.1 uncultured Archangium sp.
TCCAGCCGATGGTCGCCGCGAGGCTGGTGCGCGTGAAGGCGCTGCCGCCGTCGACCGTGCCACCGCGAAAGAACGCGAGGCCCGCGTCGAGCTGCGTGCGCCCGTCGAGGTCGACGTTGTTGCCCGCAAAGCACTGGAGGTACCAGACGTTCACGGTGTTCGACGCGCCGACCTTGATCACCACGTCTTCCGCGCGCGCGGCGTTCATCGCGGCGATCGCCTGCAGGTGCGCGACCACCTCGGCGTTCACCGGAGAGAGCTTGCGATCGCTCGGGTACGCGAGGCGCCCCACCACGCCAGCGTCCGGAACTCCGGAGTCGACGACGCCGCTGTCTTCCACCTCACCCGCGTCGGGCGCGAGGAGCCCACCGTCATCGATGTTGAACCCGCCGTCGAACTCGCCCACCGGCGCACCGCACGCGGAGATGAACAGCAACACCAGGAGTCGCTTCATCATGCGTGCGCGCTTACCACGCGCGTCTGGGCACGACCGATGCACACCCGCCGCGCGTGAAGCGCGCCCTCTCAGGAATTGGAATCGCGCCCCTCTCCCCGAGATCAGTACTGCAGGTAGATGTACGGCTGGCTCTCGATGCTCGCGAACTGCCGCACCAGCAGCGCGATCGCCACCAGCACCACCGCGCGCACCAGCGCCGGGCTGCGAATGAAGAGCACCTTCGTCTTCTCGAACACCGGCGCGGGCAGCACGTAGAAGACGACGCACGCCACCAGCGAACCCCACGTCAGCGCCGAGACGCGCGCGAGCGACGTGGTGAGCGTGCCGAGCTGCCGGAACATCTCCACCGCCAGCGTCATCGTGTCGGCGCGGAAGAAGATGCGCGCGAACACCACCGCGTTGAACATCACCAGCCAGCCCACCACGTTGCGCACCACGCCCGCCTCTCCGCGCTTCGGCTTGCCCGCCACCCACCACCAGATGCGCCACAGCACGAGGAAGACGCCGTGCAGCGCTCCCCAGATGAGGAAGCGCCAGTCGCCGCCGTGCCACAGCCCGCCCAGCGACATCACGATCATCGTGTTGCGCAGCGTCTGCAGCTTGCTGCCCTGATTCCCACCCAGCGGGCGGTACAGGTAGTCGCGCAGCCACGTCGAGAGCGTGAGGTGCCAGCGGTTCCAGAAACTGAACAAGTCGGTCGCGTGGTACGGCTTGTTGAAGTTCTCCGGGAACTTGATGCCGAACAGCCCGGCGATGCCGATGGCGATGTCCGAATACCCGGAGAAGTCGAAGTAGAGCTGCAGCGTGTAGCCCACCGCCGCGATGACACACTCCAGCGCCGAGTAGCCGCGCGGGTTCGAGAACACCGCGTTGACGAACGAGCCGCCCAGCACGTCGGCCAGCAGCAGCTTCTTCGAGAGCCCCTGCGCGATGCGGAACAGCGCTTCAGCCCCGGCGACGCCGTCGAGCGTCGGCGTGACGTCGAACTTCTCGAGCAGCTGCTCGTTGCGGAGGATCGGCCCCGACACCACGCGCGGGAAGAACGTGAGGAACAACAGGTGGTGCACCGGCGAGAAGCGGCCGGTGGTCTTCTTCCAGTACACGTCGACCACCGAGCCGATCGCCTGGAACGTCATGAACGAGAGGCCCAGCGGGTGCGTGAGGCCCAGCGTCGGGGGCGTCCACTCGAGGTGCAGCCAGCTCGCCAGCGAGCCGAACGAATTCAAGAACAGCTGCAGGTACTTGTAGGTGACGAGCACGCCCAGGTGCACGCCCACCGCGAGGCCCAGCACCAGCTTCCGCCCGCGCTCGAGGCGCAGCAGCAACGCGCTCGCGCTCCAGTTCACGAAGGTCGCGAGGCCGTAGAGCGCCAGCGGGCCCGGCCTCCACACTGCGTAGAACGCGAGGCTGGCGATCAGCAGCACCGAGAGGCGCACCCAGCGCCACCGCGCGATGGACCAGTACAGCGTCAACACCACCATCAGCGCCGCGAGGAACGACGTGCTGTGGAAGCTCACGGGCCCCTCCAGGCGTCGTACGCACGCAGCAGCTCGCCGATGAAGGCCTCGGCCGTCTTCCGGTAGCCCGCCGGCGTCAGGTGCACGCGATCGCGCATCGCCAGCTCATGGCGCCGCCAGACGTCGATGGCGCCCTTGCCGCCCATGAAGGCCCGCGTGTCCCAGAAGGCGCAGTGGTTCTCGCGCGCGATCTCCCGCATGGCGTCGATGACCTGGTTGATGGAGCTCGCCTCGTGCCACACGCGCTTGCGCACCTCCATGCGATCGGTCGGGGCCAGCACCAGGCACGCGGCCTCGGGGTTCACGCGGCGGAGGGTGGCGAAGATCTGCACGTACGCCGCGCGCATCTCGTCGACGCGGGCCGGCGGCAGCGCGCTCTCGTTGGTGCCGAAGAAGAAGACGAAGAGGTCGGGCTGGCGCGCGTGCAGCTGCACCGCGAGCGCCTCTTGATCGTACGAGGCGAACACCGCCGCCGTCGCGCCCGGGAGCCCCAGCGCGTCGTACACGATGCCCGGCCGCATCAGCTCCTGCGAGACGCCGTACACCGGGAGCGCCCCCGGCCCGGGGTTGATGACGCTGATCTCATGCGACGGCCCCGGCGCGGCGAAGTCGATCACCCGCGCGCCCGGCAGGCCCGGCGTCAACGGCACCTCGACGTCGTCGATGATCACCTCCGGCGGCGGCGCGTCGGGTGCCTGCCAGTAGTGGAGCTGCAGGTGGGCGGTGTCGTCGACGCTCCCGTGCGGCTCGGTGAACGACACCCGCAGCTCGGCGTCGGGCGCGCCGACCGCGCGAATGCCGGTGAGCCCCCACGCCAGCCCCGAGGTGCGCTGCTCGATGGCGTCGCTCACCTTCCATGACCCGATGAGCTCGCGCTTCACGCCGCTCGCGTCGAGCCGCGGCGACGACTTCCCCGCCGCGATGAAGCCGCGCCCCGCGCCGCCGAAGCGGGCCGCCAACAACCGGCGCGCCTCGTCGGTGAAGAACTGCGCCGCGGTGTGCGACGCCCCGAGCTGCGCTACCGCCACGCGGCCGGAGTTCAACGTCTCGAGCGTCTTCAACTTCTCGAAGAAGCCCTGCAGCGCGTCCACGTTCTCCAGCGGAGTCTCGGGGGTGTCGGGCAGCGTGGCGGGCGAGCGCGGCGCGGGGTGCGTGACGCCGGGCGCGCGCGTCGCCGCCTTCTCCGCCGGAGCGCGCCCACGCCGCCGCACGTGCGCCTGTCGCGCGCGCTCCAGCGCGCTCTCGAAGAGGTAGCCCAGCACGTCGCCGCCAAGGCCCAGCGGGTGCACGAGGTCGCGGTTCATCAGGCCCGCGTCCCACCAGCGCGCGACGGCGCCCTCCCCGCCCATCGCGGCCTGCATGTCCCACAGCGCGCAGCCGTTCTCCTTCGCGAGCTCCTTCATGTACGCCGCGACCTCCGCGGTCTGCTTGCGCGGAGCGATGGTGTCGTCCATCCGCCAGACGCCGGCGTCGGGTGGAGACGCGAGCAGACACGACGCCTCGGGCACCGCGCGCTTCACGCGGTCGATGAGCTGCTGCATCCACGCCTTGCCCTTCGCCGCGTCGTAGCGCCCCTGCGAGATGTCGAAGGCGTCGTTGCCGCCGATCATCAACACCACCAGCGAGGGGCTGCGCGCCTCCAACTGCGCGGCGAAGAGCGCCTCGTCTTCCTTGAGCAGCACCTGCGCCGACGCGCCGGGGAGGCCCAGCGAATCCAACGTGACGCCGGGGAGCTCGCCCTCCAGCGAGACGCCGTCGAGGCGCACGGTGCCGCGGGTGCGCAGCAGCAGCTCGCGCGTGTCTTCGGGCAACGTCACGCGCTCGAAGCTGGGAGATCTCCGCGTGGCGCTGGCGTCGACGCGCTTGAGGCTCTGCCCGTCGGCCAGCAGCTCCACCGTGCCGCCGCCGGGTTGCCGCACGAGGAACAGCTCCGCGCGCCGGGCGCCGGCCACGTCGTACTTCGTGTACTGCGGGTCCTTCGCGGTGAAGCCCGCGCCGGTGAAGCCCGCCTGCGTGAAGGGCACCTCGTCGGTGATCTTCTCGATGAGCCAGCCCTCGCTCGCGGTGCCGTTGCGCACCGTGCGCCCCGCGCCGCGCGTCGGGCGGTCAACGAACATGAAGCCCAGGCCCCCGGAGCCGTGCCGCGCCTGCAGCAGCCGCCGCGTGGTGTCGGTGATGTGGTCAGACGCGATGAGCGAGGTGCCGATGGTCACCACGCGCACCGGCCGGGGCTCGTCGCTGCGCAGGTCTTTGAGCGCGTCGAAGAACGCGGTGAGCGCGGTGGTGCTGCAAGTGTCGTCGAGGCAGGTGTCGATGATCGGCGCGTGCGCCGCCTGCACCTTGCGGATGATGACCTCCCACCGGCGGGCGTCGGCCTCGTCTTCCTTGCTGCGCTTCGCGGGCGCGGCGGCCTTGCGCACCGGGCGCGGCGGCTCCTCGACGGGCTCCTCCTGCTCCAGCTCGACGGGCTGCTGCTTCGCGGCCTCCGCGTCCCAGTCGACGGTGGGCGCGACGGCCTCCTTCTTCGGCGCGGGAGGCTGCAGCGCGGCCACCAACGTCTCGCGCGGCTGATCTTTCAGCGTGGGGAACGGGCGCAGCGCCTCGGGCACCGGCGCCAGGGAGAGCCCCAGCGCCAGCATGACCGTGGCCGCGATCGTCCACGCGATGTTCGATGGGCGCGAAGGCATCTACCTCGCACCGTGTTTACGACGGCTTGGCTACCAGGGCGACTTCACGGCACGAACGGCGCGTTGGTCACCGGCATCGCGTCGCGGCACGGCTGCGCGCGCAACCCGGGGCACGTGGGCAGCGCCGCGGGCACCTCGGCGCCGAGGCCCGCGATGACGGGGAAGACGACCTTCGAGGGGTGCGTCGCGTCGTGGCCGATGCCGTAGTTGATGCCGCTGCCGTAGTCGTCGAGCTGGAAGCGCCAGTCGGTGCGCGTGCCGCCGGGCGTGTCGACCGACACGCGGATCTTCGAGCCCGCGCGGAAGGCGTGCGCGAACGCCGCGGTGCCGATGCGGATCGGCGCCCACGTGCCGGGCGTCAGCGGCTCCCACGCGTCTTCCATCAAGGTCTGCGCGGGCCAGAACTCGGTGGCCTTCGGGCCCGGCTTGCGGTGCCCGGCGCGCAGCCAGCCCGACTGCACGTAGACCTCCTTGCCGTCGGGGCGCACCTCGGTGAGCGACACCTGTACGTCGGCGCCATCGACGGGCGCGTTGAGCCACAGGTCGAAGCTCGCGGTGCCCATCATCACCGTGGTCTCGGTGAGCGGCGCGCTCTCCATCACCACCGCCGCGCCGGTCGCCGGAGACTCCCAGTCGTAGTTGGGCAGCTTGTCCCACGGGCCGGCGCCGGCCGCGAGGCTGCCCTGCGCGCCGCGAGCGAAGTTGAACGCGTACTGCGAGGCGGAGTCCGTCTCCGTGGGCGCGGCGTCGTGCAGCACGCCGTCTTGCGAGAAGTACAAGGTCTTCGCGGTCAGCCCCTCGGGCGGCCACTGGTTGAAGGAGTGCTCGAACACGGTGATGGGCGCGCCCGGGTCGTCGGGCTTGCCGGCGCCGTTCTCGAACTCCACGCGCACCTTCGGCTGCGCCTCCCAGGCGGCCTTCGCCTCGGCGAGCGTGTCGTAGCCGCCGAAGCGCTGCGGCCCGAGCGCGACGTTCGACGAGTACACCTGCTCGTAGAGCTGCGGCGAGAGCGCGCGAATGGTGTCGAGCGGCAGCGGCGCGCGCTCCGCGACGTAGATCTCGAGGAAGTCGTGCCAGTCGGGGACGATCGCCGGGTTGAAGCCGTCGGGGTGGATGCCGTTCGTCGCGTTGAAGTGCACGCTGGGCGAGCTGGTGAACTTGTCGAACAACAGCGCGAAGTACGGGCCGGTCTGCTCGTCTTGCCACTGGCCCGAGAGGAACACCGGCACCTCGACGTTCTGCACGAAGGTGAGCGGGCTGAAGCGATCGTGCTCCTCGGGCACGTAGAACTTGATCTGCCGCGCCTGCGCCACGTTGTCGATCATCTGGCTGTGGAGCAGCTGGTTCTCTTTGCAGATGGTGTCGCCCTTATCGACGCGCGCCTGCTCCCAGCCCTGGCCGTAGGGGTGCGCGCCGTTCAGCACGTGCGTCACCCAGCTGATGGCGAAGCCGTCGTTCAAGATGCCGCCGGGCAGCAGCGTGGTGTCGGTGCTGGCGATGACCGACTCCGCCGCGATGGCCGCGAGGCTGGGCGGCTTCTGCGCCGCGACGTACATCTGCGTGATGCCCGGGTACGAGAGGCCGACCATGCCGACCTTGTGGTGCCGCACCCACGGCTGCGCGGCGACGATCTCGATGACGTCGTAGCCGTCGAGCAACTGCAGCGTCTCGAAGTAGTCATACGCGCCGCCCGAACACCCCGTGCCGCGGATGTTCACGCTCACCGTCGCGTAGCCCATCATGCCCGCCAGCATCGACGAGGCGTCGGTGGGCGGCGTCTTCAACACCGGGAAGTCGTCGTAGAGGAACTCGAGGCCCGCGTACGGAGGCGCCTCGCGCGCCATGTCGTAGCCCGCGTAGCTCACCACCGTGGGGAAGGTCTGACCGGGCGCGCCCGCCGGCAGCGTCACGAACGCAGCGAGCGTCGTGCCGTCGCGCATCGTGATGTAGTTGTACCCGGGTTTGAGCTCCTGCTTCGCGTAGCTCGCGGGGTCGGGCTTGCTCTCTTCAACCGACATCACCTTGAGCGGCTTGGTGACCTCGAACTCCTTCTCGTCGGTGCGGATGGTGTAGCCCGTGCCCGGCGTCAGCCGGCGGAAGACGAGGCTGCCCTGCTCGTCGACCACGCCGCGCGCGGCCTCCTTGCCCTTCGGGTCGATGACGATCAGCGTCTGCCCCGGCGTGGCGTGCGTCACGTGGAGCTGCTCGATGCTCTCCCGCGTCTCGAACGACGCAGGTTTTCCGCAGGCGAGCGCAAACAGTGCGCACGCGAAGAGACCCCAATGTTGTGTCCGCATGGTCCGCGGATAGTGGGGAACTCGCTGGCAGATGCCAAGGCGAAATGCGTCAACGCAGCGGGTCAAAACACGCCACCGCGCCCCGGTGCGCGCAGCTACGGTGCGGCCATGTTCCGAGCCCTCCTGTTCACGAGCGTTCTGTGCGCGGCGTCAGCGCTGGCGGGCCCGAAGAAGCCGGCGCCGAAGCCCGCTCCGAAGCCGGTGGCCGCCGAGCCCACCGTCGACCCCGCGAAGCAGGAGGCGCTCAAGGCCGTGCTGGCCAGCATCCAGAAAGACGTGAGCCACTGCGTGAAGGACAACGAGGCCAAACGCGAGGGCGAGTGGAAGCAGACGGTGCGCGTGAAGGTGACGCTCGACCGCAACGGCGCGGTGATGGAGCAGAAGATCCAACTCGAGCCCGAATCAAAAGACGCGCCCGACACGAAGTCGTGCGTCGAGGCGCTGGTGCAGGGGCTCCAGTGGCCCACGCAGAACAGCTCGCTCAACGTCGTCGAGCGCGAGTGGACCTTCATCTACAAGTGACCCATGCCGAAACTGCGCGTCCTCTCGATGTCGTACACGTTGGATGGCTTCACCGCCGGCGCGAATCAGCGCCTCGACAACCCGCTGGGCGACCACGGCGCGGAGATGATGGGCTGGTTCTTCCCCACCCGGTTCTTCCGGAAGATGCAGGGCCAGGAAGGCGGCGAGACCGGCGTCGACAACTCGATGGCCGAGAAGTCGTTCGAGAACATCGGCGCGTGGATTCTCGGGCGGAACATGTTCGGCCCGGTGCGCGGCGCGTGGCCGGATGAAGAGTGGAAGGGCTGGTGGGGCGAGGAGCCGCCGTACCACTGCGACACGTATGTGCTGACACACCACGCGCGGAAGCCGCTGGTGATGAAGGGCGGCACCACCTTCCACTTCGTCACCGAGGGCATCGAGGCGGCGCTGGAGCGCGCGTTCAAGACGGCGAACGGCAAGGACGTACGGCTCGGCGGCGGCGCGTCGGTGGTGCGCCAGTACCTCCAGGCACGGTTGATCGATGACCTGCACCTCGCGGTGCGCCCGGTGCTGCTCGGCGCGGGCGAGTCGCTCTTCGGCGGCTTGAACCTCCGGGCGCTGGGCTACGAATGCGTGGAGCAGATCGCCGGCGAGCGCGCGACCCACGTCATCATCCACAAGAAGTGATCAGCGCAGCAGGTCGAGCAGCGCTTCCGGGCTCTTGATGATCACCTTCGCGCCGGCGTCGCGCAGCTCGACCTCGTCGCGGAAGCCCCACAGCACGCCGACGCCCTGCATGCCGGCGTTCACCGCGGTCAGCATGTCGAACTTGGTGTCACCCACGAAGCCGATGCGCGCGGGCACGGTGTTCAACGCCAGCGCGAGTTCGAACGCCGCGGTCGGGTCGGGCTTGCGCGGCACGCCTTCACGCTCGCCGCGCACGTCGACGAACGGCACGCGCCCGAAGAGCTGCTTCACGAGGCGCTTGGTGAACTCGTCGCGCTTGTTCGACAGCACCGCCAGCTTGCGCCCGCGCTGCGCCGCGCCGAGCAACATCGCCTCGATGCCCTCGTACGGCACCGAGTGCTTGTCGTTGAGCGCCGAGTACCGCGCGCGGTACTCATCGAGCAGTCCGCGCAGGTTGTCGGTGGGCCCGCCAGCGCCCTTCACCGCGCGCTCCACGAGGAGCTCCGCGCCCTCGCCGACGAAGTACTTGTACGCGTCGATGGGGTGCGGCGGGAGCCCATGCGCCACCAGCACCTCATTCATCGAGGTGCCGATGTCGGCGATGGAGTCAGCCAGCGTGCCGTCGAGATCGAAGATGAGTGCGTCGAGTCTCACGGCGTCGCTTCACTCACAGCACCCGGCTCGCTCAGGTTGAGCAGCACGGCTTCACGAACCAGCTGACGCAGCACCGACTCACGCAGCTCCTCCGCGTCGGTCAGCTCGAACTCGCCACCCGGGGCGCTGGAGCCAGACGGCAGCTCATTGGCCTTGAGGAAGCGCACCAGCACGCGGCGCTCCTCGGGCACGATGCGCGCGAAGATGCCGTTGGCGAAGTACGCGGGCGTGCCGTCGTCGAGCAGCTCCTGCGCCTCGGGCGCCGCGTCACGGAGGATGCTGCGCAGCGCGTTCACGATGGGCTGCACCGGCGGCGGGAGGCGCGTCACGAAGCCCTCGACCGTCACCTGCGCCAACGCCGACTGTACGCGCGGGTGCAGTTTCGCGGCGGAGGGCTTCTTCGGCGCGGTCTTCTTCGCGGCGATCTTCTTCGGCGCGGGCTTCTTCGCGGCAACCTTCTTCGGCGCCGGCTTCTTCGCGGCCGCCTTCTTCTTCGCGGGCGCGGCTTTCTTCTTCGGAGCCACCTTCTTCGCGACGACCTTCTTCTTCACCGCAGACTTCTTCGCCTTCGGCTTCGACTTCGCGCTCTTCTTTTTCGTGGCCATGGGAGCCGGGGACGCTACTTGTGACGGCCTATGAGTTCCATCTCGATCACGGTGTGGTCCGACTATGTATGTCCCTGGTGCTACATCGGCCTGGGCGAGCTCGACTCGGTCGCGAAGGACTACGACCTGAAGATCGACTGGCGGCCCTACATGCTGCGCCCCGACGCGCCCGAAGAGGGCTGGGAGCTGCCGGAGCGCTTCCGCGCGTCGCACGACGACCCGAACTCGCCCATCAACCAGCGGGCGCAGGCGCTGGGCTTGCCGCTCAAGGCGCGCACCCGCATCCCCAACTCGCGGCGGGCGCACGAGTGCACCGAGTTCGCGCGCAGCCAGGGCAAGGAGCAGGCCTTCCACGACTCGCTCATCACCCGGTACTGGAGCAACGCCGAAGATCTCCATGACTGGGCCGTGCTGGAGGCCGCCGCGAAAGACGCGGGCCTCGACGGCGCGCAGATGAAGGCGGAGGTCGAGGCCGGCAAGTGGAAGCAGGCGGTGGAAGACGGTGTCGCCGCGGCGCACGAGCTGGGCATCAACGCGGTGCCGACCTTCATCCTCGGCAACAAGTTCGCGGTGCAGGGCGCGCAGAGCGCTCAGGTGTTCCGCCAGGCGTTCGAGCGGCTGAAAAGCGGCCTGTGAGTCATGACGTCTGTGTTCGCGGGCGCCGATGACTTCACGGAGCAGACCTTCACCGGGCTCTCGTTGAGTGGAGAAGTGTTCAGCGGGAAGCAGTTCTTCCGCTGCACGTTCGTGAACTGCGCGCTCCCGGAGAGCGTGTGGAAGCGCGCGCTGCTCGAAGACTGTTCGTTCCAGCAATGCGACCTGACGCGCGCGGTGGTGACGCAACTGGGCCTGCGCGGCGTGCGCTTTACGGGGTGCAAGCTGATGGGCATCGACTTCTCCGGCGTGTCCACCAACCCGGAGCTGTCCTTCGACGAGTGTCTGCTCCGCTACGCGTCGTTCACCCGGCTCTCGCTGCGGAAGACGCGGTTCCTCCGCTGTCAGGCGCGCGAGCTGAACCTCTTCGACTGCGACCTCACCGACGCGGAGTTCACCGGGAGCGATTTGACCGGCGCCAACCTCCGCGGCTGCACCTTGACGCGCACGGAGTTTCGCGGCGCGACCAACGTGTTCATCGACGCGGCGCTCAACAAGGTGAAGGACACGAAGGTGGCGACCGACGTCGCCGTGCGGCTGGCGGAGCACCTCGGCTTCGAGGTCGACTGA
>CAMLFP010000182.1 GCA_946479335.1 uncultured Archangium sp.
CTGCGCGCGCTGGGCACGCCGGTGGGCTTCGGTGGCCGGTGGCAGACGGTGACGGTGTCGACGTGGGCCGCCGCCGGCTTCGCGCTGTGGGGCGCGGTGGCGTTGGTGCGCGCCCACCGGCGTCTGGCGGTGCTGCTGCTCTCGCCCGTGGCGTTCGCGCTCCTCGCGGGGCTCCTCGGCCGCTACCCGTTTCAGGGCCGCGTCATCTGCTTCGTGGTGCCGGCGCTGACGTGCTGCGTGGCCTTCGGCGTGGAGCAGCTCGCGGCGGCGCTGCCTTCGCGGCCTCGCCTCGTGGCCGTCGTCGGGGCGCTCCTCGTCGCGGAGTCGCTGGCGTTGGCGCTGTGGCACCTCGGGTCGCCCTTCTACCGGGAGGAGTCGCGGCCGGTGCTGGCGTGGGCGCGGTCGGTGCGCGCGCCGGGAGACACCTTCTTCGCCACCCGCGACGCGGCGCTCGCCTGGCAGTACTACGCGCCGCGCCTCGGCCTCGACGACGCGACGCTGGAGGTGGCCGCCGTCAACGAGCGCGAGACCGAACGCATGGCCGACGACATGGTGACGCGGCTTGGCGGGCGCCCGCGCGTGTACTTCTTCATCACCCACTATTACGGCGACGACGACGCGCGGCCCGCGCTGCTGCTGGCCCTGGGCGCGCGCGGAGTGCGCGTGGTGCGCTCGTTCGAGGACGTCTCGGCGATGATGTTCGAGCTCGATTTTTCGCGCCCCACTGACTGAGGGTGGATCCGAGGGGCACAGTCGCATGTGCGCCTCTCTCCGGGGGTATGCTGGGCGTCCCCCCATGTCCCACCCGCAGCTGCAGCCGCTGTTCGACGCCGCGCGCGAGCGCCGTGAATTGTCACGCGTGCTGTTCTCTGCGGCCGAAGGGCTGGGGCGCTCGCACCTGCTGAAGTCGTGGGGCGCGGTGAAGCGCGTCGACGTCAGCCGCGGGCCGCTGGTGACGCAGACGCTGCGCGCGTTCCTCCCGGAGGTCGACTCCGATGACGCCGCGTGGGAGGCGCTGCGCACCGCGCCGCAGCTGCAGGGCCTCGACGAGGAGCGCGCGCGCACCGCCGCCGAGCTGCTCGCGTCGCTGCTGGGCATTCGCCGCGCCGACTTCCGCTCCGCGCGCCTCGATGAAGACTCGCGCCGTGAAGGCGCGCTGCTGGAGCTCGCGCGCTGGGTGACGGAGGGCGCGCGCGACGGGCTGGTGCTGGCCTTCGACGACGCGCACCTCGCCAACGACGAGGGCGTCACCTTCATCGAGTCGCTCTCCACGCGCGAGGAGCCGGTGCCGCTGCTGCTGGTGGTCTCCCACGACGCCGACGAGAGCCGCTTCACCAGCGCCTTCCGCACCCGGCGCGCGGCGTGGCGGCACGACCCGCGGTGGCACGCCGTGGAGCTGACGCCGCCTCCGCACGCCGACGTGCTGCGCTTGCTGGCGCAGGCCGGCGCGTCGCCTGCGCGCGCGGAGACCTTCTGCGAGCTCGCGCGCGACAACCCCGGGCTCGCGCTGGGCCTGCACGCCGTGGCGCCGCTGGAGGCCGACCTCTCGTCGCTCCCGCGCACCCACGACGGGCTGCGGCTGTTCCGCGTGAAGCAGCTGGGTGATGACGCGCTCAAGGCGTGCGGCACGCTGGCGGCGCTGGGCGGCGTCGCGCCGATGGGGGCGCTCAACGCGGTGAGCCCGACGCTGGTGGTCTCGCTGCAGCCGGCGCTGGCGGCGGGCCTCGTGGAGTCGGTGACGGAGGGCGTGCTGCAGTTGCTGCGCTTCTCCGACACCCGCATGCGGCCGTCGCTGGCGAACGTGCTGGCGCAGGCGCCCGCGCTGGGCGCGAAGCTGGCGGCCGGCGCGTGGGCGGTGCAGGCCCTCGAGGCGTGCGCCGCGGAAGACTTCGCGCGCGTGGCCGACCTGCTGGTGCCGCTGGCGACCCCCGCGTTGGACGCGTCGACTTCGTCGTACTGGCTCGAGGCCTCCGCCGCGGCGCGTGCCGGGAGAGGCGAGGCCATCAGCTCGCTGGAGGCCGCGCTCAAGGCCGCGCAGGGCGTGCGGCGCCTCGTGCTGCTGCGCCGGCTGGCGGAGCTCAAGCTGTTCCTCGGGCTGCCCGAGGAGGCCATCGCCGTCGCGCAGAGCGCCGGCCGCACCGTGGCCTCGGCGCGCGAGGTGCTGCCGGCGTCCACCGTCGGGCGGGTGTTGAAGGGGCTCCGGCGCACGCCCAGCGACGCGTGGGAGTCGATGAGCCTCGACGAAGCGACGGCCGCCCTGGAGCTGACGCGCGCCGAGTCGGTCTCGCACCTCGTGAAGAAGGAGGAGACGCAGGCCGCGTTCTCGGCGCTGGAGAAGAAGCTGCTGCGGCTCCAGGGCCCCATCGCCTCGCACCTGTGGATTCGCTGGGCGAAAGCGTGGAGCTGGTTCCTCTGTGAAATCGAGGGCCGCGGCGCCGACGCCGTGCGCGCGTGCGAGCTGGTGCGCAAGCACGTGCCGCCCGCGGTGCTGGAGGCCGATGAAGACGCCATCGCCCTGGTGCGCGCCGAGGAGATCGCCGCGACGTCGCTGGGTGACTTCACGCGCGCGATGGCGCTGACCGACGAACACATCGCGCTCGCGGTGCGCGCCGGGCGGCTGCGCGACGAGTGCCTCGGGTGGAACGCGCGCGCCATCGTGCTCTACGGGCAGGGGCAGCTCGGCGCCGCGCGGAAGGCCTTCGAGAAGTCGCTCGAGCTGGCGCGCGCCACCGGGTGGCTGCGCCGCGAGGCCATCACGCTGCACAACCTCACGCTCGTGCTGACGGAACTCGGTGAATACGACGCAGCCTTCGCGGGCGAGTCGCTCTACGGGCGGCTCTCGGTGTTGATGGGCAACCACGCCGGGCTCGCGGAGGCGCCGCTGGTGCTGGCCTCGGTGGAGCTCGCGCGCGGGCGGCTCGGCGAGGCCGACAAGCTCATCGCGTCAGCGCGCAAGGTCGCGGAGGCCAACAGCTGGGACATGCTGGTCGCGTGGAGCCGCGCGCTCTGTGGCCGCCTGCGCCTGCAGCGCTACAAGCAGGCCACCGATGCGCTGGAGCTCTCCCGCGCGAAGGCCGACTTCCTCGCCGCCATCGAGACGTACGAAGAGCGCTCGCTCGCGTGGACCGAGGAGCTCGACCCCGCGGAGGTCTACGCGCACTACGCGTTGACGCTGAAGTGGACCGGGCAGGTGAAGCAGGCCCGCGAGACGCTGACGCGCGCGGCCGCCCGCTTCCCGAAGGACAACGCCATCTCCCACGAGCAGCTCAAGCTGGCGCAACGCGCGCTCGACGGTGACACCTCGGCGGCCTGGTTCGAGGAGCGGGGCTTCGCGCGGCGCCTCGCACTCTGGCGCGCGTTGAACGCGTAGTCGCTCGTGAGAGGGCGCGCGCTGGCATCTGCGACACGGCACCAGTCGTTCACCTGATGCGAACGTCGTGGTGCTGCACGCCGCGATGCGACACCTCTTCGGTGGGAGTAGCCAATGGTGACAAGCAGGTGCCTGGAGCATCTCGTTCGAGGTCGCCCGGCGTGCCATCTGCTCGTGTTGCTCAGAGCAGTCGCTTCATCATCGTGCGCACCGTGTCGCCCGGGTCGCGCGCCGTGCCGCGGCCCACTTCACCCAACAGCTTCGCCGCCCGCGCGGCGTTCCCATCGCTGAGCCGCAGCGCGGCCTGGAGCGCGTTGCGCTCGAGCGCTTCGATTTCCTTCCGCAGGTTGAACGTGCCCGCGCGCAGCCGGCCGTCGAGCCCTGCATCGACCGGCTTCGACGCTTGCCCCCAGAGCCGCGGCGGGAGGTCGCTCACCAGCAGCGCGTGACCCGCGCGCTTCTGCACCAGCGCGCCGTAGATGACGTTGCGCAGCTCGCGGATGTTGCCGGGCCACGACCAGCCGCGCAGCACCTCCAGCGCCTCGGGCGTCAGCTCCTTCACGCGGGCGCGGCGGCCGGGGGCGCGGTCTTCCCGGTAGAAGCGCTCCACCCACTGCATCACCAGCTCGGGCAAGTCGTCGCGGCGCTCGCGCAGCGGCGGCATGTGGATCTCCACCGTCGCCAGGCGCTCGTAGAGGTCGTCGCCGAAGGTGCCCGCCTCGATGAGCCCGCGGAGGTCGCGGTTGGTGGCCGCGATGGTGCGGAAGTTCACCTCGCGCCACTGGTTCTCGCCGAGCCGCGAGATGACGCGGTCTTCGAGCACGCGCAGCAGCTTCACCTGCAGCGAGTACGGCGTGTCGTCGATTTCATCGAGGAAGACGGTGCCGCCCTCGGCAGCGGCGAGCAGACCCGGGTAGTCGCGCACCGAGCCGGAGAACGCGCCCTTCGCCGAGCCGAACAGCTCGCCCTCCATCAGCTCGTTGGGGATCGCCGCGCAGTTGATGGGCACGAAGGTCGCGTCGCGCCGCGCCGACCACCGGTGGATGAGCCGCGCCGCCAGCTCCTTGCCGGTGCCCGTCTCGCCGGTGAGCAACACCGGCATCGAGGTGTGCGCCGCCTGCCAGAGCTCGCGCAGCAGCCGCTTCGTCGACTCACCGCGCGCCACGAAGCCCTCCGGCGCCGTCAGCTCGGGGAAGGACACCTGCGCCTCATTCAGCCGCGCCAGCAGCCGCTCGACCCAGCCCGCGTCGCGCTCGCTCACCACGTCGACCGCGCCGCGCTGCACCGCGCGCCCGTGGGCCTCCAGCGGCACCGCGCTCGCGCAGAGCCACACCCACGGCAACCCGTGGCGCGGGCTGGGCACGGTGACGCCGGTGCTGCGCGTGACGGCGACCCGCGCGTCGGTGGGTGACAGCGTGAAGCCCGCGACCTTCAGCGCCGCTTCCAGCGGGCCCTTCGGCGCAGTGCCCTCCCAGAGAACGGTGCTCATGATGGTAACGATTTGAATCGTGCCTCGGCGCGGTTGCAATCGCGAAGAGGCGGGAGCGGCTCGCCTTGTTTCGCGCACCTGCGGGTGGCCGCGTCTGTGCAGTGCAGTCCGTCACCTCTCACCAAGGAGTCGGTCGTGCTTGCCATCATCGGGGTTGTCGTCGCTGTTCTCTTGTCGGGTCTGTTCATCGTCTCGCTGGGCGCGTGGTCGATTCGCGAAGACCAGGCGGGGCTCGTCATCCGCAAGTACGGGCGCGCGTTGCCCGCGGGGCAGCTCATCGCGTTGAAGGGAGAAGCCGGCTACCAGGCCGACCTCCTCGCGCCCGGGCTGCACCTCGGGTTGTGGCTGTGGAAGTACACGGTCAAGAAGGTGCCGCTCGTCTTCGTGGAGCCGGGCGAGCTTGCGCTGGTGGTGGCCAACGACGGCGCGTCCATCCCCAGCGAGCGCATCCTCGGGCGGGAGATCGACTGTGACGACTTCCAGGACGCGCGCGCCTTCCTCACCGAGGGCGGCGAGAAGGGCCGTCAGCTGCACGTGCTGCGCTCGGGGCGGTACCGCATCAACCCGGCGCTGTTCACCGTCATCACCACGCGCAACGCGCAGGCGTTCGGCGTGCAGCCGCGCGACCTCACGGTCACCTCCATCCCCACCGACAAGGTCGGCATCGTCACCACGCTCGACGGGCGCCCGTTGCCGCAGGGCGACCTCGCGGGCCCGTTGGTGCCGGGGCACGACAGCTTCCAGAGCGCGCAGGCGTTCATCGAGGCCGGCGGCTCTCGCGGCCTGCAGGAGCAACTGCTCCTGTCGGGCGCGTGGAGCTTGAACCCCTGGTTCGTGCGCGTGGAGCAGGTGCCGCTCACCGTCATCCCCATCGGGTCGGTGGGCGTGGTGGTCAGCTACGTGGGCCGCGAGCACCTCGATCTCTCCGGCGACGAGTTCACGCACGGTGACCTCGTCGAGCGCGGGCGCAAAGGCGTGTGGATTGAGCCGTTGCTGCCCGGCACGCACGCCATCAACACCCGCGTGATGAAGGTCGAGCTGGTGCCCACCACCAACATCGTCCTCAACTGGGCGGGCCGCGTGGAGTCGCACAAGTACGACGAGAAGCTGAGCCCCATCACGGTGCGCTCGAGAGACGGCTTCTCGTTCACGCTCGACGTCTCGCAGATCATCCACGTGTCGATGAAGCAGGCCCCGCGCGTCATCTCGCGCGTCGGCTCCATGCAGAACCTCGTCGACCACGTGCTGCAGCCCACGGTGGCCAACTACTTCCGCAACTCCGCGCAGCAGGTGACGGTGCTGGAGTTCCTTTCGGCGCGCACCGAGCGGCAGACGGCGGCGTTCGCGGCCATCCGCGCGGCGCTGGGGGCCTACGACGTGGAGTGCATCGACACCCTCATCGGCGACATCCAGGCGCCGCCCGAGCTGATGAAGACGCAGACTGACCGGAAGATCGCCGAGGAGCTGCAGCGCACGTACGAGGTGCAGCGCGAGGCGCAGGTGAAGCGCCAGCAGCTCGAGCGCGAGCTGTCGGTGGCCAACATGCAGGGCGAAGTGGTGCGCAGCGAGCAGATGGTGCGCATCAGCGAGCGCAACGCGTTGGCGGCCATCGAGCTGGCGAAGGGCGACGCAGAGAAGGTGCGCCTGGCGAGCGAAGCGGAGGGCACGCGGCGGAAGATGATCGCCGAGGCCGAAGCGCACGCCACCCGGCTGCAAGGCGAGGCCGACGCCGACGCGACGCGCATGGTGGGCGAGGCGAAGGCCGGGGCGTACCGCGAGGGCGTCGACGCGATGGGCGGCGAGTCGTTCACCGCGATTCAGCTCGCGCAGTTGTTGGGCGAGCACAAGGTGCAGCTGGTGCCTGAAATCGCGGTGGGTGGCGGCGAGGGTGCGGGCAGCCTCGCGGGCGCGATGATGGCGCGGCTGCTGCAGACCACGCGGAAGGAGCGCTCCGTTACCCCCGTGGCGCGCGTCGAGGGCTGAGTGAACGCTCGGCCCACGTCCCCTCTCCCTGCCCGGGGAGAGGGGATTCAGGTGTTGTCGGAGGCCACGCACTGGCTCCGCGCGAAGGGCGCCGAGAAGTGGGCGCGCCTCGCCGCGCTGGGCCCCGATGTCGCCCTCGGTCTCGCGATGCTCGAGCGCCACCGCCCGCAGCACCCGCTGCTGCGGGAATTGAATCGCCTTCGCGCGGAAGAGCCCCTCGCGCGCCTGGTGCTGCGCACGCGCGCCCGGAGTGGCCTCGACGTCGCGCTGCTCCTCCGCGCGGAGGCGTGGTTGCAGGCCAACCCCCGCCGACACACCGCGGAGCGCCTGGGCGCTGCGGCGCTGACGCGGGAACTCACGCAGTGGGTGCACGCGCAGCAGCGGCGCCTCGATGACTGGTTCCTCGAGCGGCTCGCCGAAGTGCCCGCGTCACCCGACCGCGCGGCGATCTTCGCGTGGCTCCACGGCGAGGCGGAGGCGCCGCGACCCATTCATCGGCTCTCTCTCGCGCTGCGGGCGCGTGACCTCCCCGGCATCGAAGCGGCGCTGCGCGACTGCCCGCTCGACGACGAGTCACGCGCGCTGCACGGCCGCGCCCGGCTGCTGCTCGAACAGCACCGCCGCGGCGTCGCGCGGCCGCTGGAGCGCGCGCTGCGTGCCGGGGGGTGACGCGTTCAACGAGCACGAAGACACGCGCGGCGCGCGGTCATGCCCGGTGGTGATGCGCTTCGACAGGAGCGCGCGGTGACGCGGACCGGGCGCGCCTTGTCGACGCGGCGTCCGAGCGCGAAGGTGCGCTCGTGGTGGTCCTGTCCTTCATCGGGCTGGCGTTCTTCGCGGCGGTCCATGCGCTGTGCGCGGGCTGGCTCACGTACACGGGTCAGCGCGAGCGCCTGTGGGAGCGCCTCGCGTTGATGTCGACGTTGCTCACCATGGTGATGGCGCTGACGCTGCTCCTCCCCGCGTTCTTCGTGCGCGGCTTCGAAGCCAATGCGTTGGCGCTCGGGTGGCTCTGGGGCGGCGCGCTGGTGCTCGAGGGGCTGTGCGTTGTCGGGCTGCGGCGCGCCTCGCCGCGCTTCGCAGGGGTAAGCGTGTCGCTGGTGTTGTTCGCGGTGCCGGCGTCGTGGCTGGGCCCGCGCGCGGTGGAGCGCTTCCAGCAGCGCCACCACCAGCACTGCGTCGTCTTCGCCGTGGCGGAGCGTTGACGGCTACGTCCGCTGGCACAGGCAGTACACGAACTGCTGCGTCTTGCCGCTCGGCGTCTGGTGCAGCTCGGTGACGCTGCCCAGCTTCGCGAAGTCAGGGCCGAACTCCGCGTGCAGCGCGTCGGCGGAGTAGCGGCACACCTCGAGCCCGCTGCACTGCGTGGGGCCCTCGGGCCCGAAGGTGGCGACCAGCAGGTGCCCACCGGGCTTGAGCGCGTGGCGCACCGCCGCGACGTACCGTGCGCGCTCCTCCGGCGTGCGGAGGAAGTGGAACACCGCGCGGTCGTGCCAGAGGTCGAAGGCCTGCGCGGGGAGCGGCACCGAGGTGATGTCGCCCACCACCCAACGCACCGCCGCCGCGCGGTCGCCCAGCCGCCGCTGCGAGGTGGCCAGCGCCGCGGCCGAGAGGTCGTTGACCGTCACCGGGCCGTACCCGCGCGCGAGGAGGTCGTCGACCAACGTCGAGGCGCCCGCGCCCACGTCGATGATGGCGCCGCGTTGCAGTCGCCCGAGCAGCTCCAGCGACTGGTCGAGGTGTGGCCGGTACCAGCTCACCTCGTCGACCTTCTTGCGCGCGTACACGTCTTCCCAATGCGTCTGTGAAGCCATGGCGGTGAGAGCTCCGGAGGGCCGCGGGCGGTTCTCCTCCACCGGCGGGCAGGAGGGCGCCGTCACGCGGCGACGCAGTCTTCGCGCCTCGCCCACTCCAGCGACTCGCGCACCTGCGCGCGGCTGCGGAACTCGCGCTGCGTCATCTCCGCGCTGGCGCCGTGGCCGGGCGCGAACTCCGAGTAGTAGGTGGTGAGTTCGAAGCCGTCGCCGTCGCGGCGCAACGTGCTCCGGTGCGCGACGGTGTCGGGGTACAGCGTGGTGGAGAAGGGCACCCGCAGCACGCCGCCTGCGTCGAGCACCGCGAGCAGCGCGTCGGCTTCGGGGGTCGTCATCGCGCCAGCCATTCTACGGCGTTCACGAAGAGGCGCGCATTCTGCTCTGTCGCCGCGTGCCATGAGTCGAAGCCCGGGTCGCTCTTGCCGTGGCTGTCGGTGCCGTCGTTGACGATGGCCGAGTCGCCCACCGCCACCACACGCCCGAGGCCGGGCTCCGCGGCGACGACGTAGGGGCTGCCGGTCTCGTAGCCCGTCGTGCCTGGCGGCACCGCGTTGACCAGCACCGTCGCCGGCGCGCCCGTCACCGTGAAGAGCCCGCCCTTGTGCATGCCCAGCCGCGTGACGCCCGCAGTCACCGGGTGCCCGCCGTCGACGAGGTTCTCGGTGTGCTGGCCGTTGAGCGAGTCGATGGCGCCCGACTGCGCGTAGGTGATGTTCGCCACCGTGAAGCCGAAGGGCGAGGCGGTCTTCGTGAAGACGTCGTTGAAGACGCCGACCGAGTCCCACCCGTTGCCGTCGCGGTCGCTCTCGGCGTGGTCGGCCACCATCAGCAGGCCGCCGCCGGCGAGCACGAAGTCGACCAGCGCGCGCGCCTCGTCGTCGGAGAGCGGCGCGCTCGGCTCGACCATCACCAGCACCGCGTAGTTCGAGAGGTCTTGCGCGGTGCCGGCGTCGAAGGTGAAGCGGCCGAAGGGCGGCAGCTGCTCGACGGTGAAGTGCCCGGTGTCGAAGAGCGCCTTGCCGAACGACGAGGCCTGCCCCGACCAGTCGGTTTCATTCACCGGCACGCTGGGGAAGGGGTGCCGCCCGGAGACGTCCACCACTCCGTCGGCGCTGCCCGCGCGCTCCCGGTGCGCGTCGTCGAACAGCACGCGCTTGAAGGCGCCGAGCGCGCACGGGCCGCCGGCGTGCAGACAGTCGGGGTCGGCGCAGTCGGTCAGCGCGTCACCGTCATCATCGAGGTTGTTGCTGCATTCGGGGCCGAGCTCCCAGCGCAGCGGCGGGCACACGGTGACGACCGGGTTCTTGCTGCAGTCGGGGTCGGCGCAGTCGACGAGGCCGTCGCTGTACGCGCCGCCGGTGGGCTTCTCGCTGTTGTCGACGCCGTCGCTGCACTTCGCGTCGGTGTTCTCGAGCGTGTCGCAGACCTGCACCGTCGGCGTCTCGGAGCACCAGAAGTCGGCGCAGTCGGCGTAGCCGGAGTTGTCGTCGTCGAGCGTGTTGCTGCACAGCGCGTCGGTCGACTCCGCGTCTTCCGTGTTCCACAGCCGGCCCGCGTCGGGGAGTTCGCGTGCGTCGGGCACGCCCGAATCGACCGGCACACCGGCGTCGGAGGGCTGCAGGCCCGCATCGGTGTGCTCCTGCGGGTGGGGCGTGCAGGCGGCGAAGAGGGCGGCGACGAGCAGGGCGCGGAGTCTCACGGCTGCGCGTCTAGCCCACATCGCGCATTGTCGGCCTGCACCTGAAGCGCCGCGCGGCCAGCCCACTCACGCGTGGTCGAAAATACGTATTGGCTACGCATTTTCGACCGAGCGCGGAGGCCGCGTGGCGTCAGAGCACGAAGTCGCGCGCGAACAGCTCGGCGCCCGCGCCGTCGTGGAACGCGACGCGCACCGTGCCCGCATCGGGGTCGAACGTGAACGTCGTGTAGTTGTTGGTGCCCGA
>CAMLFP010000183.1 GCA_946479335.1 uncultured Archangium sp.
GAAGGTCCAGCGCGCGGTGCCCTCGAAGAGCCCCGCCGGGCGCTTCGCCGCCAGCGCCGCGTCAGCCGTGGTGTCGAGTGGCGGAGGTGGGAAGAGGTCGAACTGCACCGGCGCACCATACGCCGGAGCCGCCGGCCCTCGCCCATGCAGGTGGGTCGCGGGAGGGCGCCCGCGTGCGGAGGCCATTACAGACAGCGCATGACGAAAGCCGTCGAAGACCTCGTCCGCCAACAGAGCGCCCGGTTCCAGGAGGCGCTGTTGCGGCGAGACTTCGCGGCGATGGCGCCGCTCCTGACCCCGGAGGCGGTGTGGGAGGTCGCGCCGCCGTTCGCGCAGCAGCACTGCGGCGCGGCCAACATCATCAGCGGCGTGCGGAGGGATCTCGAGCAGCTCGAGGTCGTCTCGCACCAGCAGTCGGCGCCGATCGTCGCGGTGCGCAGCGCGAACTTCGCGACGGTGGAGAGTTCGACCGAAGACCAGCTCCGCTTCCACGATGGCCGCGAGCTGCGCGTGTCGGGGACCTGGGTCGACCTGATGCTCACGTACCGCGGCACGTGGCGGGTGGCGCATCGCGTGTTCCGCGCGAAGCACATCGATCAGGTCCGCTGAACGCGTCGTTCACCGCAGCCGCCAGGCGCCGTCGCGGTAGTGGAAGGCGCCGTCGACGATCGCCGCCAGCCACTCGGCGATCGAGACGTTCGTCGACGCGGCGGTCTCGACGCGGCGCTCGTGCAGCACGGCCACCGGCAGCTCGGGGATCGCGCCCGCCTCGCGCGTGTGCTGGAGGTTGGCGCGCAGGGTCTCGAACGTCTCCGGGCGAAAGAGCCAGAAGCCGTCGATGGCGCACTGGGCGAAGCGCGCCTGCCGCCGCCTGAACTCGCGCAGCGGCTGGTACCCGCGCTGGAGCTGCACCGCGATGGTGCGCCCACGTGCTGCGAACAACACGTCGGCCTTCCACTTCGTGCCGTCGGGGGTGAGGCCGGAGCCGTCTTCACGGCCCTCGAGGCCGAGGCTCGCCAGCGCCGCGAGCACGCTCGCCTTGCCGTCGCGGTGCCATTCCAACCCGGGCGCGTCGCCGCTCATGCCGCCCCTCGTAGCAGCGCGGCCCGCCCGGCGGAGGTTCGGTGTGGGTCGCGGCTGCCGGCCCGCAGCCCGTGGGGAGAGGCGCGGCGCATGGCGTGGCGGGCGGGCTGTGATTAGAGCTGCGCCGCTGCTCATGAGTCGCTCGCCCAACGCCCGCACCGTCGCCCTCGCGCTCCTCGCCGTCTACGTCGTGTGGGGGTCGACCTACCTCGCGATGCGCGTCGCGGTGGAGGGCCTGCCGCCGTTCATGATGGCCAGCGCGCGCTTCCTGGTGTGCGGCGCGCTCCTTCTCGCGTTCCTGCGCTGGCGCGGCGCCGCGTGGCCGACCTCGCGCGAGTGGCTCTCGGCGCTGCCGGTGGGCGCGCTGATGTTCGTGACCGGCAACGGCACGGTGGCGGTGGCGGAGCAGCACCTCTCGTCAGGCGTCGCCGCGGTGGTGTGCGGCACCATGCCGTTGTGGCTCGCGGCGCTCGGGCACTTCTTCGGGCAGCGGGCGAGCGCGCGCGAGTGGCTCGCGCTGGTGCTGGGGTTCGCGGGCGTGGTGGTGCTGAGCGCCGGCGGCGAGCTCCGCGGGGAGCCCACCTCGGCGCTGCTGCTCTTCTGTGCGCCGGTGAGCTGGGCAGCGGGCTCGTTGCTGTCGAAGAAGCTGCCGCTCGCGAAGGGGTTGATGTCGGCCGCGACGCAGATGCTGACGGGCGGCGCGGTGATGGTGGTGGTGAGCGTGCTGGCCGGTGAGCGGGTGCCCACGTCGGTGCCGCGCGCGTCGCTGCTGGCGTGGGCGTACCTCGCGACGTTCGGCTCGCTGGTGGCGTACTCCGCGTACACCTACCTGCTGGCGAACACGCGCCCGGCGATCGCCACCAGCTACGCCTACGTGAACCCGGTGGTCGCGGTGATCATCGGCGTCGCGCTCGGCGGAGAGCATGTCGGGCCCGAGGTGGTGACCGCGGTGCTGCTCATCGTCGCGGCGACCGTGCTGGTGATGCTCAAGCCGCGCCCGGCGCCCGTCACGCCGGCCCTCGTCAGCCCCACGGAGTCGTGAAGGTGACGCAATCGCCGCCGCCGTCGCGACGTACGAGCCGCGTGTGCTCCAGACCGCTGACGGTGATCGGGTTCGCAGTCGTCCTCTCGGGGTGCGCGGTGGTGCGTGACGCGCAGACGCCGCTCTTCGGCCGTGCCCCGGTGTCGGCGGAGCCCTGCGCAGTGTCGGTGGTGCGCGCGCTCGACCCGGCGGGGCTCACGTTGCTCGGCACACGCATGGTCGAGGGCAGTGTGTTCCTCACGCCGTTCGACGCGGAGCGGATCTTGAGGAGCGAGGCGTGCGCCGCGAAGGCCGACGTCGTGCTCGTGACCTCGGAGTCGTACGGCGTGCCCTTCGTGGGCTCGTCAGCCGTCGGCTCGCTGTACCGGCGGAACTGACGCGCCCGGCGCTCAGAAGCGCCAGTTGAGGCGCAGCTGGCCGATGACCGTGTGGCGATCGGTGCCCACCACCGGCAACGTCGCCGCCAGCTCGATGCCCAGCGACGCCACGCGGAAGCGCAGCGCGAACGAGGGCGCGAAGTAGCTCAGTTGCCCGACGCGGCCGGTGAGATCGACCGCCAGCGCGCCCCACGTGAAGGGCGACGCCTGCACGCCGCCGATGAACACGCCGCCGCCGGTGACCAACGGCGCCGCGCGGCCCACCGAGCCCTGCACGTCGCCGCCCGCGTAGCCGTGCACCTCGAGCCACTTGAGCGCGCGCCAGGTCACCGACGCACCCAGCTCTCCACCCAGCAGGTGCGCGCCCGGCGTCTCCAGCGAGGTCGGCAGCAGCACGCGCGCGGTCGCGGAGAGGACCCATTTGTCACCCCAGAAGAGCGTCTGCGTCGCGCCCACCGTCATGTTGCCGAGCGTCACCTGCGTCGACGTCAGCACCGCGTTCTGCGCGAAGTTGAAGCTGACGGCCTCCAGCGTGGCGAAGAGCTCCGTGGTCGGCTTGAGCGCCCACGAGCCGTACACCAGCGCCTGGATGTCGAACGCGCCGTAGAAGTCGTCGGTGTGGAGCTTGAGGCCCATGCGCCCGCCGATGCCCACCTCGCTGCGCGGGCATGCGCGCCGGCCGGTGGCCACGTCGGCCTGCTGGAAGCCCAACTGAATCGGGCCTTCGTTCAGGCCGGGCGCCTGCCAGTCGCCGCACGCCGCGGGGCAATCGCCATAGCTGCGCGTGGGCTCCGGAGCCGCGACCGGGGTCGACCTCTCTTCAGCGACGCCTGCGTCCATCGGCTCCTGCGCGAACGCGGGGAGCGCGAACAGCACCAACCAGAGCGCGCGCTTCACGGGGCACCTCCCACGCCCGGCGCGGTGAACTTCCCGTCACCGTTGAGGTCGAGGATGAACGGGTTGGTGAAGGCGAAGGGGAAGCCGCCGGTGATCGACGAGAACTCGTAGCCGTTGGCGCCGCGGGCGGGCGAGGGCGGGTTGGCGAGCGGGCCGATCTTCTTGCCCTCGGCGACGTCGGAGGCGTCGACCTTCCCATCGCCGTTGTTGTCGGTGGTGTCGACCATGCCGTCTTGCTCGTCATCGAGCCCGCCGCCGAGATCGCCCGCGAGCGTCAGCGCCTGGCCGGCCTCGATGACGATCCACGCGTCGCCGGAGATGCCGGCGGTCAGCTCACTCAACGGGATCTGCCCGTCGTAGCGCGCCTGTTGGGGCCCGGTGTCGAGCGGGTCGGCGGCGTTGTTCAAGCCGGTGAGGGTCTTCTTCACCACGCCGTTCACGAGGATGCGCACCTCGTCGACGCGCACCCACGGCGCGGAGCGAACGCGCAGCTCCAGCGAGGCGTCGCTGGCGGGCGTGAAGGGCGTGAAGCCGAAGTCGTGCGTGGTGGAGTCGATGATGCGCGCGTCGATCACCGGCCCGTTGGTGCCGAACGAGCGGCCGGCCTTCAACGCCTGGTTGAAGACGTCGATGTTGAACGCCTGACCCGGCACGGTGTTGGCGAACACCAGGTTCTGCGGCACGCCCACCGTGTTGTCGGTCAGCGAGTGCGAGTCGGAGTTCGCGGTGCCGGTCTTCAGCTGCCCCTGATTGAGCGTGTAGTGCCAGAAGGCGCGGTACTGCAGCAGCAGGTCGTTCTGCGAGCCGTTCATGACCTCCTGCGCGTGGTGCGCGTCGTTGGCGAACTGCGAGTCCTCGGGCGTGTGCGTGTAGAAGCCCTGGCGCGTGCCGTCGTCGTTGGCGGGCAGGTTCTTCCGCAGGTCGAGGAAGATCGCGCGGGGGAAGCCGAGGTCGCGGCCGAACTCCGGGTCGGCCCACGGGTGGTTGAGCTCGATCACCGGCTCGCCCGCGAACTCCATGCGCGAGAAGAGCGTGCCCGGCTCGACGCGCTCGTCGAACGGCCCGCCGTTGCGCGGCTTCGAGGGGTCGTAGGTCAGCGGCCAGAAGTTGTAGTGGCCGATCACCAGCGGGAAGCCGTAGCCCGGCACCATCAAGAAGGGGATGTGCCCCGTCGTCTCCAGGCCCCACACCGCGCTCAAGGTGTCTTGCAGGCCCAGCGACTGCACCGTCGCCGAGTAGTCACCGATGACGTCGTGATCCGTCCCGATGATCACGTCGAGGTTCGACGCCGCGAACGACAGCACGCGATCTTCATCGGGGATGGAGCTGTCGAAGCTGCGCGCGCCGTGCACGTGCAGGTCTGCCGCGAGCGCGCCGGTGGGCTTCAAGTTGGGGATCGGCGCGAGCGTGAAGTCGATGGTCTGATCTCCGGTGAAGTCGACCTCCTGCTTGCCGAGCGACCAGAAGGGGCCGTGGAACGCGAAGATGTCGTACTTGCCGAGCGGCACCTCCGCGGTCGCGGTGCCGTTGTGCACCAGCACGCGGTTGCACGCGGGCGAGGCGCCCATCGGCGCTCCGAGCCACGGCGCGCAGGTGTACGAGCGGCCGTGCAGCGTGCCCACCACCTTCGAGGCCTCGTCTTCATTCTGCGGCACGAGGAACAGCTCGGCGTCGAGGCCACCACCCAGCGGGCCCCTCACGTGGAAGGTCGCCGCGCCGGTCGCCGGGAGCTCGAAGGCGCCGAGGTCGGTGTCGGTCGAGACGTTGGCGAACTGGCGCTCCACCTGCTTGCGGCCGAAGGCGTGCACCTCGACCGAGTACGTCTTGCCTGACGGCACGCGCGCCGAGAACGAGCCGTCGGCCTTCGGCACCACCTGCGTCCACTGCGAGCCGTCGGGCTCCACCACCAGCACGCTCGCCTCGCGTTCGGCGTTGAAGGTGCCGCCACCCATGCGCGAGACGGTCCCGTGGATCGTCACGTAGGCCTCCCCCAGCGTCTGCTTGCGCACCTCGAGGAGGATGTCGGCCGCGCCCGCGATGTCTTTCGCGTCGGCCACCGCGAAGAAGCGCTCGAAGATGAACGACGCGCGCGGCGCGGAGATCTGCCGGGGCAGGCCCGCCGCGGAGATCTGCTCGCTCTGGAAGCCCTCCAGCTCGTCGTCGGTGCAGCTCGTCACCCCGATGGCGGAGATCGCCTCGTCGCCCGAGTGGCCAGCGGCCGCCATCCACGGGAACTTCTTGAACGCGGCGTTGATGGTGGTGAGCCCGAAGCTCTCGTAGCGGAATCCGGCGGGCGGCGAGAAGGCCATCATCTCGCGGCCCGACCAGTAGAAGCCGTCGATCATCGCCCAGGTCTGCGTGTCGGTGGAGCCGTTCAGGATCTCCGTGCGCACGCGGACGCCCGGGTCACACGGCGTCAATTCGTAGCGCGTGTACACCGGCACGGAGGAGATGCCGTCGAGCGTGCCCTTGAACTGCACCGCGACGAGGTTGGGGCGCTCGTCGATCAGCTCCACCGAGGTGTACGCGACGCCGTCGCGCGGGAGGATGCCCACCGCCTGGCTGATGCCGTTGACGCCGTCTTTCGACGCGCCGTGCGGGACCAGGTCGATGATGCTGCCGCCGTTGGGGTCGATGTAGTTCTGGTTACCGATGCCGGCGAGCACCACGTCGACCTGGCCATTCGACAGCAGCACGTCGCCCACGGTGCCGAGGCCGTCCCACCCGCCGGGGCGCTCCGAGGCGCTGGTGATGGTCTTCACGGAGAGCGCCGTCGCCGAGCAGCTGAACTTCACCTTCTGGCACGGGCGCTCGACGCGGCAGCCTGCTTCGCCGCCGAGACAGCCTTCCTTCTTGCAGCCACTCAACGCGAACGCGCTCGCCGCGCTCAGCATCACCAACAGCAGTCGGTTCGTCATGGAGCCCGGGACCATACCGGGAGACCCGCGCGCCCGGGGACTACTTCGCTTGCCACGCCTCGAGGCCGTGCGCCGCGTGGCAGGAGTCACCAATCAGATCGAGGTAGACCTGCGGCTGGCTCTGGGCGAGCTGCGGCATCGACTCGAACGCCTTCGCCTCGTTGAGCCCGCGCACCGCGAAGTCGAGGTACGCCTCCGCGCGGTTGATGGCGATCTGCTGCGTGGCGTCGGGCTTCCACTTCAGCTCGTCGCGCAGCATCGCGACCGTCTCGAGCCAGTGGCCGTAGAACTTCACCATCTGCACCAGCACCTGCAGCTTGTACTGCGGCTGAGACGAGAGGGTGACCTGGTAGGCGGCGTCGTACTGCGAGCGCTCGGAGCCCAGCCGGTAGAAGAGGATCGCGATCTGCCGGTCGACGCGCGGGCCCCACTTCTTGCGCACCGCCGGGTGACGCGCCCACGCCAGCACGCCCTGAACGAAGTGCAGCCCGCCGCACGAGTGCGCGTAGACACCCTGTTTGCGCTTGGGCACCTCCGGGAGGTGCTGCTGCAGGCCGGCCTCGAGGTCGGCGGTCTCGCGCTCGAGCTCGGTGAGCGCGTCGTCGAAGACCTGATCGAGGTCGATCTTCGAGCCGTCAGAGGTGGTCCACTTCGCGCCCGGCTTCTGGGTCTGCGCGAAGAGCGTCAGCGTCCAGCCGACGTCCATCCAGTACTGCTGCGACTGCGGCACGTGGCGAAAGCCCAGCTTCACCGAGTCGAGGAGCTGCTGGAGCGTGACGGTGCCTCCCCAGGAGGTCTTGAACTTCGTGGAGAGCGGCAGCTTCGCGTCGGCGATGAGCGACTTCGCGTTGAGGTTGGAGTGCGGCTCGATGGGCGTCTTGTCGGCGCCGTAGCGCAAGAACCCCAGCGGCGCGCCCGGCCCGACGCCTCCGTCGGGGAGCTGATTGCGCAGCAGGAAGTCGTGCACGATGACCTCGCTCGCCTTGCGGCCGTCGCGCGCCACGAATGACGGGCCCAGGCAGTGGAGCCCGTGCGCCAGCGCCCACGGGTTCTTCGGGTCGGCGGCCCACACGAGGCACTGCGTGCGCAACGTCTGTTCGGCGGGTGACGCCGCGAGCGTCGCAGACAGTAAGAGAGCAAACGTCATGTGGGTCTTCCTATCTCATCGTGTGTCGCTATAAGCCGCTGCCCGTTCGTCCGCCGGGCCGTCGGACGCACGCTGCGCCAAGGGATTCGCGAGACATGAAGCTGTTGCGAATGTTGCCATTGCTGTGTGCCGCGCTGCCGGCGTGGGCGCAGTACGTGGCCACTCCCCAGGCGGGCGTGGGGTACCCGGCGCTGACGAGCGCCACGCAGGTGCCGTTGGCCGCGCCGGGCTCGAACGACCCGAAAGACAAGGGCCGCTACACGCTGCCGCTGGGCTTCGATTTCCCCTTCTACAATCGGGTCTATTCGCAGATCACCGTGACGGCGAACGGCGTGTTGTTTCTTGAGCCTTCGTCGGGCGCCAACACCTCGTCTGACTTCCCGGCGAACGTGGCGATCCCCAACGGGTCGGAGCCCAACGGCGTCATCGCGCCGCTGTGGGACGACCTCATCGGGAGCAACCAGACCAGCGTCGTGCAGCGTCAGGCGGTGACGGGCAGCAACGGGCAGGGCCTCGCCGTCGAGTTCAAGGACTGGAGCCGCTGGCCGGCCGGGTACTTCCTCACGTTCCAGGTGCGCATCTGGTCGAACGGCGTCATCGAGTTCTTCTACGGCTCGATGACGGGCATGGGGCCCACGCCCTTGAGCGCGACCATCGGCGTGGAGTCTCCCGCTGGCACTGTCGGCACGCGCGGTCTCACCAACTGCACCAACGACTGCTCGCTCACCAGCTTCGACCCCACGGGGAGCGGCACGCCGATCAACTACCTCCGCTTCGGGCCGCCGGCTGGCTACGACCTGCAGGCCGTGACGTTGACGGTGAACTCGGTGGCGCCGTCGGGCTCCGATGTCTCGGCCTCGACGACCTTCAAGCTGCGCAACTTCGGCACCACGGCTTCGCCGACCTTCGACTACGGGCTGTACCTCTCGGAAGACACCATCTTCGACCCGGGGGTGGATGTGCAGCTGACTCCGGCGCCCGCGACGCACGCGGCGTTGCCGGCCCTGGCGAGCGACACGCTGACCCTGGGAGGGACGACGCCGCTCCCCGACGGCGGCACCTTCTACCTGCTCGCGGTCATCAACCAGGACAGCGGCGAGACGAACGCCTTCAACAACGTCATCGCCTCGTCGGTGCCGTACACCGCGGGCGTCGACCTCATCGCCGAGAGCGTCACCCCGCCACCGGTCACCGGCCCGGGCGACACCGCGCAGGTCGCGGTGCACTTCAGCAACCAGGGCATCGAAGCCGCGGGGCAGGTGAACGCGAAGCTGTACGCCTCGTACGACGCGGAGCTGTCGGCCAACGACTGGTTGCTGACCTCGCAGGACCTGAGCGTCGCGGGTGGGCAGCAGGTCTCGCAGACGCTGAGCTTCCTCATCCCCAACAGCGCGGTGGCCGGCGACTACTACGTGATTCTGCAGCTCGACGACGGCCCCGACGCGGGCGCGATCGTGGAGCTGAGCGACTCGAACAACGTGGTGAGCTCCGCGACGCGCATGCAGGTGCGTCAGGCCGACCTCGTGGTGCAGGAGGTGCGGGTGCTGCGCGCCACGCCGCCCATCGAGGAGGTCGATCACGTCTTCCTCGGCGAGCCCGCGCGCTTCGAAGCGCTGGTGGCGAACGTCGGCGGCGCGGTGGCGCCCGACGTCATCGTGTCGTTCTACCTCTCGGAGAACGAGACGCTCTTCGCCGCGGGTGACCCGCGCATCGGCCAGGTGATCGCCGGAGACTTCGGGCCCGGCGAGTCGCGCTGGGTGGAGCTCCCGTCGGCCGTCGTGCCCTCGCAGCGCCTCAACGGCACCGCGTTGCCGGTGCAGCCGTACTTCTTCTTCGCCGCGGCGGTGAGCGCGGGGCTGATGGAGACGGATCTGTTCAACAACTTCGAGCACGCCACGCCGGTGCTGGGCCGCCTCCCCGCCGCCGACTACGCGCCGATCGAGATGGTCGCGCCGGCGCGAGCGGGCGGCGGAGAGATCGTGCCGGTGACGCGCACCTTCGCGAACCTCGGCAACCGCGATGGCGCGCCGGTGAAGTACCGGTACTACCTCTCGGCCAACAGCACGATCACCACCGACGATCTGCCGGTGACGCGCGTGTTGCCCACCGGCGATGTCCTCGACGGCACGGTGACGCTGGCGGTCGGGCAGACCGACACCGCGAGCGAGCTGGTGCGGCTCCCGGCGAACGTCTCGCAGGCGTCGTACTACCTCGGCGTGCTGGTCGACTCCGCGGGGGAGGTCGACGAGGCCGAAGAAGACAACAACGGGCTCCCGTCGTCGCCGGTGCAGGTCTTCCCCGCGACGCTGGGGCTGGCCAACACGGTGCTCCCCGACGCGGTGGTGGGCCTGCCATATTCCGTGCAGCTCGAAGGCACCGGTGGCAACGGCAACTACCAGTTCTCGCTCGCCGACCCGTCGTCGCTGCCCGCGGGCCTCACGCTGTCGCCCACCGGGTTGATCAGCGGCGTGCCCACCGAGGCGGCGGCGGGGCCGATCATCTTCACCGTGAGCTCCAACGAGCACGACGCGACTGCGGCGCTCACCATTCGTGTCACCGGCGCGACCGGCTCGCTGCAGCTGCAGTCGGCGCCGCTGCCGGCGCCCATCTACAACGTGGCGTACCGCGCGCAGCTGGGCGCGGTGGGCGGCGCCGGTGGCTACCGCTTCGCGATCATCGACGGCGTGCTGCCGCTGGGTCTGAGCCTGACGGAGGGCGGGGTGCTGTCGGGCACGCCGACCGACGCACTGGGGACGCAGCGGGCCTTCGTGGTGCGCTGCACCGATCTCGCGGGGAACACCGACGCGCGGGCCTTCGTGATGACGGTCATCGACAGCGCGCCGTTCAGCATCGTCACGCAGCAGGTCCCCGACGGGCAGACCGGCGTCGCGTACCTGCAGCTGGTCTACGCGGCCGATCGGCTCGGCGCGGCGGTCTCGCTGCCGGTTCGGTGGCGGGTGATCGACGGCGCGTTGCCGCCGGGCCTCGCGCTGGAGGCGTCGATGCAAGACAACGCGTTCCTCTCGGGCACGCCCGAGAGATCGGAAGGCGTCGTGTAGGGAAAGAGTGTAGCGTAGCGTGTGGGTGTCGGGGGTCGGGGGATCATGAGATCTAAGTTGTGCGGGGGGGGGCG
>CAMLFP010000184.1 GCA_946479335.1 uncultured Archangium sp.
TTTCCGCCCGCCAGCACCAACGGCGAGCCGTACTTCCTCGACGGCTGGGAGCTCCACTTCACGCGGGTGCTGGTCACCATCGACGACCTCACCTTCTGGGAGAACCCCGACCTGAACCCCGGCGACCAGTCGCAGCACGGCGCGCAGGTGTCGCAGACGAAGGGCCCGTGGGCGGTGAACCTCGCGAAGCCGGGGCCGCTCGACTCCAAGGAGCAGAACGGCAAGGCGTGGCCGGTCACCTCCATCACCGGGCCGTTCGCGGCTGACACGAAGTACGCCTTCGGGTTCTCGCTGGTCGCGCCGACGAGTGACTTCACCAGCATCAACCTCGACGACGCCGACCGGGCCGAGCTCGCCGCGATGGCCGCCGCGGGGCAGACGGTGCTGCTGGAGGGCGACGCGACCTTCAAGGGCGCCGACTGCCGAGCCACCGACACCGGCTACGACTTCACGGGCGCGCCGACGCCGCAGCACTTCAAGCTGGCCTTCACCATCCCCACCGACTTCATCAACTGCGTGAACCCCGAGCTGCAGCCCGCCGAGTCGCGCGGCGTGCAGGCGCAGGCCGGCGTCGCCACGCAGCTGCAGCTCACCTTCCACCTCGACCACCCGTTCTGGGAGTCGCTCGAAGAAGACGCGCCGCTGCGGTGGGATGCGCTGGCCGCGACGGGGAAGAACCCGGTGACGCTCGACGACCTCGCGGTGCCTTTCCAGCCGGTGAAAGACGCGCAGGGCACGCCGGTGCCGTGGCGCACCTGCGGCCCGGCGCTGGCCGGCGAACGCACCACGGGCGTGGTGACCTACGACCCGAACGGCGTGCCGGTGAACCCGCTGGGCGGCGCGGCGGGCCTCGCGAACCTGCGCGACTTCATGGCGTACAACCTCTCGACGTTCGGCCACCTGAACAACGACGGGCTCTGCTACCCGTCGCGCCGGTTCGCCTCGCCTCCGTGAGGCTCAGAAGGAGCCGCTGAGCAGCAGGCCGCCGGGCGTGGGCGTCAACCGCGCCAGCGGCTGGTCGTCGGGGCCCCAGATGACGAACACCACGCCCACCGCCGCGAGCGCGCCGCCGGTGATGAAGAGCGCGTTCGCCGCCGTCGCCTTCCCGAGGGCTGAATTCTCGAGCGCCACCGCTTCACGCTGCGTGAGCGAGGTGATGCGGCCGCTGCTGTCTGACGTCGCGTGGTTCACCCGGTCGCGGTCGAGGCGCGAGAGCACGCCCGCCACGCCTCCCGCGATGGCCGCCGCCGCACCCGCGCCCAGCAGCACGCCTCCGAGGGGGCGCCGCCACGCGCCACCACCGGCGCCCACCCGCGTGACGACGCCCGGCGCTGCGGCGCCCGACGCGGACTCGAGGCGCGGCTGCTCGGCGCTCGCCACCGACGCCAACACGCCTTCGTGGTCGGTCAGCACCTCGGCCCACCATGAGACGTCGGCGGCGGCGACCGGCGTGGTGGCCGCGCCGGAGTGAAGCGCCTCTTCCTGAACGCGCGCGACACCGTCGATGACGAGATGAAACCGCACCCCGCGCGCGAGCTTGAGCACGTCGTTCTCGACCTTCACCACCAACGCGGAGAGCCGGCCCTGCGAGACCTCCGACGAGGGGCGGAAGGTCAGCGGCCCGGCGCCCTCGGCCCACGCCTTCGCCTCGTAGAACGGCGTCTGCACCCGGGGCGGTTGGTCTGCCGGGAGCTTCGCGTCGGGGTCGACCAGCAACAGCCAGCGGAAGGCCTCCTGCATCGCGGCCTTGTTGCCCAGCACGCCGTGCGCGATGCCGCGCCAGAGGTGGAGCTCTTCGAGCGTCGCGCGGGTGTTGCCCGGTTGCTGCTCGGCCTGCAGCAGCGTCTTCACCGCGCCGTCGGCGTCGAGGTCATCGAGCTGCGTCTTGGCGCGCTCCAGCAACGCGGCGCCGTCGTCGGCGAAGGCAGCGGTGGCGACGCACAGCAACACGGCACAACGGCGGAGCGTCTTCATGCGGTGCCCGGAAGCGTACCCGCGCCCGGAGCGGAAAAGCGTGACGAAGTCCCCACGCCCGGGAAATTGACCCACCGCAGCGCGCACCCCACACTGACGCTTCGGTGAATCAGGGGACTGACATGGCCGCCGGAGACCCGGCGTGGGTCGCGGGGACGCTGGTGGGCCGCTTCACGCTGCTGGTCCCGCTCGCGCAGGGCGGCATGGCGGAGATCTGGCTCGCGCGGCAGAGCGGCCTGCGCGGCTTCGAGAAGCTGGTGGTCATCAAGCGCATGGTGCGCAAGCTGGCCAACGACCCCGAGTACCTCGAGATGTTCTTCTCGGAGGCGCAGCTCGCCGCGGGCCTCAACCACCCGCACGTGGTGCAGATCTACGACCTCGGCGAGCACGACGACGCGCCGTACATCGTCATGGAGTACCTCGACGGCGAAGACCTCCACGCGGTGCGCCGCGCGGCGCAGCGGCTCGGCAAGCCGATGCCCGACGTGTTCGCCGCCAAGTACGTGGCGATGGCCGCGGAGGGCCTCCACTACGCGCACACCCGCGTGGGCCACGACGGCAAGCCGCTGCACATCGTGCATCGCGACGTGTCGCCGCAGAACCTGTTCTGCACGATGGACGGCGGCCTCAAGGTGGTCGACTTCGGCATCGCCAAGCTGGCCAGCACCGCGACCTTCTCGGGAAAGCTCAAGGGCAAGCTCGGGTACATGTCGCCGGAGCAGGCGCGCGGCGAGGAGCTCGACGGGCGCAGCGACGTCTTCGCGCTGGGCGTGGTGCTCTTCGAGCTGCTGACGCGCACGCGGCTGACGCCGAAGATGAACGACCTGCAGCTGCTCGACTTCATGGCGGGCGACGATGCCTTCGACGCGCCCACCGCGCGCCGCGCAGACCTGCCGCAAGACCTCGAGGCCATCATCTTCCGCGCGCTGGCGCGCAACCGCGCCGAGCGTTTCCAGAGCGCGCGCGAGCTGCAAGACGCGCTCGAGGCGTGGCTCATCTCGCAGAAGTCGGCGGTGACCGCGAACGACCTCCGCGACTGGCTGCGCGACCTGTTCGCCGCGCGCATCGTCGACCGCCGCAAGCTCATCGACGCCGCGCTGCACATGGAGACGGTGTCTCCGTCGGCCGCGCTCGACCTCGCGAAGCTGGCGCGGCACGACGACACCGGCTCGCGCTCGACCTCCGCGCCGACGCCGAAGCGCACGCGCGCCGTCGCGCTGGCGGTGGCCGCGGGCGTGCTGCTGGCCGCGACCGGCGCCGCGTTCGCCCTCTGGCCGCGGAGCTCCCCCGCCGAGCCCGTCGCGCCGCCGAAGCCCGTCGTGGCCGTGGAGCCCGCGCCGCCGGCCGCGACGCCCCCGGTGTTGCTGGTCGACACCGGGCCCCCCGGCGCCGACCCCCCCTTCGACGGCGGGCCGCGGGGCACGGCGCCGCTGACCATCGAAGACCTGCCGCTGGGCACCCTCACGGTGGAGGCCTCGCTCGAGGGCTACGCGGACGCGAAGCGCGAGGTGACGCTCGAGCACCCGGGCGAGCGCGTGCGCATCGAGCTGGCGCTCAAGCCGCTGCTGGTGCTGGCGGCGCCGACGCAGACCCCGACGAAGACCAGGAAGGCGGTGACGACGCCGCGCGCCGCGCCGGGGAAGCTGTCGCTCAAGACCACCCCGTGGACGCAGGTCTTCTTCGGCAAGCGGAAGCTGGGCGACACGCCGCTGGTGAACGTCACGCTGCCCGCGGGCACGCATCAGCTCAAGCTGGTGGCGCCCGACACCGGGCAGAAGCTCGACATCGAGGTCGAGATCAAATCGAACCAGACCACCGTGAAGAAGTTGAAGCTCTGACGCGCGCTACGCTGGCGCCAGCTTCGCGAGCCGCTGAGTGACGTCGTCGAGCGCCTGCGGCCCCGCGGGCGCCGTCTCCAGCGAGAACGCCACCGTCTCCAGCCAGCTGACGTGCGCGCGCACCTGCGCGGCGGCGCGCTCCTTCCGGCGCTTGAGCGAGTCGAGCTGCTCCAGCACGTCGCGGTGCACGCGCAGCGTCTGCGCGAGGTGCTGCGTGAGCTCCTCGTCGCGCGTCTCCGCGAGGCGCTCCGTCAACGCGGTGACCGCGTCCCGCGTCACCTGCTCGAGCTGCTCGTCGACGTGCAGCTCGTCGTGCGCGCGGCTGGCGGAGAGGAGCCGCTCCGCGCCCTGCGTCACCAGCGCCGTCAACGCCGCAGAGTCGGGGAGCCTGCTCTTCACCCGGCGCACGCGCGCCCACGCCGCCGCCGCGCCGGAGATGGCCTCGAGCCGCAGCGTCATCGCGTCGGGCGCGACGCGCACCGAGCCCACCCACGCGCCGAGCCCGAGAAAGAGGCCCGCGGCGAGGGTCGCGAGCCCACCGAGCCACGGCGCGTGGAGGTGCGGCAGCGAGAGCGCGCGCGTCACCCCCCACGCCCAGAGCGAGGCTGCGACCACGGCGAGGAACGTCGCGACCCGCGTGGCCCAGTGCTGCCGGGGCTCGACGGCGAGCATCAGCGCGAGCGCGAACACCGCCACCCACGCCACGGGCACCGGCGGCGCCATCACCACGAAGAAGAAGAACGCGCCGGCCACGACGAACCCGCGCACCCACCCGGGGAGGCGCGCGGCGGCCACCAACACGCCCACCGCCGCGCCGGCCAACGCGCCGTCGAACGAGAGGCGACCCTGCATCCCCGTGAAGACCGCCGCCGTGCAGGTGCCGAGGAGGCCGCCGAGGGCCGCCCGGGTGAGGAACCGCTCGTCACGGCTGAAGGAGACGCGCGCGAGGAGGCTCATCTCAGTACGCCTCGTTGCCGCGCCCGAAGTCAGACAGCGCCTTCTTCTCGAAGGAGCGCGCCAGGTCTTTCCGCTTGCCGTCAGACGCCTGGTTGAAGTCGCGCCGCAGCTGCTGCACCTCGGCCTCTCCGGCGAGGGCGTCGGCGCTCTGACTGAAGAGGCTCCGCGCGCTGTCGAAGAGCGAGTCGGCGGCGCGCGTGTCACCGCGCTCCAGGGCGACCGCGGCCTGCACCATGCGGGAGTGCCCGGCGGCGGTGATGCCGCGCGACCACAGCCCCTCGTCGCGCCCCGCGAGCGCCGCGCGCTCGTCGTCGATGGCCAGCGCGGAGAGCCCGGCGAAGAGCGTGTGGCGCTCCGCGCTCGCGGGCTCGCTCCACGACAGCGTCGCGTCGAGCGACGCCCGGGTCCCCTCTTCGGCCCCCGCCGCGACCAGCCGCACCAGCACGCGCGTCGGCTGCCCCGGCCGGAGGTCGGCGAGCAACAAGGTGTCACCGTCGCGGTTGCGGCCCGGCACCTCGTCGATGCGCAGCCGCTTCGGGTCGAGCTGCAGCCGCACGTTGCGCAGCGCGGGCGTGCGCGCGGCCACCAGCTCCTGGCCCAGCACCTCTTCGAGCGCGCCGCCGTCCTTCAGGTAGCCGTACATGCCGCCGCCCCACTCCGCGAGCTGCTGCGTCAACAGCCCGTCGTAGTCGGAGCCGACGCCCAGCGCGGTGACGGTGACGTTCGCGTCGTGCGCGCGGCGGGCCAGCGTCGCCAGCGCCCTCGGCTCGACCACGCCCATCGTCGGGCGGCCGTCGCTGATCAACACCAGCCGGCGCGAACCGTTCGCGTCGCGGAGCGCGTCGGCGCCCGCCTCCAAGCCCCCCGAGAGCAACGTGGCGCCGCTGGCGATGACGCCGTCGATGGCCGCGTGCGTCGCCGCCTTGTTCTCCGGCGTCATCTTCCACAGGGGCCGCCGGTCGACGACGTCGCCGAAGGTGATGAACGCGAGCTCGTCATCGGCGCCGAGGAGGTCGACCAACCGGTGCGCGGCCTTCTTCGCGTCGGCCAGCTTCTCGCCCTGCATCGAGCCGCTGACGTCGAGCACCACCGCCATCGACACCGGGCCATTCGTCGTGGGGAGCGCGCCGGGCGCCACCGTCACCGTGTACTCCGCGTACAGCTCTCCGCCGCGCGACGGCACCGCGCCGTGGCTCAAGCGCGCCTCCAGCGTCACCGGCCCCAGCGTCTTCGTCAGCACCGGAGGTGGCGGCGGCTGGAGCGGCGCGGGCCTCGTCACCACGGCGAGCCCGGCGGCGGCAGTCAACAGCAACGCGGCGCTCACGAAGATGGCGGTGCGGTTCATGCGCGAGACCATCGCGCGTCACGAACAGCCTGCCCATCGGGCAACGGGAGGTCGGTCGGTTGACGGATGCGTCAGACCGGCTTCTTCATCTCTTCGCGCAAGAAGGAGGTCAGCTTGTCGGCGAACCCCTTCGGCATCTTCGCCTCGAGCGCCTTGCGGCAGATGCGCGGCGTCTCGCGGTAGCTCTTCAAGAAGTCTTCGCAGGGCGAACAGTCACCGAAGTGCTGCTCGAGGCGGGCGCGCGCGTCTTCACTCAGGTTGCCGTCGAGATACTCGAGCAACAGGGCGACGGAGTCTTTGCAGGTAGCGCCACTCATTCGGGAGACAAGGCCTTCTTAGTTCAGAATCTACGCATTGAATGTGAGGCCGGGGCGCTGGTTGCAACCGCAAATCGGGCAGTCTGAACGCGCGTACAGCGTCTATTGGCGCTCCGCGTAGAAGGCGTCGATGGCCGAACGCAGGCTCAACCGCGCGCGGTGCAGGCGGCTCTTCACCGCGGGCACGGAGCTGGAGGTCAGCTCGGCAATCTCCTCGTACGACATGCCCTCCAGGTCGCGCAGCACGAAGACCTCGCGGTACTCGTCACCCAGCCGGGCGGCGGCGGCCTCGATGGCGCCGCGCAGCTCCTGGTTGAGCGCGCTCGCCTCCGCGTCGGGGATGGGCGCGACCTCCTCGATCAGGCTGCCCCGCTCGTTGAAGTGGGGCTCGTCGAGCGACTCCTCGACCGCGCCCACCACCTTGCGATGGCGCAGCTTCATCAGCGCGTGGTTGGCGGCGATGCGCGTCACCCAGCTGCTGAACTGCGCGTCGCCGCGGAAGTGCGTGAGGTTGCGGTACGCGGAGATGAACGTCTCCTGCACCACCTCCGACGCGTCGTCTTCGGAGTTCAGCATGCGCAGCGCCAACCCGTAGACGCGGTTGCGGTGACGCTCCACCAGCGCCTCGAACGCGGCCGTCTCGCCGGCGGCGGCCTGCGCCACCAGCGCGCTGTCGTCGGTGGAATCCAAGGGCGCGGCAAAGTGACTGCCCGCGCGGCTGCGGTCAAGCTGCATGACGCTCCTTATGCTTCGGCGGCGCCCGGGGTTTCAGCGGGCGCTGACAAAGGCAGAACGCTTGTCGAAGAACCGCAATTTCCGCCGCGCCCATGACCCCGCGTAGTCGACGCCGATGCGCGCGGTGGCGGCGATGTGACGAGGCTCCACGTCGAGGCCCCGCGCGAGGAAGAACGGCGGCGCGTCGAGGGCCACGCCGTTGTGCGCCCGGAGCGACAACCCCAGCGCCTTCGTCAACCGCCCCGGCCCATCGGTGCGCGCGTCGATGCCTTCCACCGGCTCCAGCGCGCGAATCAGCACCGCCGCGCCGTTTCCCGTGACGACGTTGAAGCAGAGGTGCATGCCGTAGATGAGGTACACGTAGGCGCGCCCCGGCGGCCCGAACATCACCTCGGTGCGCGGCGTGCGGCCCTTGTACGAGTGGCACGCGTGGTCGTGCGGCCCGAGGTAGGCCTCCGTCTCCACGATGCGGCCCACGCGCGGCCCGTGCACCAGCAACTGGCCCAACAAACCGCGCGCCACCAGCGTGGTGTCTCGACCCGAGAACGCAGCCGGCAAGGGTTGCAGCATCTTTTCTGTAGCGCCCACGCGTTTGCGGACACACTGCCCACACTGATGAAGCTTCCGCAACGCAGCTCCGGCGTGTTGTTACCCGTCTTCTCGCTCCGCAGCGCGCACGACGTCGGCGTCGGCGACTTCGAGGCCTTCGAGCGCCTCTTCGCGTGGCTGCAGCAGGCCTCGCAGCGCGTGTTGATGGTGCTGCCGCTGCTGCCCACCACGCCCGGCGACCCGAGCCCGTACTCCACGCGCTCCGCCTTCGGGTTGAACCCGCTCTTCATCCACCTCGGGTGGCTGCCGGAGGGCGTGGCGTTCACCAAGAAAGAACAGGCCACCATCGCCGAGGCGCGCGCGTCGAAGTCGGTGCGCTACGACCTCGTCTTCCCGCTGAAGACCGCGGCGCTGGAGCGCGCCTTCGCCACCTTCGAGCAGCAGGGCGCCTCCGAGCGCCGCGCGGAGTTCGAGAAGTGGTGCGTCACGCAGGCCGACTGGCTCGACGGCTACGCGCTGTATTCGGCGCTCTCGGAGCACTTCGGCGCCAAGCCCTGGTGGGAGTGGCCGACCGGCCTCTCGACGCGCGAACCGAAGGCGCTGGCCGCCGCGTCAAACCAACACAAAGCGCGCGTGCGCTTTCACCAATACCTGCAATGGGTGGCCTTCGAGCAGTGGCAGCGCGTGCGCGCGCAGGCAAAGTCGTACGGCATCGCGTTGTGCGGCGACGAGCCCTTCATCATCGGGCAGGACTCGGCCGATTGCTGGTGCTTCCCCCGGTACCTGCGCCGCGACGCGCGCCTCGGCGTTCCCCCCGATGATTTCTCCGCCGACGGGCAAGACTGGGGCCTGCCGTGGTTCGACTTCGAGGCCCTCGCGAAAGACGACGACGCCTGGCTCAAGCGGCGCGCGCGCCACGCCGCGGCCACCTACGACCTGCGCCGCGTCGACCACGCCATCGGCTATTTCAGACAATACATTCGCGATGAATTGACGCCGAAGGGCAGATTTGTACCCGATGTACAGGAATTGCAGCGGGCGCTCGGCAAGAAGAACTTCACGCTGCTGTCGGAAGGCACTTCCATCGTCGCCGAAGACCTCGGCGTGATTCCCCGCTTCGCGCGCGACGTGTTGGCGGAGCTGGGGCTGCCCGGCTACCAGGTGATGCGCTGGAGCCGCGAAGACGGCGTGTACCGCGACCCGCGCCACTTCCCCGAGGTGTCGCTGGTCACCACCGGCACGCACGACACCGAGACGCTGCGGCAGTGGTGGGAGGGCTCGTCAGACTGGGAGCGCGAGGCCATCGCCAACCTGTGGCCGGAGCTGAAGGCCTTCCCCCGGCCGGTGCCTCCGACGTGGAGCTTCGAGGTGCACGAGGCGCTCTTGCGCGCGGCGATGAACGCGCAGTCGGCGCACGCCATCTTCCCCTGGCAGGACCTCTTCGGTGAGACCGCGCGCACCAACACGCCGGGCACCATGGGGCCCGAGAACTGGAGCTACCGCATGACGCCGGAGGTGCAGACGCTGGGCACCGACGCGGCGCTGCAGCGCGCGGCGAACTGGTTGACGCGGCTGGCGCACGAGGGCCGCCGCACGAAGTGAGGCTCGAGATGAACCCGTGGCAGTCGAGCATCGACGAGGAGCGCGCCCGCAACTCGTGGTGGGTCGCGTCGTTCCGCCTCGGGGGCGTCTCGTTGCTGTTGGCGCTCTCGGCGTACCAGGCGCTGGTGGCGAAGCTCGACGACTGGCGCGCGAACCTCCCGGTGTTCGGCGTCTACGGCGCGGCCGCGCTGGTGCTGTGGCTGCTGGTGTGGCGCGTGCCGCAGGCCCGCCGCGCGTCGGGCGCGTCCATCGCCATCATCGACGTGCCGCTGTTGTTCTGGCTCCAGTGGGAGGCGGTGCCGGTGTCGTTCTCGCCGGGCGCGGCGGCGACGGTGACGGCGCTGGCCTACGAGGTGTGCATCTGGCTGGCGATGCTGACGCTGACCACGCGCAACGTGTGGTTGGTCACCATCTCGTCGGCGGCGTTCTCGTATTTCCTCGAGCGCCACGCGGGGCTCTCGGTGGTGAGCAGCAGCATCCCCGGGGTGTTGTTGCTGCTGACGGGCGCGGTGTCGCATTACCTCGTGCAGCGCGTGCTGTACCTGCTCAAGCGCGCCGCGTCGGAGGCCGCGAGCCGCGAGAAGCTGGGCCGTTACTTCTCGCCCAACGTGGTGCAGCAGCTGCTCGACACCGAGAACGCGCGCGGGCCGGAGTCGCGGCAGGTGACGGTGCTGTTCAGCGACATCCGCGACTTCACGGCGATGTCGGAGCAGCTGACGCCCACGCAGGTGGTGGCGATGCTCAACGAGTACCACTCGGTGATGGTGGAGGTCGTCTTCCGCCACGGCGGCACGCTCGACAAGTTCATCGGCGACGGGCTGATGGCGTACTTCGGCGCGCCCTTCGCCGACGCGCACCACGCGGCGCACGCGGTGGCCTGCGGCCGCGAGATGCTCACCGCGCTGGAGACGTTGAACCAGACGCGCGTGGCGCGCGGAGAACCGGCGCTGCGCATCGGCATCGGCATCCACTCCGGCGACGTGGTGGTGGGCAACGTCGGCAGCGCCGCGCGGCGCCTCGACTACACCGCCATCGGCGACACGGTGAACCTCGCGAGCCGCATCGAGTCGCTCACCAAGACCGTGGGCCGGCCGCTGCTGGTCTCGAAGGCCACGCGCGCGCTGGTGGGCGGCGACGGCTTCGAGGAGCTCGACAGCGTCGAGGTGAAGGGCAAGGCCGAG
>CAMLFP010000185.1 GCA_946479335.1 uncultured Archangium sp.
AGCGCCGCTAAGTGAGCGACTCGTCGCCTCCAGAGCCTGAACTCGAGCCGGTGACCTCCGACCTCAGCGACATGGTCGGTCAGGAGCTGGCCGCGATCATCCCCTTCTCGGCGCGCGTACAGGAGGGCTTCGGCACCTTCGGCGGCATGATGGTGATGCTGATCCGCGCGGTGCAGCGCACCTTCCGCAAGCCCGCGGCCATCGGCGAGATCGCGTACCAGGTGGTCGCCCTCGGCGCGCGCTCGCTGTCGATCGCCACGTTGACGGCGGTGTTCGCGGGCCTGGTGATGACGCTGCAGTTCGCGTTCTTCATGGCGCGCTTCGGCATCCAGCACACGGTGGGCAAGGTGGTGGTGCTGACGCTGTTTCGCGAGCTGGGGCCGGTGCTGACCGCGCTGACCGTCGGGGGCCGCATCGGCTCGGGCATCACCGCGGAGCTGGGCTCGATGAAGGTGACGGAGCAGATCGACGCCATCGCCGCGCTGGGCGCCGACCCCATCAAGAAGCTGGTCACCCCGCGGCTCATCGCGTGCTTCCTCGTCATGCCGGCGCTCACCGCGTTGGCCGACGTGTTCGGGCTGTTCGCCGGCGCGGTGGTGGCGTCGACGCAATACGACATCCCCATGGACCAGTACTTCCGCGCGGCGATCGAGACGGCCGACCTCTTCGACTTCGGCTCCGGCATCGGCAAGAGCGCGGTGTTCGGCATCATCGTGGGGCTGGTCGGTTGCTACAAAGGCTTCGAGGTCACCGGCGGCACCGAGGGCGTGGGCCGCGCGACGACCGAGACGGTGGCCATCACCTCCGTGGCGGTGTGCCTGTCTGACTTCTTCCTCACCAAGCTGTTCCTGGCCCTGTGAGCGCGCGCGAAAAAGGCGAGGCGTTGGTGCGCTGGGACGGCCTCTACAAGGCCTTCGGGCCCAAGCGCGTCTTCGAAGACCTCAACCTCGAGGTGAAGAAGGGCGAGACGCTCACCATCATCGGCGGCTCCGGCAGCGGCAAGAGCGTGATGCTCAAGTGCCTCATCGGGTTGCTGTACCCCGACCAGGGCCACGTGTGGTTCGAAGATCAAGACGTCACCACGCTGGGCGAGGCCCCGCTGCGCGAGGTGCGCCGGCGCGTGGCGATGGTCTTCCAGGGCGCGGCGTTGTTCGACTCGCTCTCGGTGGGCGAGAACATCGCGTACCCGCTGCGCGAACACCTGAAGGACGCCAGCGACGACGAGATCGCCGAGCGCGTCGCGAAGAACCTCAAGCGCGTGAACCTCCCCGGCATCGAGCAGATGAAGCCGTCTGATCTCTCGGGCGGTATGCGCAAGCGCGTGGGCCTGGCGCGCGCCATCGCCATCGAGCCGGAGGTGATCCTCTATGACGAGCCGACCACCGGCCTCGATCCGATCTCCACGCGCATCATCGACGAGCTGATCATGTCGATGAGCGAGCAGTTGGGCTGTACGTCGATCGTCGTGACCCATGACATGGACAGCGCGTTTCGCGTCAGCGACCGCATCGCCATGCTGGCGCGGCGAAAGGTCGTGGCCTCGGGTACGGTTGATGAAATGCAGGCGTCGACGGACCCCGACGTTCGGGCGTTCTTCGACGCGAGGAAAGGTTGAGTGATGAGCACCCCGAACATGACCCCGGCCGAGCGAGAGAAGCGCGTCATCATCCGCGCTGGGCTCTTCATCGCGCTCGGGCTCGCGCTGGCGGGCGTCGTCGTCTTCGTCATCGGCAAGGAGCGCCGCCTCTTCGAGCAGGAGAACATCTACACGGCCGCCTTCGAGAACGTCGACGGCCTCGCGCTCGACGCGCCGGTGCGCCTCGGCGGCCTCACCGTGGGCCGCGTCGCGAAGATCAACTTCGCCGAAGACCTCCAGGACAAGCGCATCATCGTGCGCATGGAGATCAGCAACAAATACCAGGACCGTATCCGCACCGACTCGGTGGCCCGCGTCGTCGGCCGCGGCGTGCTGGGTGACAAGGCGATCGACATCTCGCTCGGCTCGGAGAAGGAGCCCAAGGTGCCCAACGGCGGCGAGCTCAAGACCGGCACCTCCGGCGACATCAGCTCGCTGCTCACCGCCGCCAGCGAGATCATCGACAACGCGGTGGGCATCACCCGCAACTTGAAGAGCGGCGTCGAGAGCTACACCACGCCGGAGCTGACCTCCGACATCACGTCATTCATCAAGTCGGCGCGCAGCATCGCCACCACCATCGAGAAGGGCCCCGGCCCGGTGCACACGCTGATCTACGACCAGCGCACCAGCGACGATCTCAAGAACATCCTCTCGCGCACCTCGGAGGTCGTACTCCGCCTCGACAGCGCGGTGGCCAAGGTCGACACGCTGCTGGGCGACGTGAAGAACGGCGAGGGCTCGCTCCACGCGCTCATCTACGACAAGAAGGTCGCCAACGCGGTCACGGAGCTGGGCGCCGCGGCCGACGAAGTGGCGCAGCTGATCCACGACGCGAAGACCTCGAAGGACGGCGCCGTCTACCAACTCGTCTACGGCGACGCGAAGACGCTGCTCGCCGACCTCGGCCAGTCAGCCGCCGACATCAAGAGCATCACCGGGAAGATCAAGTCGGGTGAGGGCACGTTGGGCGCTGTAGTGAATGACCCTTCAGTGTACGAAGACCTCAAGGAAATCCTCGGGAATATCAAGCGCAACGCCGTGCTGCGAAACCTGGTGCGCATGTCGATCAGCAACTCCGACGAGATCGAAGCTGCAGGCAAGCAGAAGAAATGAAGTGCGCGTAGAATCAGGCGCGCTGTGTCTTCGAAGCCCGTCATCCTGTGCGTCGACGACGAGCAGAACGTGCTCGACGTGCTCACGCGCATGTTCGAGCGCCTCGCGGAGGTCGTGACCACCAACTCCGGTGAAGACGCGCTGCGCATCCTCCGGAGCCGGCACGTCGACCTGCTGATCACCGATCAGAAGATGCCGGAGATGACCGGCATCGAGCTGGTGCGCGCCGCGCGCAAGGAGGGGCTGGAGCTCCCCACGATCCTCCTCACCGCGTACACCAACCCCAACGATCTGATCTCCGTCATCAACGAGGGGCTGGTCTTCCGCTACGTCACCAAGCCGTGGGACTTGAACGATCTCACGATGACGGTGCGCAACGCGCTGGCCGTCGCCTCGTTGCGCCGCGAGAAAGATCGGCTCCACGAGTCGCTGCGCAAACGCGTCGAGGCGCTCAACGTGATGTACGAGGTGAGCCGGCAGAGCGCGAAGGACGCGCCCTCGCTCGAGGCCATCGTCAACCGGTTGCTCTCCACCGTCGGTCGCGTGTTGCCGCACGACCTGAGCGCGGTGCTGGTGGAGCCCGGCGACGGCGACTCGTCGTCACTGCGCATCCGCGCCAACGCGCCGGTGACCGAGACGGCGCTGCTCCACGTGCGTGACTGGGTGCTGCACGCGCACCGCAAGTCGGCGGGCGTGGTGTTGCCGGAGGAGCGCGTGGTGACCAGCGTGACCGGCGAGGTGGGCGGCGTGGCCGACGCGGTCGCCACCTTCCCCGGCGCGCTGTCGGTGCCGCTGGTCTCGGAGCGCCGCACGGTGGGCACGCTGGCGCTCTTCTCGTCGAAGCCCGACTCGTACTCGCCTGACGACGGCGAGCTGCTCGACCTGCTGGTGAACCAGACCACCGACGCCATCACCCACGTGCGCACCGCCGAGCGCGAGGCGCGGCTGCGCGTGGAGCAGATGGTGGAGGCGATGGGCGACGGCGTGATCCTCACCGATGCGCGCGGCGGGGTGATCGTCGTCAACCGCGCGGCGCGGGAGCTGCTGCAGCTGGGCGTGCTCGACGCGCGGCCACAGCTCGAGCAGCTCACCGAGGCGCTGGGGCTCTCGCCCTTCGAGCTGGTGCGCGGGTGGGAATACGGCGGCGCGAAGACGGTGCGCGAAGAGCTGGAGCTCGACGGGCGCGCGGTGGAGCTGGTGGTGACGCCGGTCGCGGGGCCGTCGAAGGGGCTCCACGGGCTGGTGGTGGTGCTGCGCGACGTGAGCGAACAGAAGCTGCTCACCCAGCGCAAAGACGAGTTCGTGGGCATCATCAGCCACGAGCTGCGCACGCCGTTGACCAGCATCGCCGGGGCGCTCGACCTGGTGCTCAACAAGCTGGCCGGTGACGTCAACGAGAAGCAGCGGCGCTTCCTCGCGATGGCGCGCGAGTCGACGGAGCGGCTCAACGCGCTGGTCGACGATCTGCTCGACCTCGCGAAGTTCGAGGATGGAGCGCTCAACCTCGACTTCCAGCTGCTGCGGCTCGTCGACGCGGCGCGCGCGGCCGTGGAGCGCTACGGCCCGGCGTTCGCCGAGAAGAAGATCGAGACGGTGGTCGAGGCGCCGTCGAGCGTGAAGGTGCTCGCTGACCCGAACCGCGTGGGGCAGGTGCTGAACAACCTGCTGACCAACGCGGTGAAGTTCACGCCCGAGGGCGGCACGGTGAAGGTGACGGTCGGCCAGCCCATCGACGCGCCGGGCTTCGTCGCGTTGTCGGTGTGGAACTCGGGGGAGTCGATCGCCGAGGGAGATCTCGAGCGCATCTTCGACCGCTTCGAGCAGGCGCGCTCCGCGAAGACGCGCAACCTCCCGGGCACGGGCCTGGGGCTGTCGATCTGCAAGACCATCGTCGAGGGCCACGGCGGGCGCATCTGGGCCGAGCCGGGGCCGGGCGCGCGCTTCATCGCGGTGTTCCCCGAGGTGCCGCCGGAGACGTTGCCCGAGCCGGTGCCCAGCACCCGCGGCACGGTGTTGATCGTCGACGACGTCGTGGAGCTCTCGTGGGTGCTGAAGGCCGAGCTGCTGCAGGCGGGCTACCGGGTGTTGATCGCCAACAGCGGAGAAGACGCGCTGGCCCTCGCGCGGCGGCTGCGGCCGGAGCTGATCACGCTCGATCACCGGCTGCCTGACATCGCGGGCCTCGAGCTGTTGGAGATCTTCCGCAATGACCCCGAGCTGCGCAGCTCGCGCGTGGTGATGCTCACCGGGTCACCGGTGCGGGAGCTCGCGATCCGCGCCGGGGCCGCGGGCGTGCTGCAGAAGCCGATCGGCCCGTCGACGCTGATCGCCGGCGTCGAGGCGGCGCTGCGCAAGCCCGACGGCGGGCGCGGCCGGGTGCTGGTGGTCGACGATGATCCCCAGATCACGGCGATCTGCGCCGAGGTGCTGGCGAACCAGGGCTTCGACGTCGAGCGCGCAGGGTCGGTCGAGGAGGCCCGCGTCGCCATCACGCGCCGCCGCCCCGACCTGATGCTGCTCGACGTCTCGTTGCCCGACGGCGACGGGTTCCGGTTCTTCGAGGCGCTCAAGGCCGAGCGCGCGCCGAGCCCGCTGTCGGTGATCTTCATCTCCGCGCGCAGCGACACGTCGGCCAAGGTCCGCGCGCTGAAGCTGGGCGGCGACGACTACCTCACCAAGCCCTTCGACGCGCTGGAGCTCGGCGCGCGCGTCGAGTCGGTGCTGCGCCGGCGTAACGCCGAGACCAGCGCCAGCCCCACCACACAGCTCCCCGGCTCCGCCGCCATCGAGCGCGAGGTGCAGCGCCGCATTCTCGAGAAGGCCGCGTTCGCGTTCTGCTACCTCGATCTCGACAACCTGAAGGCGTTCAACGACTTCTACGGCTTCGCGAAGGCCGACGGCGTGGTGCGGCAGACCGCCGACATCTTGCGCGAGGTGGTCTCGCAGCTGGGCGATGGCTCGGAGTTCGTCGGCCACGTCGCAGGCGACGACTTCGTCTTCATCGTGCGGCCCGAGCAGGCCGAGCCCATCTCCCGGCGGATCATCGAGTCGTTCGATCGCATCATCCCGCTCTATTACGAGCGCGCCGATCGCGAGCGCGGCTCCATCGAGGCGGAGGATCGCTACGGCCAGCGCCGCAAGTTCCCCATCATGAGCGTGTCGATCGCCGCGGTGATGAGCGACGGCACCGTCGACCACCCCGAGCTGGCGCGCCAGGCCGCGGAGCTGAAGAAGCGGGCCAAGGCGGTGCAGGGCAGCGTGGTGCTGTTCAGTGATCGCCCGGGTGGCGAGCGGAACATCGCGTGATGCGGCTCTCGCAGAAGCTGCTGCTCTTCGTGTTGGCCGCGGCGGTGGTGCCGCTCGCGTTCGCCGGCTTCTGGTTGCTGCGTGAAGCGGAGCGCGAGCTGGGCACGCGCCTCGAGCGCGAACAGCGCGCGTTGGCAGTGGCCGCCGCGGAAAGCGCTGGCACCCAGTTGGCCTCCTCGCTCGAGTCACTCGCGCAGTCGGCGGCGCTCATCGAGTGGACGAAGGTCTCCCCGGAGGAGGCGGTCGGTGGGCTTCAATTGCTCGCGTCGCAATCTCCGGCGGTGGTGACGGCCGCGCTGCACGCGCCCGCGCGCCCTGAGCTCGACGCCTTCATCGGCCCGCGCGACGAGCGCCCCCAGGTGACGGTGACGCGCGAGAAGCTGCTCTCGCTGCTGCCGCTCTCGACGCTCGGCGCGTATGGCGAACCCGGCCAACTGGCGCTGGGCCCCGCGCAAGACAGCGTCGCCGGCCCGTGGATGCCCGCCGCGATCCAGGTGGGCCCGCGCGGCCCCGACGCGCCGATGGTGGTGCTGGGGCTGACGCTCAAGGTGCTCTCGACGTGGCTCTACACGCACGCGCCGCCCTCCACGACCATGGAGCTGGTCGACGCCGATGGCCGCGTGATCGCCAGCAGCGTGGTCGCCGCGCCGTTGGAGAAGCTCGAGGCCTCGCGCCTGGCGGCGTTGCAGAGCACCTTCTCGCTGACGCCCACCGAGCAGATCGCGACCGAGAAGGTGCCCGGGAAGCTGGGGCTGACCGCGGTGGTGTCGGTGCCGCTCGCGGAGGCGCGCGCGCCGGTGAACTCGTTGCGGCGCAGCGTGCTCGGCGGCATGGGCCTCACCGTGCTGCTGCTGATCCTCGTCTCGGTGCTCTTCGCGGGGCGGCTCGCCGAGCGGCTCCACGAGCTCGCTTCGGTCGCGGAGGCGTTCGGGCGCGGAGAGCTCGGCCAGCGCGTGCAGCTGCGCGGAGGCGACGAACTCACGCAGGTCGGCACCACCTTCAACGTCATGGGTGCGGAGTTGGAGTCGTCTCGCGCGCGCCTGTTGACGTGGAACGACGAACTCAAGCGCCGGGTCGACGAAGCGACCGCATCGCTGCGTGCGGCGCAGGCCCAGTTGCTCGAGGCGCAGAAGCTGGCGGCCATCGGTCAGCTCGGCGCGGGCGTCGCGCATGAGATCAACAACCCGCTGGTGGGCATCCTCGGCAACGCGCAGTTGCTGCTGATGGACGCGAAGGAAGACGACGACAACTTCTCGCTCCTCAAGCAGATCGAGGAGAGCGCGCAGCGCTGCCGGGAGATCACCCAGCAGTTGCTCCGCTTCTCGCAGAAGCGCGGCGAGGTCTCGCTCGCGCCGATGGACCTCTCCGCCCTCGTGAATCGCGTCGTGACCATCGAGCGCGGGCGCGACCCGGCGGTGCAGGTCGACGCCACGCTGCCCCCGACCCCCGTGCGCATCGATGGAGACTCGGAGCAGCTGGAGCAGGTGCTCGCGCAGCTCTGCGTCAACGCGCGCACCGCGATGAAGTCAGCGCCGCACAGGCAGCTCACCTTCGCGCTCGTGGAGACCGAGGGTGGCGCAACGCTGACCGTGACCGACACCGGGAAGGGAATCCCCCCCGAGAACCTGGCGCGCGTCTTCGAGCCGTTCTTCACCACCAAAGACGTGTGGACCAACATCGGCCTCGGCCTCGCCGTCGCCTACCGCGTGATGCAGGAGCACGAGGGCCGCATCGACGTCGCCAGCGAGCCGGGGAAGGGCGCCTGCTTCACGCTGACCTTCAAGGCCGCGGGCACGACGAAGAAGAAGACCGCGGGCACGGCGATCGACGTCGGCGGTCAGGGCAAGGGCATCACCGGGTGAAGGGCACGCCGCCGTCGAAGACGAGGCGGCTGACGAGCACCAGCACCACGAAGGCGATGATGAACGGCACCGGCGTCGCTCCAGCGAGCGGCGTCTTGCCCGCACCGTCTCGCGCGCGCACGACGGCGTCAGGGAGATCGAACAGCGGGAACGCGGAGACGCCGCAGTAGAGCAGCGTCAGCCAGTGCGGCACCGGCAGCATCGAGAGCATCACCACCGGCGTCGCGAGGAAGCCCGCGTACACGCCCAGCTCCTTCGACCACGCGTTCGCCTCCGCCTCGGTCGCGAGGGGGGCGGGTGCGAGCTGCGCGAAGACCACGCCGAACGGCCGCGCGACCAGCCGCAGCCCCGCGAGGCCGAGCCCCATGAGGGCGATCAACCCCGGCGTGGGCACGCCCAGCAAGCGCGTCGCGGAGCCGAGATCGGCGTCGGGCGCGAACCACGCGGAGAACACGTAGCCGACGAGGTTCACCAGCCCGTGGTACCCGAGCCACGCCACGAAGAGCCGCGCGCGGGGAGCGCCCCTCATCGCACGCGCGATGAACAAGAGCCCCGCGCCGCTGAGCCCGCTGAAGAGCGGCCCGGCGAGCGTGGTGATCACCCGGGCGCTCACGGTGCCTTCCATGTCGCAGTGGACGCTCGTGGTGAACATCACCGGGTCTCGACCGACGAGTACCGCAGCGATGGCGTGCGCGAGCTCATGCGCCAGCGTGGTGAGGAAGAACGCCGCCGCGAAGAGGGCAGCCGACTCCACGGTTCTCCGGGTGAGCTTCACGGGGCGGGTTGTACGCGCAGCAGCGCTCCAACGCGCCGCGGAAGTGCTTTCGCCGCAACCTGCTACGGTCGCGGTGGATGTCGTCGCGCCTCCGGTTCGCACTCGCGTTGCTCTTGATCGCCGCGGCGGTGCCGCTCGCCTGGTGGCTGTTCCTCTCGGAGCCCCGGGCCCAGCCCTTGCCGCCGCCCATCGCCGTCCCCGACGCGTCGGTCGCGCTCGACGCGGGCGCGCGCATCACCGAGGTGAAGTTGGGCGAGGTGACCGGCACCGTGCAGATCCGCAAAGGGGCGGGCGGCGAGTGGCAAGACGCGAAGAGCGGCGACGTGCTCGAACCCAATGATGGCGTGCGCACGGCTGACGGCAGCTACGCGGTGCTCGTCGGCGGTGAGACCTGGCAGGTCAAGATGGAGCCCGGCACCGAGGTCGGCATCGGCGAACTCCGCGAGAGCATCACGAAGCTGCTCCTCGAGACCGGTATGGCGCGCGCCTCCGTGAAGGGCGGCGGGCGGCACGTGTTCGAGGTGCGCGCGTCGAACTCCGACGCGGTGGCCACCACCGACGGCGGCGTGTTCACCATCGCCAACAACGGGCAGGGCACGGTGGCGTTGGGCGCGGAGAGCGGCGAGGTGGCGTTCGCGGGCGGCGGTCGCGTGGTCATCGTGCGCGCGGGCCAGCAGTCGATCGTGAAGCCGGGCCAGCCGGTGAGTGACCCGATCACCATCCCCTCGTCGTTGCTGCTCAAGGTGGCGCTGCCGCCGCCCAACAGCACGGTGAACAAGCAGAAGCTCACGCTGAAGGGCTCGGTGGAGCCCGGCGCGTCGCTCGAGGTGCAGGGCCGCATCGTGCGCGTCGACGCGAACGGGAAGTTCGAGGCGCCGGTGACGTTGAAGGAAGGCAAGAACGCGCTGGTCATCCGCGCGCGCGGAGTCGGCGGCGTGGAGGCGAAGTCAGAAGGGCAGGTCGAGCTCGACACGACGGTCAAGCCGACGACCATCGACAAGAACCTGTGGAAGTGACGGTCAGCTCCGGCGGCGCGCGAGCGCGTCGAGCTGCGCCTGCGTCATGGAGATCGCCCCGAACTCGCGATCGGGTGCGACCTTCGGGCCGTGGAAGTCGCTGCCGGCGGTGACGCACAGCGAGAACTCCGCGGCCCAGCGCGCGAAGAGCTCACGCTGCGTCGGCGGGTGATCGCGGTGGAGCGCCTCGATGCCGTCGAGGCCCGCGCGCGCCATCTCCTCGAACTCGAGGTGGTTGATCCGCGAGCTGCCGGGGTGCGCGATGGTCGCGGTGCCGCCGGCGCCATGAATCAGCGCCACCGCCTCTGCCACCGTCGTCTCCTGCTTGGGCACCCACGCCAGCTTGCCGTCGCCGAGAAAGCGGTCGAACGCCTCGCGGAACGTGGCGCACACCCGTGACTCCACCAGCGCGCGCGCGAGGTGGGGGCGCGTCAGCAGGCCGTCTCCCGCGATGGCCTGCACCTGCGGCAGCGACACCGGCACGCCCGCGGCGACGAGGCGCTCGATCATGCGCGTCATGCGCGTCTCTCGCTCGGTCACCAGGCGCCGCGTGTAGTCGAGCAGCGCGGCGTTCGATGGGTCGACGAAGTGCCCCAGCACGTGCACCTCGCGGCGGTTGTGCGCGCACGACACCTCGATGCCGGAGATCAGCTCCACCCCGAGCTCGAGCGCGCGCTCCCGTGCTTCGGGCAGCGCAGCGAGCGTGTCGTGGTCGGTGAT
>CAMLFP010000186.1 GCA_946479335.1 uncultured Archangium sp.
GTCGTCCTGGCGAGCGCTGGTCCACACTACGCGGGCGCCGATGATGGGCTGGTTCTTCTCGTCGACCACCGTGCCCTCGATGACGCCGGCGCCGGTGAGCTCGAGGTCGAGCGCCGCTTCTTCACGGCCCCTGATGGAGAGGGTCGTGCTCACGAACGCGCCCTTCGTCTCGCTGGTGGCGGTGATGACGTGCGCGCCGCGGTGGAGACCTTCGAGCACATAGCGACCGCGCTCGTCGCTGACCGTGCTCACGGAGGTGAGCTCCGACGCCGCGGAGACCTTCGCGCCGGAGACCGGCACCTTGTGACGCGTGACCACGCCGCGTACCAGCGCCATGCGGTTGACCTCGAGCGTCACCTCCGGTGCGTCGGACTTCGCGAAGTAGCGGCGCGGTTGGTCGACGGCCCACGGCTCTGCAGTGAAGACCAGCTCGCCCGGAGGCACACCGTCGAGCACGAAGCGCCCATCGTTCTGGCTGAAGGCGTCGACCTCGCGGCCGGTGGCCACGGTGTGAGCGGTGACGTTCGCGCCGGGCACGGGCTTGCCGTTGTTCATCACCACGCCGCTGACGCGCACCCCTTGCTTCACCACCAACGTGAGCGGGCGTGCGGGCTCGCCCACGAGCGCGCTCACCACCTGCAGCGGGCTGAAGCTGGTGCCGTTGGCGACGGCGTGCACGCGGTACTCACCCGGCGCGACGTTGAGCGAGAAGCGCCCGAGCGGGTCGGTGCGTGCGACGCCGCGCCGGGCGAGGTCGCTGTTTTGCCAGATGCGCTGGTTCGCGGTGACCAGCGCGTCAGCGACCGGGTGCGCGCTCTGGTCGACGACCACCCCTTCGATGAGGGCCTCCGGTGCGAGCACCACGTCGCGCGAGGTGGGCCCGTCGATGGTCAGCCGCATGCTCATCGCGCCGTACCCGCGCGCCTCGACGGTGAGCTGACTTTCGCCGACTGGGAGGCAGAGCGCGTACGCGCCGCGGGCGTCGGTGTGCGCCCCCGAGGTGCGGGCGGGGCGAACGACGGCGTTGGCAATCGGCCCCGAGCCGGAGTCGAACACGTGGCCGGTGAGCATCGCGGGGCAGCCCGACGGCACGACGAGCTCGAGCGACTCAGGGCGCGGCTTCTCGTCGGGGTTTCGCAGATCGAGGTCGACGATGACGGGCGCGTGACCATCGACGAACGCGCCGACGCCGACCGCGACCGCGGGCTGTACGCCGAAGTCGAAGGTGCCGTCGGTCGCGGTGATGCGCTCCTGCGGCGGTGCGTCGGTGGGTTGCTCATCCATCGTGAGGGTGACGGTGGCGCCCGCGAGCGGCGCGCCGTCGAGGAGTACGCGGCCCGCGACCTTGCGGTTGGGTGCGTTGGGCTGCGCACGCCAAGACGGCAGCGGACCGGTGGCGGGCACGACGTCTGCGACCGTGGTGCGTGAAGACGCGCTGACGACGGCGGGCGTCGGCGCGGTGTCTGCGGCCATCGACGTTCCGTCAGGAGAACAGCGCAGCGCCAGCCCGCCGAAGATGAAGAGCACCAACGCCACCGCCACCGCTGCCACGTGCTTGAGCTTCATCAGCATCACTCCAGTGAGGGAAAAGGGAGAGGTCTTCGACTGCGCGAGCGGCAGCAGCACCGCCGACCAGTGCTCGCGGCCGCCCGCCTGCGCGTCGAGCCGCGCGCGCAGCGTGTCGAGGCCCTGTTTGAGCCGCCAACGAACCGTGCCCGGCGGCAGCTGCAGCTTCTCGCCGATGGCCGTCGCGTCGAGCCCCTCGAAGTAGCGGAGGTAGACGACGGTGCGCGTGGGCTCCGGGAGCTCCGAGACGAACGTCGCCAGCTGGCGCTGCGCCTCGAGGCGCTCCAGCACCACGTCGGGCGTCGGTTCAGGCTCGGGGAGTTCGACCGCCGCGTCGCGACGCACCCTGCGCGCCGTGGTGCGGTGGTGGAACGCCGCGAGGTTCCGCAGCGCGCCCGCGAACCAGCCGCGTGACGGGTGGTCGACCGACAGCGCGGCCTCCCACGCGTCTTGCGCGAGGTCGTCGGCGTCAGCGTCGCTGGTCAGTGAGCGCGCGAGTCGCCGCACCCACGTCGTGTTGGCGAGCGCGTCGTCGAGGCTGGGTGGGACAGGCGTCATCGTTCACCGTGAGAGTTGCCGTGGCACCTCCAGGTGTTGGAGCTTCGCTTGAGTCGCGGGTTGCCGGGAGGGCGGGGTTTGCTTATGTGCCTCCGCGTGAAGAGAGCGCTGATCAGTCTGCTGGTGTTGGCGCTGCCCGTGCGCGCGGAGCTGGTCGACCGCGTCGCCGCCGTCGTCAACAACGACATCATCACCTTGTCGGAGGTCGAGAGCCGCGTGGGCCCCGACTTCCAGCGCCTGCGCATGGAGCCGGACCCGGCCAAGCGCGCCGCGTTACGCGACGAGCTCGTGAAGCGCAGCCTCGATCTGCTCATCGGCGAGAAGCTGATGGAGGCCCAGGTCAAGGAGCTCAACATCGAGGTCGCCGACTCCGAAATCGACATGTCGCTGGCCGACGTGAAGAAGAACAACAACATGACCGACGAGCAGCTGGAGCAGGCGCTCGCGCAAGAGGGCTACACCATCCCCACCTACAAGAACTTCATGCGCAAGCACCTCGCGCGCCTGAAGCTGGTGAACTTGAAGGTCCGCAGCAAGGTGAAGATCTCCGACGAAGACCTGAAGGCCGAGTACGCGAAGTGGGCGCACGACGAGGCGCACGAGTACGAGGTGCACGCGCGGCACATCCTCGTGCAGGTGCCCGGCAAGGCCACCGACGAGCAGGTCGACGCGGCCTACAAGAAGGCGCTCGCGCTCGCGGAAGAAGCGAAGAAGCCCGGCGTCGACTTCGGCGAGCTGGCGAAGAAGAAGAGCGAAGGCCCCTCGGCGGCCGATGGTGGCGACCTGGGCTTCTTCAAGCGCGGCGTGATGACCGCCGAGTTCGAGCGCTCCGCGTTCACGCTGCCCGTCGGCGGCGTCTCCGAGCCCATCCGCACCAAGTTCGGCTGGCACGTACTCAAGGTCGAAGAGAAGCGCGCGCTGGCGGCGCCGCCGCTCGACGAGGTGAAGGACCAGTTGCGCGAGCGGATGCTCCGCGGCCAGATGGAGAAGTACACCGAGCAGTTCGTGCAGGAGCTCCGCGCGAGCGCCGTGGTCGAAGTCAAACTCTGACCCATGAAACCGCGCGTCGGCATCTCGCTGGGTGACCCGTCGGGCATCGGCGCGGAGGTCACCCTCAAGGCGCTCGCGAACCCGAAGGTGCAGCGCGCGCTGACGCCGGTGCTGTTCGGCGACGCGTCGCTGCGCACGAAGCACGAGCTGCGCGTGGTGAGCCGGCTCGCCGCGCACGACCGCAAGCCCGGCAAGCCCACGCGCCTCGGCGGCCTCGCGCAGCTGGCCTACGTGAACGCTGCCATCGCCGCCGCGCAGGCCGGAGAGGTCGATGCCCTCTGCACCGCGCCGGTCTCGAAGGAGGCCATCTCGAAGGCGGGTGTGCCGTTCTCTGGCCACACCGAGCTGCTCGCGGAGGCCTTCGGCGTCGAGGTGATGATGCTGATGAAGGGCCCGAAGCTCTCGGTGGCGCTGGCGACGAACCACCTGCCGCTGCGCGAAGTGCCGGGCGCGCTGACGCTGCCGAAGCTGGTGAAGCAGCTCTCGCGGTTGTCTGACGGGTGGACCGCGCTGGTCGGCAAGAAGCCGCGCATCGCGGTGTGCGGCGTGAACCCGCACGCGGGCGACGGTGGCGTGTTGGGTGATGAAGAAATCCGCGTCATCGCGCCGGCCATCGCGCAGGCGCGGCGCAACGGCGTCGACGCGCACGGGCCGTTCGCCGCTGACGGACTGTTTGCGAAGATGCCCCTCACCCCTCGCTCCGCGAGACCCTCTCCCCAGGGAGAGGGAGGCTCGTTCGACGTGGCGCTGGCGATGTTCCACGACCAGGGGCTGGTGGCGACCAAGACGCTCGACTTCACGCGCACCGTCAACGTGACGCTGGGGCTGCCGGTGCCGCGCACGTCTCCCGACCACGGCGTGGCGTACGACATCGCGGGGAAGAATCGCGCTGACGAGACGCCGATGGTGTCTGCGCTGCTCGACGCGGCGTCGTTCGTTCACACTTCTTCACGGCGTCGCGCTCCGCGTCGTCGCTAACCCGAAAGCCACCATGAGCCTTGGATCGAGAAGCACCGCGGAAGAAGCGCTGCAGGGGCAGTCCCTCGCTGGCAAGACGGTCATCGTCACTGGCGCCACATCGGGTATCGGCACCGAGACCGCGCGCGTGCTGGCGAAGGCCGGCGCGAACGTCATCATCGCGGTGCGCAACGTGAAGGCCGGCCAGGAGCTCGCCAAGACGCTCGGCGCGAACGTCGAAGCGATGGAGCTGGAGCTGGGCGACCTCGACTCCGTGAAGCGCTTCACCGACGCGTACCTCGCCAGCGGCCGCCCGCTGCACCTGCTCATCAACAACGCCGGCATCATGGCCACGCCCAAGGGCGAGACGAAGCAGGGCTTCGAGTTGCAGGTCGGCACCAACCACGTCGGCCACTTCGCGCTCACCACAGCGCTGCTGCCGGTGCTCGAGAAGTCGGCGCCGTCGCGCATCGTCGCGTTGTCGAGCGAGGCACACAAGATGGGCAAGGGCGCGCGGCTCCTCGCGGCGCTCGAGAAGAAGCCCACCGACTATTCGCCGTTCGGCGCGTACGGAGACTCGAAGCTCGGCAACGTGCTCTTCGTGAAGGCGCTCGCGAAGCGGCTCCCCGCGGGCGTCGAGGCGTTCTCGCTTCACCCCGGCGTCATCAACACCAACCTCTCGCGCAGCATGGGGGTGATGGGCGCCATCTTCCGCGTGGTGGGCGGGCTCTTCATGAAGAGCATCCCGCAGGGCGCCGCGACCAGCGTGTACGCAGCCACCGCTCCGGAGTTGAAGGGCCAGTCGGGCGCGTACCTCGCGGACTGCAAGGTGGCGAAGACCAGCGCTGCCGGCGTCGACGCCGAGCTGGCGGAGAAGGTGTGGGCGGCGAGCGAGAAGGCCATCGCGTGACGCTCGGCAGCCGCTCCACCGCGCAGGAGGCGCTCCGCGGCGCGTCGCTCACGGGGAAGACCGTCATCATCACCGGCGCGTCGTCGGGCATCGGCCTGGAGACCGCGAAAGCGTTGTCCTCCGCCGGTGCGCACGTGGTGCTGGCGGTGCGCAACGTGAAAGCCGGAGAAGCGGTGGCGAAGACGCTGCCGAACGCCTCGGAGGTGCGTGCGCTCGATTTGAGTGACTTGAACTCCGTGCGCGCGTTCACCGCCGCGTGGGGCACGCGCCCGCTGCACCTGCTCATCAACAACGCGGGCCTGATGGGCCTGCCGCCGAGCACCACCGCGCAGGGCTTCGAGACGCAGCTGGCGACGAACCACCTCGCGCACTTCCTGCTGACGACGCAGCTGCTGCCAGCGCTGCAGCCCGGCGCGCGCGTGGTGACGGTGTCGAGCCGCGCGCACAAGCGCTCGAAGCGCGAGCGGCTGCTGGCGTCGTTGGAGAAGAAGCCCACCGCGTATTCGCCGATGGGCATGTACGGCGACTCGAAGCTGGCGAACGCACTCTTCACGCGCGCGCTGGCGAAGCGGCTGCCCGCGGGCATGGAGGCCTTCGCGGTGCACCCCGGCATCGTGGTCACCAACATCACGCAGGGGCTTCGACTCCCGGGCATCATCGTCTCGGCGTTCCGCACCCTCGGGCCGTTCCTCTTCAAGACGGCGGAGCAGGGCGCGGCGACCACGGTGTACGCGGCGCTGGCGCCGGAGCTCGCGGGCAAGTCAGGCGCGTACCTCGCCGACTGCGCCATCACGGAGACCAACACCGACGGGAGCGACCTCGCGTTGGCCGAGCAGGTGTGGACGTTGAGCGAGCGCGCCGTCGCGGAGGTGTGACGTGCGCGTCTTCGTCACCGGCGGCAGCGGCTTCATCGGTGGGCACGTCATCGAGAAGCTCCACGCGTCGGGGCACGAGGTGGTCGCGCTCGCGCGCTCCGCATCATCTGAAAAGGTCGTGGAGGGTTACGGCGCGACGCCGGTGCGCGGTGACTTGAGCACCGTCGACGCGGCGATGCTCGCGGGCTGCGACGCCGTCATCCACGCCGCGGCCTTCGTCGAAGAGTGGGGCACGCGCGCGGAGTTCGAAGCAGCGAACGTCCTCGGCACCCAGCGCGTGTTGGACGCGGCGAAGCAGGCGGGCGTGAAGCGCTTCATCCTCGTCGGCACCGAGGCCGCGCTCTTCAACGGCGAAGACTTGAACGACGTCGATGAGACCGCGCCCTACGCCACGCCGCAGCGCTTTCTGTATTCAGAGACCAAGGCCGAAGCCGAGCGCCGCGTGCTGGCCGCCAACGCCGAGGGCTTCACGACGCTGAGCATCCGCCCGCGGCTGGTGTGGGGCCCGCGCGATGCGTCGGTGCTGCCCGCGGTGCTGGAGGTCGCGCAGAAGGGGGGCTGGGCGTGGTTCGACGGCGGCCGCCAGCGCACCTCCACCACGCACGTCTTCAACCTCGTTGCGGCGCTGGAGCTGGCGTTGACGCGCGGCCGTGGCGGCGAGGCGTACTTCGTGTGCGACGACGGCACGCGCACCATGCACGACTTCCTGTCGGCCTCCGCGCGCACCCGCGGCGTCACGCTGCCGGAGCGCTCGGTGCCGACGTGGTTGATGCGCGGGCTGGCGGTGCTGGTCGAAGGCGTGTGGACGCTCCTGGGCCTCCAGCGCCGGCCGCCGTTCACGCGCTTCGCCATCTTCATGATGTCGGCGTCGGTGACGGTGAACGCCGCGAAGGCCCGCCGGGAGCTGGGCTACCAGCCGGTCGTCTCGGTCGATGAGGGGCTCGCGGCCTTGCGGTCTTGAAAGTCAGCGCCCGAACGGCACATAACCCCGTCGTCACCACTTCTTCCGGAGAGCTTCATGAAGCGCATCGTCCTGTCGGCCGTCCTCGCCACCTCGTTCGTGTCCACCGTCGCGCTCGCGGGCGAGCCGAAGGCCTCCATCGTGCCCGAGCTCACCAAGGCCACCATCGGTCAGGTCATGGAGTGGACCAAGGCGAAGACCGCGACGATGGTCGACGTGAACGACGCCGAGACGCGCGGCAAGTTCGGCGTCATCCCCGGCGCGGTGCTGCTCAGCTCGAGCAGCGAGTACAAGCTCACGGAGCTCCCCGCCGACAAGGCCAGCAAGCTCGTCTTCTACTGCGCCAACGCGAGCTGCAAGGCGTCTGACGCCGCCGCCCGCCGCGCGCAGGACGCCGGCTACACGGTGGCCGTGCTGCAGGAAGGCATCATGGGCTGGAAGAAGGCCGGCCAGGCGACCGCCAAGCCGTAACGCGCGCCCGGGTTCCAACCCGTAAGAGAGCGCCTCCGGGAGACCGGGGGCGTTTTTTTATGCCGCGCGCAGGGTGACTTCGGTGACCTCGCCGCGCGCGCCGATGCGGAAGGGAGGCCCCCAGTAGCCGGTGCCGTTGCTGGTGTACGTCGGCACGCCGTGCAGCGTGGAGAAGCCGCCGATGACCGGCTGCTGCAGCTTCACGAAGAACATGAAGGGAAAAATCTGCCCGCCGTGCGTGTGCCCCGAGAGCATCAGCGCGACGTTGACCGCGGCCGCCGCCTTCGCGAAGCGCGGTTGATGCGCCAGCAAGATGCGTGGCACGTCGACCGGCGCTGACGCGAAGGTGGCGTGCGCGTCGGGCGCGTGCGCGGGCGAGAAGTTGCCGCCCTCCACGTCAGGCACGCCGCCGATGACCAGCTTCCCGTCGGCCACCACCACGTGCTCGTTGTGCAGCACGGTGAAGCCGAGCCGCCGCGCCTCCGCCTGCCACGCGGAGCCGCCGTGGTAGTACTCGTGGTTCCCCGTCACGTAATAGACGCCGTGCTCCGCGCGGAGCTCCGAGAGCGGCTGCACCTCGTCGCGCAGCTTGTGCACCGCGCCGTCGATGAGGTCGCCGGTCACCGCGATGAGGTCGGGCTTCAACCCGTTCGCGTGGTCCGTCACCGTCTTCGCGAAGCGGCGGTCCAACGTCTCGCCGATGTGCACGTCGGAGAGCTGCACGATGCGGAAGCCGTCGAGCGACTGGTGCAACCCGGGGATGTCGATAGTGATGCGCTTCGTCGCCGGGCGGCCCGACACGTAGAAGCCCCACGCAAGCGTCGGCCCGACCACGGCCAGCACGGTGACGGTGCGCCACAGCTCCCAGTCGGCCTGCGGCGTCGCGAACTTGCCGGCGATGAGGAGCACGAGGTCGCTCACCGCGAAGCCGGTGACCAGCAACCCGAACGCGCCCATCCACATGAAGCCGAACCACTGCAGCACCTTCGCCGCGGGCCGCGGCAGCAACCGCCCGCCGATGAAGCCGCCCAGCAGCACCGCGAACAGCGTCCAGATGACGCCCCACGCGGCGCCCGGCAGGCCCGTGTCACGAATCAGTCGCAGGCCGAGGTACCAGTGGAGGCTCCCCAGCAGCGTCACCATCACCGTGAGCAACGTCGCGCCGCGCACGAATAAAAGAACCGGTATTTCCTTGAGGCTCGCGCTGCGCGTTTCGTCGCTCATGAGTGCAGGCGAGGGTAACCACGCTGGTGCGCGCGTGCTCCACCCAAACAATTCTTAACCACTTACGTTGGAGCGCCGGTGCACCAGCGCGCTGTCAACCCGCTTGGTGACAACCTGAAAAATTCCACGGGCGACAATTTCCCCAAGGAGATCGCACCCATGACCGTCTCAGTCGCTCGCTACGTTCCCCAGACCCTCACCGCCTCATCGTCGACTCCAACCCTCAGTCGGGGCGCTTCGGGCGCGTCGGTGAAGCAGCTCCAGCAGGCGCTGGCGAACGCGGGGTTCTCGCCGGGCGCGCTCGACGGTGACTTCGGGCCGAAGACCGAAGCGGCGGTGAAGGCCTTCCAGCGCGCGAAGGGCCTGGCGGTCGACGGCGTGGTGGGCCCCAGGACCTGGGCGGCGCTCAAGAGCGGCACCGTGGCGCCTCCGCCGCCGTCGGGCAGCGCGCAGCCGGTGTTGCGGCAGGGCGACATGGGCGGCGACGTGCGCGACGCGCAGCAGCTGTTGGTGAAGCACGGCTTCCTCCCCGGCAGCGGCGTCGATGGGCAGTTCGGCCCGCAGACGCGCGGCGCGGTGGTGGCGTTTCAGCGTGCGAAGGGGCTCTCGGCAGACGGCGTCATCGGGCCCGCCACGTGGCGCGCGCTGAACGGCACCGTCTCCACCACGCCGACCACGCCCACGCAGCCCGCGGGCAGCAGCGCGCTTCGTCAGTCGATGCTCGACACCGCGCGCAGCCAGCTGGGCACGCTGGAGTCGGGCTCCAATGGCGGCGCGATTCTGAAGTACCCCAACTACTTCGGGCGCGGCTCCGAGGCGTGGTGCGCCGACTTCGTGAGCTGGGTGTCGCAGCACTCCGGCGGGAAGATGAACAACCCCTACTGCCCGAGCGTGGTGAACCAGCTCAAGAGCACCGGCAACTGGAAGGGCACCTCGAACCCGCAGCCCGGCGACCTGGTGTTGTTCGATTGGGATGATGACGGCGTCGCCGACCACATCGGCCTCGTGGAGAAGGTGAACTCCGACGGCTCGCTCACCACGCTGGAGGGCAACACCAGCAAGCCCGGCGGCGGGCAAGACGGCGTGTGGCGCAAGACGCGCTACGTGAGCGACGTGCTGGGCTTCGGCAACCCGTACTGAAGTAGCGTGGCCGCGTGGCCGAGTTGAGTGAGCTGCGCACGCGGCTCGAAGGTGCGCTGGAGCGCGTGGAGCGGATGACCGACTCGCTGGAGCGTGCGGTGCGTCACGCCAACGCCGGCAAGACCGCGGGGCTGACGCGGGTGCTGGAGGCGCGCGGCGATGACGCGATGGCGCGCGCGCTGGCCTCCGTGGAGAAGCTGGCGGCGCACGAGCCCGCGTTGACGGCGGCGCTGCAGCGCTTTCACCGCGCGGAGGAGCGCGTGCGCGCGGCGTTGCTGGCGCAGACCGCGACGCTCGGCGTGTACGAAGGCCACCCGCTGGAGCTGGCGCGCTTGCTGGAACGCGAGCGGCCGCTCTACCGCGGGCGCGCGGTGGGCTGGCGCGAGGTGGGCTTCGTCACGTTGGTCGGGGTGTACGGCTCGCTGCGGCTGAGCTTCGGGCGCTACGGCGACGGCCACGGGTATTCGTACTGGTGGGTGCCCTTCGTCGCGCTCGCGGTCGGGTTGTTGGTGCGGCTGCGCGGGCCGCGGCTGGTGGTGACGCCCGGCTTCGTGCGCCTCGGCAAGGAGGTGCTGCGCGTCGCCGACGTGAAGGTGCTGCGCATCGCGCGCACGGTGCGCGGCTTCGGGCGCAGCCGCCGGTATGTCTACGAGTTCACCGCCGAGTCTCCGCGCGGCGTGCCGCGGCAGTTGCTGTTGCGC
>CAMLFP010000187.1 GCA_946479335.1 uncultured Archangium sp.
TGACGACCTCCTCGGGCTGGCCTGCGACACGCGCGTGCGCAACGCGGCCAGCGCGGCGGTGAAGGATCACGGCCTCACCGCGATCTCCGGCGGGCGCCTGCAACACGCGCTCGAGGCGCGGGCCGCGTCGCTGCTGGGCGCTCCGGCGGCGCTGGTGATCGCCCACGAGTCGGCGCTGCTGGAGCTGCTCCCGTCGTGGCGATTGCTGACCGAGGTGCGCGGCCGCCGCGTGCTGGAAGACGCCGCGCAGGTCGCGTCGCCAGAAGAAGCCGACACTGCGCTCAAGCACGCGGGCATCGTCGGCGTGGTGCTGGAGGCGCTCCACCCGCTGGAGGGCGATCTCTCGATGGTGCCGCGCTACGCGGAGGTCTGTCAGCGCCACCACGCACGGCTGGTGGTGATCGACGACGCGCTGGGCGTGCTGGGGCCCAACGGCGGCGGTGCGATCGAGCACCTCTCGCTGTCGGCGCAGACGGCGGTGCGCATCGTCCCGCTGGGCGGCGCCATCCCCGGAGCGGGCGCGCTGGTGCTGGGCGAGCCGGCGTTCATCGAGGCGCTGCGCGACGTGCTGCCGGTGCCCCCCGCGCCGATGCTCGCCGCGTCGACCAAGGCGCTGGAGATCTCCGCGGCGGAAGGCACGCGCCGCGCCCGGCTGTTCGACGTCGCGCAGAAGCTCATCGGCGGCCTTCGCGCGCGGGGCTTCGACACCGGGCCCGCGGTGACCCCGTGGATCCCCGCGTGGATCGGCGACGAGGCGCTGTGCGTGCAGTGGCTGGAGGCGCTCGCGGAGCACTCCATCGCGTGCCGCGGCTGGCTCGCCGGCCCGCGCTCTCGCTTGCTGCTGACTCCGGGGGCGACGCTGACCGACGCGCAGGTGAATCAGGCGCTGGAGGTGTTCGAACGGCTCGCGCGCAAGCTGGCGTTGCCCGACGCGAGCTCCGTGACGAAAGACGCGCCGGTGCTGGCACGCCCCGGGAGCTACGCCTTCGGCGCGCCCGCCGCGATGCACTGGACCACCGTCGACCCGCGCGAACGCCGCCCGATGGACGCGACCACGCACAGCCCGACGGTGACGCCGTCGACGCCCGAGAATCTGTCGCTGCGAGATCGCGTGTTCGACGCGGTCGAGACCGTCACCTGGCGCGCGACCAACGTGGGCGGAGGCCAACTCCGCCGCGGCGCCGACGCGATCCGCGCGTTGTTCGACAAGAAGCGCGACTGACTCGCCCGGGGCGCATGTGCGCAAACCTGCGCGCGCCACGCATCCCCACCGCTACTCCCCTACGAAATGACGGTGCACGCCTCCGGTTGCGCGGTGACAGGTCGCCGCTGCACGGTGACGGGCTGCCGGTGCACCGTGACAGGCCGCCGCTGCATGGTGACAGGCTGCCGGTGCTCGGTGACCGGGCGCCGCTGCACGGTGATCGGCTGCCGCTGCATGGTGATCGGCTGCCGCTGCGCGGTGACAGGCTGCCGTTGCACAGCGACCGGCTGCCGCTGCGCGGTGTCGGTCCGCCGTTGCGCGAATCCGCGCCTCACGTCGCGTATCTTCCGCACGCGCATGTCGACCCGCTACGAGATCGAATTCGAAGATCCGGTCACGTTTCACTGCGACTGCTGCGGAGGTCTGACCTTCCGGCTGACGCGCTTCGTGCATCGCGACGGTGACGCATTCGCCGTCTACTACGCGACGTACTCGAACAATCACGAAGGCAACGAGCTCGCCATGCTGATCTCCCTTGGCGAGTGGGGAGAAGACAGCAGCCCCGAACAGCGCGCGGCGTTCTATTGCCGGGTGCGCCCCACCGACGACTCCTACGAAGTGATGCCCGACGACGTGGCGCACTCACCGTGGAGCTCCGCGAAGATCATCGGCGCAAAGCTCACGCGCGAGCAGGCGCGTGCCCACGAATGGAAAGCCTCCGCCTTCGAGGTGTTGGACGAAGCGTTCCTCGTGGACCGTTCTCTGCGCGGCTTTCTCGATCGCGTGCACTGTGGCGACGCCGCGGTGCCGCTGGAGTTCGGCTACGGCGCGCCCGACGAGATCTTCGCGCTCACGGCCGATCAAAAGTCGCGCGCGACCATTCACCGGAGCTTCGCCACGCTCGACGGAAACCGGTTCTTCATCCGCGGCCTGCTCCCGATTCCGGTGGAGGGCTACGACCGCTGGTGCATCGGCTTGTGGGTGGAGATCTCGCACGCCGACTTCGATGCGTGCCGTGCCGCGTGGGACGACCCCGAGCGCTACACGAGGCTGCAGTTCATCGGGCGCATCGCCAACGACGTCGAATCTGACGCAGCGCTCGCAGTGCGCCGTGAGACCGAAGTGACGCTCCACGTTCCCGACGCGAAGGTACGACCGCACATCCGGAGCACACCGGACGCCGAACTCGCTGCGCTGATCTCGCGCGTCTGGCCGAAGGCGGAGTTCGAGGCCTACGCGGTCCAGCGCGGGTTACTCTGATCAAAGTTCCTTCAGCGCTGGCAACATCAAGCGGAACGCGTGACCGCGATGCGAGACGGCCGACTTCTCATCGCGCGACAGCTCCGCCATCGACTGTCCCGACGGCAGCATGAACACCGGGTCATAGCCGAAGCCGTTTGCGCCGCGCCGCTCGCCGCCGATCTCGCCTTCGCAGGTGCCGCGCGTGAAGAGCTCGGTGCCGTCCGGCCGCGCGAGGCACAGCACGCACACGAAGCGCGCGGTGCGCGGAGCCTTCCCCGCCATCGCGCCGAGCAGCTTGTCGATGCGCTCGCTCTCGGTCGGCGCGTAGCGCGCCGAGTGCACGCCGGGCGCGCCATCGAGCGCGTCGACCACCAACCCTGAATCATCGGCGAGCGCGGGTAGCCCGGTGGCGGCCGCGAACGCGTGCGCCTTCTTCGCGGCGTTGCCCTCGAAGGTGTCGGCGTCTTCGACGACCTCGGCGATCTCCGGGAAGTCCTTCGCGCTCTTCACCTGCCACCCGTCGCCCAGCAGCGCCTCCAGCTCCTTCAGCTTGCCGGCGTTGCCCGTCGCGAAGACGAGGGTCTTCACCCCAGCACCTGCTTCTGGAGCGCGATCAGCTTCGCGGTGGCGGCGAGGCCGGCGTCGAGCATCGCGTTCATCTGCGCGCGATCGAAGTGGCCCTTCTCGGCAGTGCCCTGCACCTCGACCAGCTTGTCGCCGTCGAGCGCGACGATGTTCAGGTCGACCTCGCCCGAGGAGTCTTCGACGTAGTCGAGATCGACAGAGACCTGGCCCTTCACCACGCCCACGGAGATCGCCGCGACGTGCGTGAGCTTCGGCATCTGCGAGATCGTGCCCTTCTCCTTCAACTTGCGCAGCGCGAGCACCATCGCGACGTACGCGCCGGTGATCGACGCGGTGCGGGTGCCGCCGTCGGCCTGGAGCACGTCGCAGTCGAGCGTGAGGGTGCGCTGGCCGAGCGACTTGAGATCGATCGCGGCGCGCAGCGAGCGCCCGATGAGCCGCTGGATCTCCTGCGTGCGGCCGCCCTGCTTGCCCTGCGCGGCCTCGCGCTTGCTGCGATCATGCGTGGCGCGCGGGAGCATCCCGTACTCGCCGGTGACCCAGCCCGAGCCGGTGCCGTACACGTGCGGCGGCACCTTCTCGTCGACCGACGCGGTGCAGTGCACCTTGGTGTCGCCGAACTCCACGAGGCAGGAGCCCTCGGCGTGCTTGTTGATGTGGGGCGTCAGGATGACGGGGCGGGTGTCGAGCAATCCACGGTTGTACGAGCGCATGATGAAGCTCGCATCTACTCCGCTTTCTTGCCGTCGCGCGCCTCGATTTGCGCGAGGAACTGCCTCGCCCCGGCGACGATCGCGCGCGCCAACTTCGACTGGTACTGCGCGTCGTTGAGCTGCGGGCCCTCGTCGGGGTGCGAGACGAAGCCGACCTCCACCAGCACCGCCGGCGCCTCGAGGCCCATCAACACGTAGAACGGCGCCTGCTGCACGCCGCGATCTTGCGCGCCGGTCGCCTCGATCAACGCCTCGTGCACCGCGTACGCGAGGCGCGACGAGTCGGCGTGCGTCTCCGAGCGCTGCAGGTCGGCGAGGATGAACGAGAGCGTGTCGCCCGCGTGGCCCTGCGGCTGCGAGCCGGTCTCCGCGTTCTCGCGCGCCGCGACCTTCTTCGCGTCTTCACCCGAGGCCGCCGCCGAGAGGAAGTACGTCTCGATGCCCTGGTTCACGCGCCGCTGCTTCTCGGTGGGCATCGAGTTCGCGTGGATAGAGATGAACAGGTCGGGCTGCTTCGCGTTGGCCAGCTCCACGCGCTCCGAGAGGTGCACCAGCGCGTCCTTCTCGCGGGTCAACACCACGGTGGCCTTCAGCTCCTTCTCGAGCTGCGCCTTCACCTTCTTCGAGATCGTGAGGCACAGCTCCTTCTCGACGAGCCCGCCGGAGCCGGTGGCGCCGCCTTGCGTGCCGCCATGCCCGGGGTCGATGACGATCACCGGGCCGGCAGAGAGGGTGAGGAGCAACAGCGGCAGCACGGAGCGCGAGTCTACCCCGCCCGGCGCATCACGCGAGCGTGACGCCCGCCTTGCCCTTCACCAGCGCGCCGATGAGCCAGCTCTCGACGCCCTTCTTGTGCAGCGCCGCGCCCAGCTTCTGCGCCTCGGCTTCAGGCACGGCGACCAGCAGCGCGCCGCTGGCGTCGGCGTCGAAGAGCACCTGGGCGATCGGCTCGGGCAGCCCTTCAGGCAGCAGCACGCCGTTCACCTCGGGCACGCGCTCGTGCGTCGCCACGCCCTGCTCCGACAGCTCGGGCACGCCCGCGATCAGCGGCACGCGCTCCAGTTCGATGACCACCAGCTTCTTCGCTGCGACCGCGAGCTCCGCCGCCGCGCCGAGGAGGCCCAGCGCGCCGAGCTCCACGGTCTTGAGGCCGCGCTTCACGAACTCGGAGGCCTCGGCCTCGTTCGATTCGCCGGTCAGCGCCTTGAGCTCCTTGGCGAGCTTCTTCGAGGCGAGCTTCTGCGCCACCGCGAGCTTCGCGATGCCGCTACCGATGGGTCTGGTCAACAGGAGAACGTCACTCACGCGGCGCGCACGTAGCCGCGCTCGAGCAAGCTGGCAACCGTCGTGGCGATCACCACGTCGTCTTGCACCGCGTTGTCGTACGCGCCCTGGAGCGTGCCCCAGTTGATGACGAGCTGGAGCACGTCGAGTTCCTCGGGCTGCAGGTCGCGCAGCTGGGCCTGCATCGGCACGCTCAAGGTCAGCGTCTGATCGGCGGGCGGCAGCTGGCCCTCGACGCGCTTCAACTCATCGAGCTGGCGGAGCGCGTCCATCAGCAGGTGGTCGGTGCTCTTCTCGAGCTCGGTGATGAACGACTCGTCAGACGGCGGGCGGAGCTCGAAGTCACCGGTCTCCCAGGTGACGATGCGGTTGAAGCTCTTCTCGGGCCCGAGGTCGTGGTTCTCGTCGATGACCGCGTAATAGATCTTGCCCTGGCGCAGGTAGATGCGGCCCTCGTGCTGGTTGGTCACCACCAGCACGCCGTTCTTCTTCGAGGTGCCGAAGAGCTGCAGCAGGTCGGGGAGCGGGACCTCTTCGATCTTCCCCGTCATCGCCGTCTTGGTCTGCTTCTGGCTCTGCACCGCGGCGACCTGCTCCAGGTTCTGCTTCACCTGCGACTCGGTGAGATCGGGCGAGTTCGCGCCGGCCTTCACCAGCTTGAGGATCGACGTGCCCACCAGGATGCGATCGTTCTCCTTCAAGCGGTGCTGCTTGACCTTCTCGCCGTTGACGAAGGTGCCGTTGGTCGACCCGAGATCTTCGATGGTGATCTTCCCGCCGGTGATCGTGATCTTCGCGTGCTTGCGCGAGACCATGTCTTCGACCAGCACGATGTCGAGCTCGCTCGAGCGCCCGATGATCAGCTGCTTGTCTCCCTTCAGGGGGAACTCACCGCCCTGGTACTTCCCGGAGATGAACTTGAGGGCATACCCGTCAGACATCGCGACTCCCATGAACGCGCGCGAGGGCGCAGACAGCGAAAGCATCACTCAACCGCGCCACCGTTTGCAGCCTCTTTGTTCGGGCCCATGTCGCGCACGAGGTTCAAATACATCTCGGCGCTCTTGTTGCCGGGGCTGCGGCCCAGCACATCTTCCCACACGGAGATCGCGTCGGCCCGGCGCCCCGCCGCGAAGAGCGTGATGCCGTAGTGGATGCGCCCGGGCAGGTAGTTGGGGTTGAGCCGGAGGATCTCCTCCGACTCCTTCAAGCTCTCGTCGTGCTGCTTCAGATCGCGCAGCACGTTCGCCAGCTTGAGGCGGATGTCGACGAACGTCGGGCCCAACGCCAGCGCGCGGCGGTACTCGGTGACCGCCTGCTCCAGCATGTCGCTCGACGCGAACACGTCGGCGATGTCGGCGTACATGTTCGCGATCTTCCCCTTCACGTAGGGGTCCATGTGCTGGGGGTTGTTGTGCTGCCGCGCCAGCGCCGCGGAGTAGACCTGCTTGGCCTCCGCGTACCGCCCCATGTCGTTGTAGATGATGGCGAGGTTCAGCGCGGCGTCGGTGTACGCGGGGTTCAACCGCAGCGCCGCCTCGAAGGCCCGCTGCGCGCGCGCGAACTGACCCTGCAGGTGGTAGATGACGCCGAGCATGTTGTACACGTCGGCGAACGACTGGTTCTGCTCGACCACCTGCGTGAGGTAGCCCTCGGCCTCCTGGTACTGCTTCTTTTCGAAGTAGCCCCGGCCCAGCGTCAGCAACTGCTTGAGTGCGTCATCCATTCGCGCGCGCCTTGAGGAACATGAAGGCGCGTACCCTACATGAGCCCGCCGGGGAAGCTAAAGCCTCCGTCTCGGTCCTCCTGAAGAGACAACCGCCTGGTCGCCTTTTCATCGATGGGCCGCTCGGACGTGATGCCCGTGAGCCGGTAGTCCTCCGCCACCTCGACCTCCTCGCGCTCGCTGCGGATGAACCATGCGTGGCTCTGCCACCGGCGCTGCGCGATGCCGGCCAGCGTGTCACCGGTCTCGAGGGCCACGCGGCGGGCGTCGAGCGCCTTCACGATGGCCACCAGGCGCGGCGCGTCGTTCGTCTCCGGCGTCCACTCCGTGCCGTCGAGCACATAGGTGGCGCGCTCCAACCCCAGCGACGAGACGCGCGTGAAGTCGGCGTCGGCGCGGCGCAACTGGCCGGTGAAGTCCAACGTGGAGGTGACGGTGGCGCGCGTGCCCGCCGCGTCGAGCGTCACCGAGATGCGCTGGTATTGCAGCGTGCTGCCCAGCAACGTGCCGGCGTCGGTCGCGATGCTCAGGCCGTCGCGCTCCAGCTCCTTGAGGTGCGTGATGATCGCGCCGTCGGGCCCCGCGGCCTCGAAGAGGAGCCGCTTCCCCAGCACGCTGCCCACCAGCACCAGGCAGATCGTCGCGCCGACGAACGCGAGGAAGCGCTGGAAGTCGTGGGTCATGACCCCGCGTCGGGCGTCTCTTCGGACGGAGGCGGCGCCGTCTTCTTGCCCGCGAGGCCCGCGATGAGCGCCTTCGCGCGTTTGGTGTCGGGCGACTCGGTGTGCGCCGCGACGTAGCGCTCCAGCGCCGCGCGCGCGTTGTCGGGGTCGTCGAGCTTCAGGTACGCGTCGTAGAGCCCGAACGCGACCTTCTCGTCGTAGCCCACGCCCGGGTAGTTCTTCTCGATGCCCTGCAGGCGGGTGATGACCCCGCGCCACTTCTGCCGGAGCGGGTGCGCGTAGAAGTCAGCCACGTAGTACTCGTGCGCCGCGAGCCGCGCGTGCACATCGTCGAGCGTCTTCTGCGCCTCGCTGCGGTAGCTGCTCTTCGGGTACAGGCGGATGAAGTCGCTCAGCGCGATGTTCGCGTTGCGCACCTCGACCTGCTCCTTCTCGGTGGCCGCGGGGAGCAGGAAGAAGTCGGAGGGGATCTCCTTGTAGTGCGTCAGCGCCGCGCGGAACGCCGCGTAGTCGACGCGCGCGTGGGTGGGGTGCAGCTTGACGAAGTTGGTGTAGCGATCGCGCGCCTCCACGAACTTGTCCTGCAGGAAGTCGCAGTCGCCCAGCAGCAGCTCCGACTCCGTCGCCGCGTCGACGTAGGGGTACTTGGTGCGCACGTGCTCGAGGTACGTCTCGGCCTCGGTGTAGTTCTTGGCCTTCATCGCCTTGAGACCGCGCGCGAGGTTGCCCTCCGCGTCGGGCGCGAACGTCACCGTGTCGGAGCCGAAGAACGACGAGACCGACGCGCAGCCGGCGAAGACCAACGAGAGGAGGAGCGCCTGGTGCTTCATCGCGCGCTCCCTTTACCCATTTCCGTACCGATTGCAGAGGTCTTCCGAGAAGCCACGGCTCGCGAGGAACCGCGCGGCCTTCACCCCGTCGAGGTGGCGCTTCTTCACCAGCACCTCGGCGGCCGCCGGCTCACGCCACGCCAACTCGTCGATCGCGTCCTGGGTTGCGCGGGAGGCCGTCGCTTCGTCGATGCCCTTGCTCGTGAGGCGCGCGTGCAGCACCTCGCCGGCCCACCCGTCGCGCAGCGCCGCCACCGCCAGCCGCTTCGCCACGCGCGCGTCGTCGAGGTAGCCGAGCTCCGTGGCCCGCGCGATCGCGGCGTCGATGTCGGGCGCGGAGAAGTCGCGCTTCTCGAGATCGGCCCTCGCCTGCGCGCGCGTCTTCTCGCGGCCAGCCAACAACTTCGTGAGCTGTGTCAGCGCATCCACCCCGACGCGTGTAGCTGAAAGGCCGTGGCGCCGTCGAATGACTCGCGCTACTTGCCGCGCCCATGCACCCGCTCATCGCGCGCTTCCTCGATCTCCCGACCGCCATCGCCACGCTGGAGAAGGCCGAGAGCGACTCCACGCTCGACGCCGACGAGTCGGCCCTGCTGGCGGCGTCGATCGCCAGCCCGAGGTCGCGGGAGGCGGTGCTCAAGGCGAAGGGCAAGCAGAAGGCGTCAGCCGAAGCGGAGCAGCACCTCATCGTGCTCGCCACGCGCGCCGCGACGAAGCGCCTGTCGGTCGACCCGAAGCTCGGGCCGCGCATGACCAGCGCCCGCGCCGCGTTGGAGAAGGAAGGCGCGTCAGCCGAAGAGGCCGAGGGGCTCATCGCGCAGGCGGTGCTGGAGGAGGCCTTCGGGTACGCCGAAGACCCCGGCGCCTTCGACGCCGACTACCTCGCGGAGACCTTCGACTCGCTCGCGCACCTCGGGGCCATCACGCAAGACACCATCGACACGTGGCTCGAGGAGTTCGCCAAGCAGGGCAGCGCCGACGAACGCGCGCTGCGGCTCTCGGTCGCGGAGGCCGTGCTGGAGAGCGCGTGGAGCGACGGCCCGCAGCCCATCACTCCCGAGCACCTCGACGAGGCGCTGGAGAAGCTCGGCGACCTCGTCGCGGAATCAGACTTCGCGAAGGCGACGCAGACCGTGGAGCTGCTGCTCGTGTTCTTGTTGAGCAAGCACGTGGTCGGTCGTGAACGCGCGGAGCGGCTCTCGCACCTCGCGAAGACCGCGAGCACCGGCGGCGCCGACCCCTTCGAAGACGAAGCGCAAGACGAAGACGACGCCGACGACGAGTCGATCAACTGAGCGCCATCGCCCCGGCTCACTCCGCGCCGGCGACCTGAAACACCCAGGGGAACGTCACGCCCACCTCCTGACCGCCCTGCGGCTCTGGGAAGTTCCAGCGGCGCACGCGCTGCACGATGCACGCTTCGACGTTGGGGTTGCCCAGGCCGCTCTCGGCGATGTCCGCGGACTCCACGGAGCCGGTCGCACCGATCGTCCACGCCACCGTGACCTTGCCCGCGAGCTCCGGGTGCTTCTGGAGCTCCGTCTCGTAGCAGTAGCGGATCTCGTTCTGGTGCTTGCGCACCACCTTGAGCACGAGGTCGCGGTCGTACCCCGGCGGGAGCTTCGGCGTGCACTGCGCGCACACGATGTCTTCGGTCTTCTTCGGGCCCAACCCGCCGAGCGGGCCAGGACCATGACCGCCTGACGGCAGCCCGACACCGATCGGCCCGATGCCCGGCCCGCCCGGCTTGCCACCACCGCCGCCATCACCGCGGGAGCCGCCGAGGCCGTTGGGGTCTCCGGAGGTGACCGACGTGCCATTGCCGAGGTTGTCGAGGGCCGCCGCGAGCTCGCGGTTGCCGCCGCCTCCGAACATCTTGTCTGCGCTCCCGCCTTTGAAGAGCGACTCGAGCACCGACTTCGCGGTCGAGCGCGCGACCGATTTGATCACCGGCACTGCGGTGGTCGCCATCACCTTCTGCAACTTCTCCTGCAGCTCCGCCGCCGCGACGACCTTCGGTAGCGCAGCCAACGGCGTGATCGGCAACTTCATGTGAAGTGGATGACCGAACGCGGATTCATCGGGCACGAACGGCGTCAGCACCAGCACCGCCAACACCG
>CAMLFP010000188.1 GCA_946479335.1 uncultured Archangium sp.
CGCGACGGGTTTGTCAGCTTTCGGGGCACGTTCTGCGTAGGCTCGCGCGCCCATGAAGCGCCTCGCGTTCGCGTTCTTCGTCTTCAGCGGTTGCGTCTCCACCGCGCTCTACCCGGCGCGCCCGGCGGCCTCGACGTCGGCGCTGGTCGCTGATCCGCTCCCCGCGAAGCTCATCATCCACGTCGACGCGACGGCCGAAGGGCTGCGCCACGCGCTCGACACCTCGGTGCCCGGCGAGGGTGAGACGAAGTTCAACTTCTCCGGCGAGCGCACCGTGAAGTGGAGCCGATCCGGATTCTCGCTCCGTTTCGCCGACGGCCGCGTGGAGGTGAAGACCTCGCTGCAGTTGATGGTCGACCTCCCGATGCTGCGCGGCGCGACCATTCCGCTCGACGTCTCGGTGGTCGGCGAGCCCATCATCACCAGCGATTGGAAGGCGCGGCTGCAGGGCGCGAAGGTGAAGCTGGAGTCGAAGGACTTCCGCCTGCGCACGTTGCAGGGGCTGGGCGGCGCGCTCGAAGCGGCGCAGAAGCTCACCGAGGAATTCATCGAGGGCTACTCGTACGACCTCTCGCCGAAGCTCAACGAGACGTACCAGCGCATCGCCGCGCCCATCACCTTCCCCGTCGGCGACGCCAACGCGTGCGCGGTGCTCAAGGTCATCAGCATCGAGGCGGGGCCGTCGGTCTTCGCCGGCGGCCTGGAGAAGGACCTCGCCTTCGTCGTCGAGCCCTCGGTGACGCTGCCGTGCAACGACGAGAAGGTGGCCAGCGCTCCGCCGCCGCTCAGCAACGTCGCCACGCTGCCCTCGGGGCCCTTCAGCGTCACCGTGCCCATCGCCGCGAAGTACGAGGAGCTGGCGCGCGCGATGAGCGCCACCTTCACCGACGGGAAGCTGTTCTTCTCGAAGAGCTACCCGCAGCTCTTCTTCTCGAAGCCGGAGGTCTACGCGTCGAAGCGCGACGAGCTGGTGCTCAAGCTGCGCCTCGAGGGCCCGATTCAGGTCGGCAACGCGACGCTGAACCTCGACGGAGATTTGTACTTCGCGGGCCACCCGCAGGTGGTGGACAACGAGCTGCGCATCCCCGACCTGGAGCCGACGGTCGACACGAAGAACTTCCTCCTCGGGTTGAAGGCGACGTTGGACCGCGACGGCATCCGCGACCAGGCGCGTGAGGCGCTCAAGCTGGACCTCGGCGCGCGCTTCGCCGCCGTGCGCGAGAAGCTGTCGAACGACGTGGCCTTCGGCGGAGACCTCGGCTGCCTCCGCGCGCACGTGGCGAAGATTGAGGTCACCGGCGTCTTCCCGCACGCGTCGTACCTGCGCGTGTACGTGACGACGACCGCGCAGGCCGCGGTGCACCTCCCCTGCCCTTCGCAAGACGTGGCGGCGGCGCGCTGACGAGATGCGCGCGGCGCTGCTCATCGCGGTGCTGGTGGCGGTAGGCCTGAGCGCGGCGCTCGCGGTGCGGACCTGGCGACGCCACCCTGACGCGCCGACGGTCGAGCGCTGTGATGCGCGCGCGGCGCAACCTCCGCCGCTGTTGCCCGAGCTCTCCGGCGTGCCGCTCTTCGTCAACGCCGCCGGGGTCGCGCTGCGGGTCGATGGCAGCCCGGCGCCGGCGCGCCTCACGCCCGGCGTGCATCAACTCGAGGCGAGCGCTCCCGAGGTGCGCGGTGCGGCGCTGCAGCTCACCGTGCCCGCGATGAGCGCGGTGCTGCTCGACGCGCGGGTCGTCGACGGCGCGGTGACGGTGCTGGTGTTGGGCGCGCGGTGTACGTCGTGTGAAGCCGCGCGCACCGACGTCGACCTGCGCTTCTCGCCGCGCGCGCTGGGGAGCGGCCGTGACGCCGCCATCGCGCTGGCCAGCGGCGCGTGGGCCAAGGCCGCGGAGTCGTTGCGCGCCGTCGCCGAGGACGAGCGCGACGCGCGCTTCACGTGGCTGCACGGCGTGCTGCTGGCGCTCGCGGGTCAACCCTCGAAGGCGACCGAGGTGTTGCGAAAGCTCCCGGCGAACGACGCCTTCCATGCGGAGCACGCCCGGTGGAGCGCCAGCACGACGACGCTGCCCGAGCAGCTGCTCGCGAACGCCACCCCGCGGTGGAACGCCACCGTCGAGCGCTTCGAGCGCCTCACCGACGAGTTCTCCGGCGACGCGCCGGAGGTGGTGACGCCGCTCACGCAGCGCTTCGCGGCGCTCTCAGACCGCTTGAATGCCGGGCTCACCGCACACGACGCCATTGAGACCGAGACCGCGCTCGACGACGCGACGACGGCGCTGACGAAGGCCGTCACCGCGCTCCAGCAGCGGCGCGCAGACTGTGCGTGGCAGCAACGCATCACGCGTACTTTCTGAGCGTCGCACTTCTTGCGCAGCGCGCGCTTTGCGCCGCCCGGGTGGGCCCCGCGTGACCCGCTTGCGAAGCGTGGCGCGCGACGTACCGTTGCACCATGCGCACCCTGGGGCTGGTCATCGCGGCGTGGTTCTCGTTCACCAGTTGCGGCGGCGACCCGTGCGAGCCGAAGAGCGGCAAGACGAGCTGCGGCTACTGCGCGCAAGACCGCGCCATGACCAGCAACCCGCACGCGGGCATGTGCCGCTACTGCGGCGGCGACGTGGTCTGCTCCGGCGACATCTGCAGCGACGCGCTGATGTGCAACAGCCGGGTGTTCTTCTCGATGCCGGGCGCCACCTTCCACCCCGGCACTCCGCCCGGCGGCAGCGCCAGCTCCGGGACGCCGGCGCCGACGGTGACGCCCACCAGCGGCGCATGGGCGATGAACGACACCATGCAGTGGACCGTCAGCTGGAGCGTCGCGGTCACCATCACCGTGGTGCGCTTCGAGAGCACCGTGCTGGGGGGCTACTTCGAGCGCGTGGTGACGAGCGACGAGTCGAACGCCGGCGCGTTCACGCTGGAGATGACCGAGACCGACGCCGCGCCCAGCACCGAAAGTTGCGGCGGCACCACCTGCTGGGTCGAAGCGCCTGACATCACCACCAACGGCGAGGGTGCGGTGCGACTGGTGGGCAACGGCGGCGCGGGCGACCCGTCAAACGCGCTGCCGCTGACCTGGGCGCGGCCGTCGTACGCGCAGTCGAGCAACACCGGCGGCGGCACCGGCAGCAACGGCTGCCCCACCAGCGGCGCGCAGATGGGCTGCTGCACCACCAGCGGCGGCATTCAAATCATCGGGTTCGGGCTGAGCTCCGGCTGCGCCTGCCCCAGCGACACCTGCACGGTGCACGCCGGGTATTGCGGCTGCCCGGCGTGCAACGGGTGCTGAAGACACGCCGCCACGTCGTCTTCGGCTTCGACGCGTTGCTCGCGCCCTTCGCGCGCGGCGTGAACGCGGTGTGCTTCGAGCGGCAGCTCGCTGGCGACTTCGAGCGCCTCGCGCGGAGCCTCGCGCCGCGGGCGGAGGAGAACGGCGGCCTGCTGGAGATCGACGACGCGATGCTGCGCGGCGCCGACGAGCGCGCGGTGGCGGTGCTGCGCGATGACCTCGCGCGGCTGACCGCGTTGGGGCGGCAACCGCAGCTCAACGTCATCACCCGCTACCCGCGCGACGAGCGTGGGCTGCCCATCAGCGTCGACGTGCACTCGTTCCACGTCGACCGGGCGCCGGTCGAGGCCGACACATTCCTCTGCACGTACGCGGGGGCGTGCAGCGAGGGCCTCGACAACGACGACGCCGAGCGACTGCTCGACGTGCCGGAGCTCGCCGCCGCGCTGGCGCCGCACGCGACGGAGGATGACTGCTTCGACTTGCACTACCGCGTGAAGCCGGGCGCGACGCCGTTCAACTTTGGCGTCGGGAACCTCTGGCGGCTCGCGTGTCAGTGGCCGGGCGCGCCGATGCCGCCGTGCATCCATCGTGCGCCGGCGTTCGACGGCAGGCCGCGGCTCCTGTTGATCGCTTGATTCCGCGGGCGCGAGGTTGAGGTGCCTGCGCGCTGTCTGCCACGACGTCCGCTCCCCTCAACCGCACCTTCACTTCAGAGCAGCGCTTCAGCGAAGACCTGCGCCAGCGCCATGATGGTGTGCTGCGGGTTGACGCCGAGGTTCGTCGGAATCACCGACGCATCGGCGACGACGAGCCCCTCGTACCCATGCACGCGCCCGCGCCCGTCGGTGACGCTGGTCTTCTCATCGCGCCCCATCACCGCGCCGCCGAAGAGGTGGCTCAGCACCGCCACGTAGCAGCGCGGATCCAACGGAGCGTCGTCCAGCACATCGACCTGATCCGCCGTCAGCTCGTACGGCATCCCATAAATCGAGGGGATGACCTTCTTCGCGCCGGCGGCAAAGTGCTGAAGCGCGAGCAACTTGAGGCCCTCGCGCAGCTTGCGCATGTCGGCCTCGTTCAACGTGTAGCTGACCTGCGGGTTGCCGAAGAGCGTCTTGCGCACGCGGCCCGTCGACTCCGCGCGCACCGCGACGACCCACATCGCGAGGTGCCGGTAGCGCTCGAGGCGCTCCATCAACTGCGAGCCGCCGCCCGCCAGCCGCGACGCGAAGAGTTCGGGGGGAATCGACAGCATCTCCAGCTTGAAGCCCGGCTTGTCGCGGAACGCCGTCGACGCCCAGCCCTGCGTGGTGCCGAGGTTCATGTCGACGTGCTGGTCGTAGACGCCGAACATCCCCGTGCCGGGGTGGCTGCGGAAGAAGTGGCCCACCTTCGGCAGCTTCACGCCCGACTTCATCAGCAGCACCGGCGTGTGCGTCACCGACGCCGCCACCAGCACCGCCTTCTTCGCGCGCAGCGTGAAGCGCGCGCCCTTCGCCTTGCTCACCGGGTGCTCGAAGCGGCCCGTCACGCCCACCGCGCGGCGCCCCTCGAAGAGCACCTTCTCCACCGGCGCGCATGACACGACGGTGCCGCCGCGCTGCTGCACCTCGGGCACGAAGACCAGGTTGAGGCTCTGCTTCTTCTCGGCGCGGCAGCCTTGAATGCACATGCCGCTGCCCGCGCAGCCCTTTGCGTAGCGCCGCATCACGTGCCGCGAGGGCCAGCCCAGCTTCTCTTCACCGATGTACGCGAGCTCGTTGCTGCGCCCCATCGCGGGCGAGCTGACCTCCTCGACGCTCAGGTCTCTCTCGAGCTGGTCCTGCTTCTCGTACACGCGCGCCTCGAGACCGGTGACGCCGTGCTCCGTCTCCCATTGGCGAAAGAGGTCACCCGGCGTGCGCACGCAGATGGCGGAGTTGACGACCGTGGTGCCGCCGACGACGCGCGCCTGCACCACCGGCCAGAACGCGCGGCCCATCGTCACCAGCGCGCCGAAGTTGTCCATCAGGTCGCGCATGCCGCCGAAGGCCGACTCCGGGTAGTCGTGCGGGTCTCGCCACGCGCCCGCTTCGACGATGCATACCTTCGCGCCGCCGCGCGCCAACTGCACCGCCGCCGCCGCGCCACCCGCGCCGGAGCCCACCACCACGAAGTCGAAGGCGGCCTCGAGGTCTTCGCCGCGCGGGCGGAACGCGACGTGACTCACGACTGCCTCCACGTGCCGGCGTCGGGCGCCAGCGGCCGCAGCCCCAGCCGCGCGCGCACGTGGGGGTCCGTCCCCCAGGCGAAGCCCGCGCACATCTTCACGAGGAAGACCGGCTGCCGCACCAGGTACAGCGGGAAGCTGGTCACCTTCTGCGCGTGCTTGTCGGCCAACGACGCCGGCAGCAGGAACGCGGGCAACGGCACGAAGACGGTGAGCATCGGGGTGAGGTGGAACAGCAGCGCGCCGAAGACCGTGCCCACCCACACGATGAGCGGCACTTCGCGTTTGAACTGCGCGAGGAAGGTGTCGAGGTCGCAGTCAGCGGCGCCGGGTAACGCACCGCGCGGATAGAGGAGGACGATGGCGCTGCGGACCAGCCAAACCATGCGCGCTTCGTAGCACCCGTTGCTAGGTTCCCGCGCCATGAACGGACTGATGATGAACCAGCCGCTGTTGATCAGCGCGCAGCTCGAGTTCGCCGCGCGCTTCCACTCGCTGCAGGAGGTGGTGACGCGCACGGTGGAGGGCCCCATCGTCCGCACCACGTGGGCGCACGTCGCCGCCCGCACCCGCAAGCTGGCCAACGCGCTCAAAGCCCTCGGCGTGAAGCCGGGCGACGTCGTGGCGACGCTGGGGTGGAACACGCAGCGCCACCTCGAGACGTACTTCGCGGTGTCGGGCATCGGCGCCGTGCTGCACACCATCAACCCGCGCCTGCCGCCTGATCAGCTCACGTACATCGCGAAAGACGCCAGCGACACGGTGCTCTTCTTCGACACCACCTTCACGCCGCTCGCCAAGCACCTCGCCGCGACCTCGGCCATCAAACACTTCTTCGCCTTCACCGACGACGCGCACCTCCCGGCCGACGCCGGCATCGCGGGCCTGCGCAGCTACGAGAGCTTCCTCCACGGGCAGCCCGACACCTTCGAGTGGCCCAGCTTCGACGAGAACACTGCGTCGTCGCTTTGCTACACCTCGGGCACCGTCGGCCTGCCGAAGGGCGTGCTCTACAGCCATCGCTCCACGGTGCTGCACAGCTACGGCATCTGCGCCGCCGACGCGCTGGCCATCTCCGCGCAAGACGTCACGTTGCCGGTGGTGCCGATGTTCCACGTCAACGCGTGGGGCGTGCCGTACGCCGCGGCGATGGTGGGCAGCAAGCTGGTGCTCCCCGGGCCGGCGCTCGACGGCAAGAGCCTGCTGGAGCTCATCCAGCAGGAGGGCGTCACCTCGGCGCTGGGCGTGCCCACCGTGTGGCTCGGCCTGCTGACGGCCGCGAAGTCGTCGGGCGTGCGCATGTCATCGCTGCGCAAGGTGACGGTGGGCGGCAGCGCGTGCCCGCCGTCGATGATTCAACAGTTCGAGCAGGAGCACGGCGCGCGCGTACTGCACGCGTGGGGCATGACCGAGATGTCGCCGCTGGGCACCGCCAACGTGCTGCTGGCCAAGCACGCGGAGCTCTCCGACGAGGGGCGCCTGCACATCCAGTCGAAGCAGGGGCGCCCGGTGTTCGGCGTCGACCTGCGCCTGGTCGATGACGACGGCAACGTGCTGCCGCACGACGGCAAGACGTCGGGCCACCTGCAGACCCGCGGGTATTGGATTGCGTCGGGCTACCTCAACAAGCCCAACGAGGGGCAGCACACGCCCGACGGCTGGTTCTTCACCGGCGACATCGCCACCATCGACCCTGACGGCTACATGCAGATCACCGACCGCTCGAAGGACGTCATCAAGTCAGGCGGCGAGTGGATTTCGTCCATCGACCTCGAGAACGCGGCGATGGCGCACTCCAAGGTGGCGATGGCGGCGGCCATCGGCGTGCCGCACCCGCGCTGGGGCGAGCGCCCGCTGCTGGTCATCGTGCGCAAAGACGCCACGCTGACGAAGGAAGAGCTCAAGGAGTTCCTCGAGACGAAGATCGTCAAGTGGTGGCTGCCCGACGCCATCGAGTTCGTCGACGCGCTGCCGCTGGGCCCGACGGGGAAGATCCTCAAGCGCACGCTGCGCGAGAAGTTCGCCGACTACAAACTCTGAAGGCGGTCGGCCTCGGCCGGCGCGCCGGTGAGCGGCACGAAGCGCACCGGGAGCAACTCCTCGGTGTGCACCTCGCCGCCCGGCGCGCGCGTCACCAGCACCAGCGTCATCTGCTCGCCGACGCCCTTCGGCATCAACAGCCGGCCGCCCGGCGCGAGCTGCTCCACCAACGGCTGCGGCACCTTCGCTGCGCCCGCGGCCACGATGATGGCGTCGAAGGGCGCTGCCTCCGGCCAGCCCGCGTAGCCGTCACCGGTGCGCAGGTGCACGTGCGGCGTCTCGAGGCGGGCCAGCGTCTGCGCGGCCTGCTCCGCGAGCGGCGCGACGATTTCCACGCTGTAGACCTCCGCGCCCAGCTGCGAGAGCAGCGCCGTCTGGTAGCCGCAGCCGGTGCCCACCTCGAGCACCTTCATGCCCGGCGTGAGGCGCAGCTGCTCCAGCATCCACGCGATGAGCGTCGGCTGGCTGGTGGTCTGCTCGAAGCCGATGCCGATGGGTGCGTCGACGCGCGCGTCGCGCCGGCGCTCCGGAGGGAGGAAGTGACGGCGGTCGACCAACTGCATCGCCGCGTGGACCCGGGTGTCGTGGAGGTTCAATTCATGCATCGTGCACACAAGGTGCGACGGCCGCGGCCCACGTCAAGGCGCTCCTTCGCCAACACGCGGTGCGGTAAGGCGCTGGCCCATGCGCATCCCCTCCGCCGCGTTCGGAATCATGAAGGAAGTCGCGCGGCACCTGCTGCGCCGCCCGGTCGTCGGGCTGGTGGCCATCGCGCGCGACGAGCGCGAGAATCTCGTGCTGATCCGCCGGGGTGACACCGGTGAGTGGTGCCTGCCGGGCGGCACGCTGGAGTGGGGCGAGACCTTCCGCGAGGCGCTGCCGCGCGAGCTGCGCGAAGAGGCAGGTGTCGAGCTGTTGGAGGCCGGCGAGCTGCTGGGCCTCTATTCGAACCCGCAGCGCGACCCGCGATTTCACGCGGTGACGGCGGTGGTGGCGGCGCGCGTGACTTCACCGCAGCGGCCGCCGATGAACCCGCTGGAGATTCTCGAGGTGCGCGCGTTCCCTCCGGGCGAACTCCCGTCACCGCTCTCACACGGCATGACCGACGTGGTGACGCGGGCGCTGAGCGGTTCCACGCACTGGGAATAGTGCTATTGGCGCGCGGCCATGAAACCGCAGGTCAAGAAGCTCTCGCTCGTCATCCCCGTGTACAACGAAGCGCGCCACCTGAAGGACTGGTGCGAGGAGTTCTTCGCCTTCAAGTTCCCGCTGGAGACGGAGTTCATCTTCGTCAACGACGCGTCGACCGACGGTTCGCTGGCCATCCTCGAGGAGTACGCGTCGCGGCCGGGCGTGAAGCTGCTGAACCAGAGCGTGAACCAGGGCAAGGGTGCGGCGCTGGCGCGCGGGCTCTCGGAGACGACGGGCGACGTGGTGCTGATTCAAGACGCCGACTTCGAGTACTCGCTGAAGGACATCCCCACGGTCATCGCGCCCATCATCGCGGGCGAGGCCGACGTGGTGTTCGGCAGCCGCTACAAGAACTCGCAGACGGTGCACCGCACGTTCCACTACGCGGTGAACCGCGCGCTGACGATGGCGTCGAACGTGGCGTCTGGCCTGTACGTCACTGATATGGAGACTTGTTACAAGGCATTCCGCGGGGAGATCATCCGCGGGATTAAAATCGAGTCTCCGCGCTTCGGCTTCGAGCCTGAAATCACCGCGAAGGTGGCGGCGCTGCAGGTGCGGGTGGCGGAGGTGTCCATCAACTACTTCCCGCGCACCTACCTCGAGGGGAAGAAGATCAACTGGAAAGACGGCGTCGCCGCGATGTTCCACATCTTGCGCTTCAACCTGAACGCGAAGGCGCTGCGCGACGCGACGAAGGACGTGCCGGAGAAGTACCAGACGTCTGGCCGGCAGTGGCTCTGAGCGGCATGCGGCTGCTCCAGTTCTCGTATTCGCCGTTCGCGGCGAAGGTGCGAACGGTGCTCAAGCTCAAGGGCCTCGCGTGCGAGGTCGTCGACGTTCCGTACCTGCAGCGCGCGGAGCTGGTGCGGCTGACGGGCGGCATCTCGGTGCCGGTGTTGGACGATGGCGGCACCATCGTCACCGACAGCCCGCGCATCGTGCGGCACCTCGAGGGCAAAGGCGGCCCGAGCGTGTACGGCGACCCGCTCGCGGTGACGTTCGAGCAGTGGGCTGACGAGTTCTTTCAAGAGGTCGCGTTCAAGCTCGCGTGCCCGGGCCTCGAAGCGCTCATGGGCCGCGAACAGGGTGATGAGGCGAAGGCGCTCTTCAGGCTCATCAAGGAGCGCCGCTACGGCTCCGGCGCCATCGAGCAGTGGAAGCGTGACGAGGCGCAGTGGCGCGCGCAGACGCTGTCGCTCCTGGAGCCGGTGGTGGAGACGTTGAAGCGCCGCGCGTGGCTGCTGGGTGATGCGGCGTCGGTGGCTGATGCCGCGCTCGCGGGGCAGCTGACGATGGTGGAGTTCGCGTTCCCCGGGTTCGTCGCGCAGCACCTGCCGACGATGAGCGGTTGGTACGCGAAGTTGAAAACCTGAGTTGTGGACCTCAGCGCGATCGTCGCCTTGAGCTTCGTCGGCCACCGGCACATCTGTCGGCTGTGCGCGACGTTGAGGGCGCCGGCGCGCAAGACCATGCGCGGCGTCGGCTCAGTGCTTCGCGGCGGGTGAGTGACGGCCTTGATGAGGGTGAAGGTGATGCGGGCGAGCGTCGTGCGTCACCTCGCGCTTGCCCCTCGGCTTCGGGCGGCACTCTCTCAAGCCGTGGAGACA
>CAMLFP010000189.1 GCA_946479335.1 uncultured Archangium sp.
AGTGGGGCGGTACGAACAAGAAGAAGACCGGGCGCACGCTCGACGGCCGCACGTGGGACGAGATGCCGAAGCACTCCGCCGCCGCGACGTAGAGTGCAAACGTTTGCACTCGGGCGTCACAACTGGCCGCTGAAGGCGTGGTGGAGCAGCGATTTCTTCAACTCATCCAGCGCCGCGAGCTTCTGCTCATAGAACGTTCGCAGTTGGGCTATCTCACTCGCCAGCTCGTTGAGTTCATTCGCGACTTCCTGCTGAAGACTCTCGGGAACGTCGGGCACAATAAGAGACCGCAGTGCTCTGAGAGAAACGGTTCGCTGCGCGGCTCCAGTCGCCAAGCGATCTGCCGCTGCATAAGTTTGGGGCGCCAACAGCATGTACTCGAGCCAAGCACTGGAAATACCCGGCTTCGGCCGAATCAAACCAATGTGCCGTTGAAAGCAAAACTCGCGATCCTCCGTGATGAGGATCGGAATCCCGAATGAGCCGGTGACCGTGTACAAGACGTCGCCTCGTTTGGGCTTTCGGTGAGCTTTCAACGAATCGTAATAGGAGCGAGACACCAAGAACGTGTCCGAGAAGTCCAAGGTACGCGTTCGCTTGTTCACGTTCCCGATGGTGACGAACGGAATTCCTTGGTTGGACTTGGGCGGCGGCATGTGGTCGCCATCGGTGATGTCCGTCGCCAATGACTCGAGTGGCCGCGAACCGTATTCGCTCGATAGTCGCTCAAAGCGCAACTCAAGCGCCCGCTCAAAACCGGCACGGGCGTTCGCGAGGTTCTTCTCGGCGTTCGCGCGCGCCTTGGCGATTCCGTCGAATGCCTCGTCGAGGATGGCGACGATCCGCCGCTGTTCCGTCCACGGTGGGACAGGAACCATCAGCTCTTTCAGCTTTGTCGCATTGACGTTGGCCTGGCCGGTCTGCTGCGTCGCAACGGACGTCACCCATTCTCGACCTGCCCCGGAGTTCAGATACCAAACGAGCAACTTGGGATGGAGTTCTCCTCCGAGGCGAACGCGCAACAGATACGACGCAAACGAGCACCGCGCGGGCAGCCCTTCGTACAGCGCACTCTTGCCGACCAATTCGAGGCTGTTCGTGCGATTGAAGAGCACGTCGCCGGATTCAAGCAGTAGTTCGGGAAACTGATCGTGGTTCGTCGGCAAGTACTTCAGCCCAGTGAGCTGCAATTTCCCGTCGACAATGTTGCCCATGCGGAGCACGGGGATTCCTGACTGTTCGTCATCGGTCTTCGCGGATGAGCCATAGTCAACGCGCTCTGCGAGATCGCCAACGGCTCTCATCGCCCAAGGGCTCACAACAGGCCTCGGATACTCTCCAGCACCTTCGCGCTTTCGGCGTCGAGCGCGGCGATCTCGTCGAGGATCTCCTTCGGAGACCGGTGCGTCACCGTCTCCACCGCATTCGGGTTCTTCGGCGAAAGGTCGAACGTCTCCTGATCAATCGCTGACGTCTCCACCGACCACGACTTCGGCGAATCAGCCCGCTTCTTCTGCAGCGCGACGAACTCCGCGAGATCTTCGTCGTTGAGCGGGTCGGTCTTGCCGAGGCTCCGGCCGGGGTCGAGCTGGTAGTACCAGGTCTTCTTCGTCGGCCTGCCCTTCTCGAAGAAGAGCACCACCGTCTTCACGCCGGCGCCCTGAAAGGTGCCGCTGGGGCAGTCGAGCACGGTGTGCAGGTCGCACTCCTCGAGGAGCTTCTTGCGCAGCGCCTTCGCGTCACCGTTCGAGAGGAACGTGTTCTTGATGACGATGGCCGCGCGCCCGCCCGCCTTCAGCGACTTGATGAAGTGCTGGAGGAACAAATACGCCGTCTCCCCGGAGCGGATGGGGAAGTTCTGCTGCACTTCCTTGCGCTCGCCGCCGCCGAACGGCGGATTCGCGAGGATCACCTCGTAGCGGTCCTTCTCCTGAATGTCGGCGAGGTTCTCAGCCAGCGTGTTGGTGTGAATGAGGTTCGGCGCGTCGATGCCATGAAGGATCATGTTCATCGTGGCGATGACGTACGCGAGGCTCTTCTTCTCCTTGCCGTAGAAGGTGCTCGTCTGCAGCCGCTTCATGTCCTTCGTGGTGAGGCCGGGGCGCGCCTTGAGGTACTCGAACGCCTCGCACAGGAAGCCGGCGGAGCCGACGGCGCCATCGTAGATGCGCTCGCCCACTTCGGGCTTCACCACGGCGATCATCGCGCGGATGAGCGGGCGCGGCGTGTAGTACTCGCCGCCGTTCCGCCCGGCGTTTCCCATGTTCTTGATCTTCGCCTCGTAGAGGTGACTCAGCTCGTGCTTCTCGGCCTGTGAGCCGAAGCGGAGCGTGTCGACGATGTCGATGATCTCGCGGAGGTTGTACCCGCTGGCGATCTTGTTGCCGATCTCCCCGAAGATCTCGCCGATCTTGTACTCGATGGTGTTCGGCCCATCGGCCTTGGCCTTGAAGCCCTCAAGGTAGGGGAAGAGCTTCTTGCCGACGAACTCGACGAGGTCAGGCCCGGTCATCGCCTTGTGGTGATCGAGCTTGCCGTCGCGGTCTTTCGGGGCGGCCCAGGTCGACCAGCGGAACTGCGGAGCGAGGATGAAGTCGTATTTCTTCCCCTCCAACTCCGCGACGGCCGCGCGATCGTGTTCCAGCGCGTCGAGGTACTTCAGAAAGAGCAGCCAGGAGGTCTGCTCCGTGTAGTCGAGCTCCGAACTGCAGCCCTGCTCTTTCCAGAGGACGTCATCGATCGCTTTGAACGCCTGCTCGAAGCTGCTCTTCGCCGCCTTGTCCTTGCCTTCTTTGGGCCCTTCGCCCGACTTCGTGCGCATTCTTCGTTTTTACCGCCCCGGCGTCGAACGGTTGCAAAACAGTTTTGCAGCCGCGGGCGAGAAAGCGCCCAGCGTCCGCGCCGCGAGACGGTCAGCGCGCATTCTGGACGGTGTCGCGCCGCAACTCCGCGATGCGACTCAAAGCTGCTTTGGCGCGCGCCCTGCTCATGGGGTCTGCGTCGCCGGAATTCACCGGCGCACCACACAAAGGACGCACCCCATGAGCAGCACCATCACGTTGAGCAGCACCCACACCGCCGTTCCCGTCGCCCGCTTCGAGCCGCTCTCTGAGTCGGCGACTGCCGTGAGCAAGTTGTTGAAGCCCGAGTGTCACCAGCACGCCAAGGAGGGCTACACCGCGCTGGTGGCGCTGCACGAGCAGCTCCGCGGCGAGAAGCTCGTGCTCGAGGACGCGCAGAAGGGGCTGACGGCTTCGAAGGAGGCGCTCAAGACGGCGCGCTCGCTCGCGAAGCTCGCCGTTCCGACCGCGATCAACCTCGGAAAGATGATGGACATCGGCGCCATCGCCAACTTCGTCGCGCAAGACGACTCGTGGCTGGAGTCGATCGAGGGGCTGGCCGCGCGGTTCGAGTCCCATGGCGACGGAGGGAAAGACATCGCGCGGACCCTCCGGGGCCAGGCGGGAGCGCTGCACGCGGCCGAGCGCGCGGTGGAGGACGCGACGGAGCACTTCGACCGCGCCAGCCAGTCGTTCTCTGCGACGTACCGCCACCTGTCGAACGCCATCGCCTTCGGCCGCGCGGTGCTGCTCAACCTCGGCGTCGCGGTGCCCGCGGTGAGCAAGACCGCCGGCAAGAAGCGCAAGGTCGCGGAGGCGCCTGCCACGAGCCCGTCGGTCCCGGCGCCCGCTCCGGCCGTCACCCTGGCGCCGGCGGTGTAATGAGGAATGCGCTGTATCCGGCCCTCACCCCAACCCTCTCCCGCTCGCGGGAGAGGGGGAACGGCGCTTCCGCAGCCAGCGCGTGCCGAGGCTGAGCATCAACACGCCTCCCGCCGACATCAGCGCGCGCAGGGCCGCGTCTTCCTTCGCGCCCGCCGCGCCCTCCACGATCGCCGACGCGAGCGACGTGTAGATGAGGCAGTTCGGCAGCAGGCCGATCGCGTTCCCGAGAATCCAGTCGCGCCACGAGAGCCCGGTCAGCCCCGCGCCGACGTTCACGCCCACGTACGGCAGCGGGAGTTGCCGCAGCATCACCGTCGCCAGCACGCCGCCGTCTTTGAGCTCCTTCTCGACGAAGCCGCCGCCCTTGTTCGCCAGCCACGCGTCGAGCCGGCCGGCGCCGAACGCGCGCCCCACCGCGAACCCCACCCACGCCCAGAGGTTCGCGCAGGCCCACCCGATCACCCAGCCGGGGAAGAAGCCCCACGTCGCCCCGGCCGCCGCCATCATCGCCATCGCCGGGAGCAGCAGCGTGGTCGCCACGCCGAAGAGCGTCGCGAAGAGCGGCACCGCGAGCGCCCCGCTCCCCGCGGCGCGGAGCCAGGCGATCACCTGCGCCACGTCGAAGCGGTCCCCGAAGACGGCCCGGCCGATGACCCACAAAGCCACGACGGCCATCAGCAGCGCTGCGAGCTTCCATCTCCCTGACACGCGGGGGCCGTTTTTACGCTCTTTTGAGTTGAATCTGACGGGTGCCGATGAGAATTCACCGCCATGGCCAAGGACTCACTCAGCGTCACCGACAACCGTACCGGCAAGGCTTACGAGCTGCCCATCGAGAATGGCTGCATCAAGGCCATCGACCTCCGCAAGATCAAGACCGACGACAAGGACTTCGGGTTGATGTCGTACGACCCGGCGTTCCTGAACACGGCCAACACCAAGTCGGCGATCACCTTCATCGACGGCGACGCCGGCATCCTCGAGTACCGCGGGTACCCGATCGATCAGCTCGCTGAGAAGTCGACGCACCTCGAGGTCAGCTACCTCCTGCTGAACGGCGAGCTGCCCAACAAGCAGCAGCTCGAGGAGTTCACCTCCAAGATCACCATCCACACCTACGTCCACGAGAACATCAAGTCGTTCATGGACGGCTTCCGCTACGACGCGCACCCGATGTCGATGCTCGCGTCGACGGTCGCGGCGCTCAGCTCGTTCTACCCGGAGGCCAAGAACGTCAAGAACCGCGAGGTTCGCCGGGCGCAGATGATTCGGCTGATCGCGAAGATGCCCACGCTGGCGGCGTTCTCGTACCGCCACAGCCAGGGCCTGCCGTACGTCTACCCGAACAACGATCTCTCCTACACCGAGAACTTCCTCACGATGGTGAAGAGCATCGGCAAGCCGAACTGGCGCCCGCACCCGGCGCTGGTGAAGGCGCTCGACCTGCTCTTCATCCTCCACGCGGACCACGAGCAGAACTGCTCGACCACCGCGACGCGCGTCGTCGGCTCGTCGGAAGTCGACCCGTACTCGGCGGTCGCCGCCGGCATCACCGCGCTCTACGGCCCGCTCCACGGCGGCGCCAACGAGGCCGTGCTGCGCATGCTCCGCGAGATCGGCGACGTGAAGAACGTCCCCGAGTTCATCAGCCGCGTGAAGGGCGGCGACGGCACCAAGCTCATGGGCTTCGGTCACCGCGTGTACAAGAACTACGACCCGCGCGCGAAGGTCATCAAGAAGGCCTGCGACGAGGTGTTCGAGGTGACGGGCAAGAACCCGCTGCTGGAGATCGCCACCGAGCTGGAGCGCATCGCCCTGCAGGACGAGTACTTCGTGAAGCGCAAGCTGTACCCGAACGTCGACTTCTACTCGGGCCTCATCTACGAGGCGATGGGCTTCCCGGCCGACTTCTTCACCAACCTCTTCGCGATCCCCCGCACGGTGGGTTGGGTCTCGCAGTGGGAAGAGATGATCACCGACGACGAGCAGAAGATCGCCCGCCCGCGCCAGGTGTTCACCGGCAAGCGCCAGCGCAACTACGTCGCCATCGACAAGCGCTGAAGGTTCCGAAGTCTTGAAGTGAACGCCGCTCCCAGCCTCGCGCCGGGAGCGGCTTTTTTACGCCCTGCTCACTCGGCGTAGAGCTTCTCGATCTCCGCGGCGTACTTCTGCTCCACCACCTTGCGGCGCAGCTTGAGGGTCGAAGTCAGCTCGCCGCCGGCGATGGTGAACTCCCCCGGCAGCACCTCGAACTGCTTGATCGACTCGAAGCGCGAGAGCCGCGGGTTCACCTCTTTCTCGATGGCGTCGCGCAGGTAGGCGCGGAAGCCGGCGTCGCTGGCGAGCTCCTTCGGGTTCGCCGGCAGCTGGTGCGCCTTGGCGAACTTCGCGACGCGGTCGGGGTCGATGGTCAGCAGCGCGACGAGGTACTTCCGCCGCTCGCCGATGACCAGGGTGGGCCCCAGCGGCTCGATGTTGCGCAGCAGCCCTTCGATGTTGGCGGGCGAGGTCTTCTTCCCGCCGGAGGTGACGATGATCTCCTTCTTGCGGCCGGTGATCTCCAGGAAGCCGTCTTCATCGAAGCGCCCCACGTCACCGGAGTGCAGCCAGCCGTCTTGCAGCAGCTCGGCGGTGGCCTCGGGGTTCTTGAAGTAGCCGAGGCACACGTTGCCGCCCCGCACGAGGATCTCGCCGTCGTCATCGATGCGCACCTCGACGCCGGGCATCGGGCGGCCCAGCTTGCCGAGCTTCATCGCGTCGGGCACCGACACCGAGGTGGGCCCGGTCACCTCCGACTGGCCGTAGATCTCGCAGATCGGCATGTCGACCGACGCGAAGAACTCCAGCACCTCGCGCGAGATGGGCGCCGCGCTGGTGATGAGGATTCGCGCGCGATCCAACCCGATGCGCGCCTTGAGCGGCGCGAACACCACCCGCTTCGCGGCGGCGTACTCGGCCTGCAGCGTGAGCGACGACTGCTTGTGCGCGAACTGCTCCTCGTGGAAGCGCAGCGCCACGCCGCGCGCCCACTTCACGAGCCGTTGCCGGAGCGCGGGCTGCTCCGCGATGCCGCTCTCGGCCTTGGCCTTGAACTTCTCCCAGACGCGCGGCACGCCGACGAACACCGTGGGCCGCACCTCTTTGAGATCATCGGGCAGCTTGTCGAAGCTGCGCGCGAAGTAGAGCTGCGCGCCGGCGCAGACCGGCCCGTAGATGCTCGTGAGCTGCTCGGCGATGTGTGACAGCGGCAGGTACGACAGCACCACGTCGTCGTCTTTCACCTCGGCGCAGGTGAGCAGCTGCGCGGCGGTCCAGCAGATGTTGTGGTGCGAGAGCATCACCGCCTTGGGCGCGCCGGTGGTGCCGGAGGTGTAGATCATCTGCGCCACCTCGCTCGCGTCGAGCGCGTCGAGGCGGGCGTAGAAGTCGCCCTCGTCACCGCGCGCGCCGCGCTCCAGCACCTCGGAGAACGTCAGCACGCCGTCCACCGGCTGCGAGGGCGCCTCCATGATGATGATGTGCTTGAGCTTCGGCAGCCTGCCGCGAATCGAGAGCAGCGTGCGGAGGTAGCCCTCGTTCTCCACCACGGCGATCGGCGCGTCGCAGTGGCCGGTGATGTACTCGACCTGCTCCGCCGACGAGGTGGTGTACACGCCGACCGAGGTGCCGCCCGAGGCGATGGCGCCGAGGCACGCCACCAGCCACTCCTCGCGGTTGAAGCCGGTGATGGTGAGCGACTGACCGCGTTCGAAGCCCAGCGACTGCAGCCCGAGCGCGAAGTCACGCACGCGGGCGGCGTACTGTTTCCACGAGGTGGGCACCCACGCGTCGCCGCGGCGGGTCCACAACGCGGGGGCGTCACGGAGCCGCGCCGCCTGCGAGTTCAACGCGTGCACAATCGTCTTCGGAAGTTCCCCGCTCATGGCGCGCAGCTTTCTTTTCCATCGTTGACAGGTCAACAACGACGCCGCTACGCAGCGCGCACCATGGCCACCATCGACTTCACGTGTCAAAAGTGCGAGGGGACTTTCGAGCTCGACTCACAGGACCTCATCGACGGCTCCGACAAGCTGGAGTGTCCGCACTGCGAGAACAAGCTGTCCAAGACCGCCAACGAAGACTTCACCGCCGCGCTGGGTGAGCTCGTCGCGCAGCTGGCGGCGATCTCCAAGAAGTTCTCCGTCGCGATGGAGCTCGACTCCGAGGAGGCGGGCGCCGTCGTCGAAGAGGAGGAGGAAGAAGAAGACGAGGATGATGAGGAGGAGGACGACGACGATGAAGACGATGATGAGGACGACGACGACCTCGAAGAAGACGACGACGATCAGTGAATAAACAAGAAGCCCGGCCCCCTCCCAGGTGCGCCGGGCTTCTCGCTCTCTGCCTGCTGCGGTCTTAGAACTTCGTCGCCAGATCGCTGACCACGGGGATGTTCCAGCGCTCGCCCTTCAGCGCCTTCATGATGGCCAGCACGTCGACCACCAGCAAGCCGGGGCCGAGCAGGCAGGTCAGCAGCCCGACGATGGGGATCATCCCCAGCACGGTGAGCGCGACGAAGCCGATCACGTTGAGCACCAGGCCCTGCTTCGCGTGGTAGCTGACGAAGGGGCTGTCTTTCACGGTGAGCATGGGGATCAGCGCGAGGATGCCGAGGTACGAGAGCACGAGGTGGATCTTGTCCTGCTCGCGCACCTGCTCTGCGCCGATCGACTGCAACTGCTGCTGCTGTTGATCCTGAGGGGTCATGGAGCGCGAATGTTGCTCAAAGGTGATCGCGCAAATCAAGGTTCGTGGGGCGCGTCTTCTTCGATGACGAACGACTCCAGCAGCCCGGAGCGCCGCGCCGCGGCCCTCAGCGCGTCACGTTCTGAGGAGCGCAGCCGCGCGCCGCGGGCCAGCCGCACCCGCACCACGCGCAACCGCGCAGGCGCGAGCTGCACCAGCACCCCTGCCGCGGCCGCGAGGCGCCGCTCGAAGACGCTGACCGAGTCGGTGGCCTCCTTCTCGCCCGTCAGGCTCTCCGGCAACGAGAGATCGATCACCAACTCGCGGAAGGCGCCGTCGCGCACGCGCGTGAAAGACACCTCCGCGACCTCCACGCTCCAGCGCTGCACCTCGGGCAACACCCCGTCGGTGGCGCGCACCGCGGCCAGCCGCCACGCGGCGGCGCCCTCCATCACGCCGTAGCGGCAGATGAGCTTCACCTCTTCGAAGCGACGCACCGCTTCGTGTTGCGCGCGCACCTGGCGGATGATCTCGCCCACCACCAGCACGTTGATGAACTCGGTGCTCGACAACCCCAGCGCCGGCGCGTCGATGAAGGCCTCGATCAGCTCCAGCCCTGCCAGCTCGTTGGCGAAGACGCCCCAGCTCGCGACTACCGCGCGCTCCAGCTTCAAGCGCTTGAGCCGCGTGAGCGCCTTCCAGTCTGCCGCGCCGAGTTCCAGCCGCTGGAGGTGACCGAGCACCGGCGATGAGAGGAACGGCGAGAGCGACGCCTGCGACTGGCGCGGCGGCAACGACAAGGTGCGCACGGTCGCGAGGCGCGGGTCGCCGGTGCACGAGGCCCAGGTCTCCGGCGCCGCGGCCGGCGCACACGCCAGCTCGTCGAGGAAGCCCCCGATGAAGCGCGTGCGGTGCGGGTCGGCCAGCGCGGTCAGCGGCCCGAGCCACGCGCGGCCGTGCTGCGCGGTGAGGCGCGCCACCCTGCGACGCTCGGTCAGCGAGAGCCCGCCGCGTTCGCTCAAAGCGATCACCTCGCCGCGCGGGTCGCCCTCCTCCTGCAGCCAGTCGGCGTAGACGAGGCGCAGATCCCGCTCGAAGGGCCGCTCCGCGAGCTGGGCGAGGATGTCGGCTTCGCGAGTCATGCGCGGGTTCGCAGCATAGCCGGGAACGCGCTATGGCCCGCGCGTGCGCTCCGCTCCGTTCGTGACCATCGCTCTCTTCCTCGCCTGTGGCGTGGTGTTCTTGCTCGCGGAGTCAGCCGGCTCGACGCGGCAGACCGCGACGCTCATCGCCTTCGGCGCCGTCGAACGGCAGCTGGTCTGGGGCGGCGACTGGTGGCGGTTGTTCACCTCGATGGTCCTGCACATCGGCGTCATCCACCTCGCGGTGAACCTGTACTTCGGCTGGTCCTGGGCGGTGCCGATGGAGCGCGTGCTGGGGCATGCGCGCTTCCTCATCGTCTACCTCCTGAGCGGCGTCGCCGGTTCGGCCGCGAGCGTGCTGGGCCACGACGTGGTGAGCGCCGGCGCGTCGGGCGCGCTGTTCGGGTTGATGGGCGCGACGCTGGTGACCATCCGCCTCCGCCTCGGGAGCTGGCAGGCGGTGTGGGCGCACCCGCCGATTCGTCAGGTCATCATCTCCGGCGTGCTGTGGCTGGTGGCCGGGCCGTTCATGGGCTTCGACAGCTTCGCGCACGGCGGTGGGCTGCTGGCGGGCGGCGCGATCACCTGGGGGCTGCTGACCAACAACCGCGTGAAGTTGATCGCCGCGTACGCCGGCGTCGCGCTGCTGGTGGCGGCGTCGCTGCGCCCCTGGTTCTGAGCTTCAGCACAAAAAGAAAGGGTGAGGAGCGTGGCGCCCCTCACCCCGACCCTCTCCCGCGAGCGGGAGA
>CAMLFP010000190.1 GCA_946479335.1 uncultured Archangium sp.
TCGCGGTCTCACCGCGCAGCACCGAGTACTGCCCGCCGATGGCGTTGTGCACCGCGAGCGCGAACGCCATCGGCGACACCGGCGCTTCTCGCGCCACCTCCAGCTGCGTGTCGAAGGCGCGCGTCGAGTCTCCGTGGCGCGAGGCGAAGACGATGGGCGTGCCGCGGGAGTCACCCTGCAGCGAGAGCGCCACGTGCGTCACGAAGCGGCCCAGCTTGTCGACGCGGCGCCGCGCCATCGCCGGCAGCTCGGTGAGCGCGGGCATCTCGGGGCCGACGACGGGCGTCGGAGAGCGCGACCACGCGAGCCACTCTTCGGTGCTCGACAACCCCGGCGCCCACGCGGTCCAGCGGGAGATGTTGAAGGTGAGTTCCATGGCGACCTCGTGGTTGACGTCACAAGTTCCAGGGCGTGGTGGCGGCGACCTTTCGCCAGAGCGACGCGAAGGTGGTCCACGTGTGCCCGCCCTCGGTGGTGAAGGTGGTGTCTTCGGGGAGCGCGCGGCCGACGGTGCGCTGCGCGGCGACGAATTGATCCGCGTCGCCCCACGCCATGATCAACGCCGGGCCGGGCTCGCCACGAGAGCGCGCGGCGAGCCAATCCCACACCGGCTCGGGCTCCATGAAGTGCCGGCGCGGGTTCTTCGGCGCCGCCGCGGTGCTGTGGAAGTTCTCGAGCCCGCCCTCGGCGTCGATGCGCGCGACGAGCGCCTTCGTGCCCTGCGGCACCCCGAGGAACGGGCTGATCAACACCACGCCATCGACCAGCTCCGGGTGCGCGCGCGCGGTCTGCACGGCGCCGTAGCCACCGAGGGAGACGCCCACCAACCAGATGCGCGTGTAGCGCTTGCGCAGCGGCGTGAGCCACTCGTCGGCCAGCCGCTGCGGGAAGACCGCGTCGCGGTAGTACGCAAAGTCGCCGTTGACGGTCAGCATCTCGCAGCGCGCGTCGCCCGCCTTCACCGCAGCGTCGAAGCCGTACTGCTTGAAGAGCTCCGGCGAGTCGCCGATGCCCGGGAGGAACACCAGCACGCACTCCGCTTGCGGGCGCTCCACCAGCACCTCGGCCGCGAGCGGCGCCCGGCTTGAGTGGAGATACGCACAGCTGGAACTTCCCGCGACGACCATCAGCGCCGTTGAGACGGCGTACAACCTTGAACAAACCATGTACAACATACACCCGGCGTGCGAAGCGTGTTTCACGGAGTTCGTGGCCCACCCGAAGGGCTTGATTTCCCCAATGACCTCGGGCCGTTAGGGGAAGTTCGGCGGCCCGCGAGAAAGGAGCGCGTTAGCGTGGGTCGCATGCAGCCGAACGGGGTCGAGCCGGTCATCGTGGTGGGCGCCGGCGTCGGAGGCCTGGCGTGCGCCCGGGCGCTCCACGCTGCGGGGCGGAGCGTCATCGTGTTGGAGCGCGCGCGCGGCGTCGGAGGCCGGTGCGCGACGCGCCGGGTGGAGGGCGTGCCGATGGACTTCGGGCCGACCTTTCTTCACGGCCGCACGCCGGAGTTCCTCGAAGCGCTCGCGGGCGTGCCTGCGCAGGCCATCTCCGGGTGGCCGATGGTGGTCGCGGGGCAAGGCCAGCCCTGTCAGCCCGCCGCGTTCACGCCCGGCGAGCAGCGCTTCGCGTTCGCCGAGGGCGTGACGGCGTTCCCGCGGCATCTGGCGAAGGGCCTCGACGTGCGGCTCGAGCAACGCGTGACGCGGATGACGTTCGCGGGCGCGCGGGTGCTGTTGGAGACCGAGGGCGGCGAGGAGTACCAGTCGTCGGTGGTGGTGCTCGCGCTCGCGGCGGAGCAGACGCGCGCGCTATTGCAGACGGTGGCGGCGCCTCCGCCGGAGATCCGCGGCGCGGCGGCGCTCCTCGGGCTCGCGCACAGCCAGGCCACGCTGGCCCTCCTCGCGCTCTATGGAGAAGAGGCCCCCGAGCTGCCGTGGCAGCTGTGCTTGCCGCGCGAGTCGAAGGTGCTGCACCTCATCGCGAATGAATCGTCGAAGCGGCCCACGCCCGCGAAGCATGCGGTGTTGTTCCAGGCGCGGCCGGCGTGGTCGCGGGAGCACCTCGATGACGCGCAGTGGCCCGAGCAGGTGCTGGAAGAAGCGGGCCGCACGCTCGGAGCCTGGGCCGCGCGGCCGCTCACCCACTCCGCACACCGGTGGACCTGGGCGCGCAACGGGCGCGACAGCGAGCTGACCGGCCCGCTGCTGTTGTCGGCTCCCGAGGGTGCGCTGTTGGGCGTGTGCGGAGATCGCTTCGCGCCCGGCGGCGGCGTCGAAGCGGCGTTCACCTCTGGCCGCGCCCTCGCGGCGCGAATCCTCACCACCATGAAAGGCACGTCATGACCACCGATGCACTGAGCGCCCTCGTCGAGCGAGACAAAGACCACGAATGCCCGGGCTACGGCCGCACGGCGGCTTGCGTGCGGGTCGCAGCCGTCGCCGACCTCCCGACGCGGTTCGGCCGGTTCCGCCTGGTCGGCTTCTGGAACAACCGCGACGAGAAGGAACACGTGGCGATGGTGGTGGGCGACGTGTGCGGCGGGAGCGACGTGCCGGTGCGCGTCCACTCCGAGTGCCTGACCGGCGACGTGATGGGGTCGCTGCGCTGTGATTGCCGAGACCAGCTCACCGCCGGGTTGACGGCCATCCAGAAGGCCGGCCGGGGCGTGCTGCTCTACATGCGCCAGGAGGGCCGCGGCATCGGGCTGCTCAACAAGATCCGCGCGTACGCGCTGCAGGAGCAGGGGCTGGACACGGTGGAGGCCAACCTCGCGCTCGGGTTCCGCGACGACGAGCGCGACTACTCGATTGCGGCGCACATGCTGCACAGCCTCGACATCAAGTCGGTGCAGTTGATCACCAACAACCCCGAGAAGATGCGGCAGCTCGGCACGCACGGCGTGCAGGTCACCAGCCGCATTCCGCACCTCATCCCCCCGAACGAGTTCAACAAGTTCTACCTGGAGACGAAGGGCAAGAAGAGCGGCCACCTCGACCTGGGCCGCGAGCGCATCGCCGAGCAGAGCGACAACGTGCTGGTGGAAGAGCCCGCGCCCGCCGCCGAGAAGCCGTGACGGCGTTCCCCGGCGCTCCGCTGGGTTGATCTGGATCAACGCGCGCGCACCACCGGGCGTGGTCTGTGCGCGCGCATGTCACGACCCGGAGAACGATTCGAAGCGGTGGTGGTGGGCGGCGGCATGGGCGGCCTCTCGGCGGCGCTGTCGCTCGCGCGCGATGGCCGCAAGGTGCTGGTGCTCGAGAAGAACGCGTCGGCGGGCGGCAACTGCACGGCGCGCAAGATGGGCGACTACACCTTCGACCTCGCGGTGCATCAGCTCACCGGCGTCGACGGCGACGGCCAGTGCGGCGGCATCTTGAAAGACTACGGGGTGCGCGACCGGCTTGACTTCGCGCGCATCGACCCCTTCCTCGTCCTCGACTACCCGGACCGCAGCTACCAGCTCCCCGGCACGTGGGAGGGCGTGCGCGCCGCGCTGCACGGCTACTTCCCCGAGTCGCGCGCGGCCATCGACCGCCTGATGAAGAAGCTGGAGCACCTCAAGCAGGACACCGTCATCGCCCAGCGCGTGATGTACGGCGACAACCCGGTGGTGCGCGAACTGCTCGAGAAGGGCGTGCCGTCGTCACGGTGGCTCGCCTTTCCGTTCGGAGGGCTCTCGCTGCTGTCGACCGGTGAGAAGCACGCCGAGGCGCTGTTCCGCGACTACCTGAAGGACGACAAGCTCTTCGCGGTGGTGTGCGGCTCGTGGCCGTACCTCGGCGTGCCGCCCTCGCAGCTCTCCGCGATGATGATGGCGCTCCTCTTCTCCGGGCAGCACATGGAGAAGACCTTCTACCCGCGCGGCAGCTCGCAGCGCGTGGCCGACACCTTCGTCGAGGCCATCACCGCGCACGGCGGCGAGGTGCGCTGCGAAGCGCCGGTGAAGCGCATCATCATCGAGCGCGGGCGGGCCACCGGCGTGGAGCTGGAGGACGGCGCGCGCATCGACGCCGGCTACGTGGTGTGCAACGCGCCTGCGCCCTACGTGTACGGCTCGCTCATCGACGCGGAGCACGTGCCGCCCGCCTTCACGCGGCGGCTGCAGTCGATGAAGAAGAGCCTGGGGCCGTTCAAGGTGTACCTCGGCCTCGACTACGACGTGTCGGCCCACGGCCTCGGGAGCCACGAGTACCTCCTCTACAACACGTACGACCACGAGGAGACGTACCGCCAGATGTGCGCCGGCGTGCCCGCGGCCTTGAGCGCCTACGCGCCCACGCAGGCCGACCCGTCGCTGGCGCCGCCCGGGCACAGCACGGTCATCCTCACCACGATGTTCCCCTGGCAGACGACGCGCGACTGGCGCACCCACGCCGACGACGTGGCCGAGGAGATGATCGACCTCCTCGAGCGCCGCGTGCCCGACGTGCGCGCGCACATCGTGGAGCAGCACACGCTGACGCCCGAGAAGCTGCGCCAGTTCACCAACGCGTCGGAGGGCGCGATGTACGGCTGGGCCAACACGAGAGATCAGGTGCTCATCAAGCGCCTCCCCAACGCGTCGCCCATCGGCGGGCTGTTCCACGTCGGGCACTGGAGCCAACCCGGCACCGGCGTCACCACCGCCATCATCTCGGGGTGGATGGTGGGCAACCAGCTGCGCCGGCGCTACCCCGCGCAGCCGCGGAGGGCGTCGTGAGCGACTTCTACACGCCGGGCGCGCCCCACCGCGGCCCGCCGTACCTCACCGCCGAGCGCCCCGCGAAGAGCCGCTACCGCAAGCCGGCGCAGTACCTGCAGAACCCCGACGCCATCGTCATCGGCTCGGGCATCGGCGGCCTCACCATCGCCTCGCTGCTGGCGCAGAAAGACAAGCAGCGCGTGCTGCTGCTCGAAGCGAACTCCGTGCCCGGCGGCTGTACGCACTGCCACGAGCTCGACGGCTTCGAGTTCAACAGCGGCATCGACTCCATCGGCGACATGGACCCGCGCGTCGGCCGCGGGCTGTTCCGCCAGACCATCGACTTCGTCACCGGCGGGCAGCTGGAGTGGGCGCGCATGCCCGACCTCCACGAGGTGTGCGGCTTCGGCGACGACCGCTACGACTGGTTCTCGTCACCGGAGAAGAACATCGAGTGGGTGGAGCGCCGCTTCCCCGGCGAGGGGCGGGTGCGCGACTACTACCGCCTGGAAGACCGCGTGCAGTTCGACGCGTGGGCGTGGGCCGTCACCAAGCTGCTGCCCGAGTGGTTGCCGGAGTGGAGCCGCGAGGCCTTCTACCGGCTCTTCGGCGGTGCGTGGCGCGGGCACATGCACGACAACGTCACCGAGGTCTTCACCAAGCGGCTGGGCTTCTCGCCGCGGCTCGCCGCCATCTTCTCGTACATGTACGGGAACCACGGGCGGTCGCCGGGCAAGGCGCCCTTCGCGTTCCACGCGGCGAACCTCTACCACTACCGCGACGGCGCCTATTACCCGGTGGGCGGCCCCGGGCAGATCGCCGAGTGCGTGGTGCCGATCCTCGAGCGCGCGGGCGGACAACTGGCGGTGAGTTCTCGCGTGGAGCAGATCCTCGTGGAGGGAAACACCGCGGTCGGCGTGCGCCTCACCTCCGGCGAAGAGCTGCGCGCGCCGGTGGTCATCAGCGACGCGTCGGCACACACTACGCTCAACGAGCTGCTGCCCCGCGAAGTCGCGCAGCGCCACGGCTACCCGGCGCGCTTCACCGAGGTCGGGCCCAGCCCGTCGCACCTCTACCTGTTCCTCGGGTACGACGAGGCGCTCGACCTGCCGCCGCAGATCTTCTGGCACATGCCGGAGTACCGCGGCGTCGACCGCTACGACCTCGAGACCGCCGACGAGCAGTACAAGGGCACCGGGCGCTTCGGCGGCATGGGCGGCTACCTGCTGAGCCCCTCGGCGCGCGACCCGGTGTACGCGCAGCGCTACCCGGGGAAGTCGACGGTCATCGTGCTGGCGGAGGCCATCCCCGCGTGGGTGGAGAAGGCGCGCACCGACCCGGTGTGGCTCGAGGGCTTCAAGCAGGCCATCACCCCGGAGCTGCTGCGCATCGCCCACCGCTACATGCCGCAGCTCAAGGGCAAGACGCCGCGCTTCATGAAAGCCGGCGTGCCGATGGGCTGCAGCGTCGGCGCGTGGCACGGGTGCTCGTTGGGTCTGGAACCGAGCGGCGCGCGCTTCGTGGAGCACACCCACTGGCTGCGCCCGAAGACGAAGGTGAAGAACCTGTGGCTCACCGGGCAGGACTCGTTCTCCGCCGGCTTCGCGGGCTCGCTGCTCAGCGGCCGGCTCACGCACGCGGCGATGACCGGCAACTGGTTCAGCATGTTCAAGCCGTTCTTCTGATCGCCGCCTTCACGAGACGCGGCGCACCCGCACCGCGCGCGCCGGGTCGGCGGTCAGCAGTTGCTCCACCCGCCCCTGCCACTGCGTCGCGAAGGTGTGCCGCTGCGCAGGCGTGGCGTCGGGCGCGAGCGCCGCGACCAACGACGCGCGCAGCCCGGGGAGCGACGGCGCCACGGAGGCGTCGAGCGAGACCTCCACCGTCGCGCCGGTGTCGCAGCGTCGAAACCGGATGACGTCGGCGAGCGCGGGGTCGAAGTGCAGCAACCCCCGGCGCGCCCACCGGCCCGCGAGCCCACCGAAGCCCGTCTCGGTAGCCGCGCCGGTGAGGAGGCTCACCACCGACGCCAGCGGCCCGGTCGAGCCGTCGTCCGGGGTGCCGCCCACCGTCACCTCGAGCTCGCCGCGCACCGGCGTCTCCTCTCCGTACAGCGCGCGCAGCGCCACCAGCGTCAGCAGGTACCCGCGCGCCACCGTCGGGCACGAGTGGCCGCACAGCTTCACCGCGTCGAGGTAGCTGTACTCGAAGGTGCCGCCCTCCGGCAGCGCGCCCAGGAACTCGCCCAGCGGGTCTCGCAACGACACCGTGGGGACGCGCCGCATGAAGTCTGTCGTCGTCATGCGCGGTGCCAGGTGCATCGCCTGCGCCAGCGGGCGTTCTCTCAGCGCGGGGGGCGCGCGTCGTTCCACAATGAAACGCCTTGGAACATAAGGACGCGCGAGGAGCCAGGTGCGCCGGAGGACCCACGCGGGCACGCACCCTGCAACTCCTCACGTGATGACACGAGAACTCGACCTTCAGACGATGCCCGCGACCTCACGGGCGCAGGCGTGCCTTGAGCGCTTCGATGCGCTCCAACCATTGGAAGCGGTGGTGCTGACGGTGCCCGATGGCGGCGCCGCGGAGCCGCTGCTCGACGCGCTGCAAACGGAGCGCCCGGGGCACTTCGAATGGAACGTGCTGGAGAACGGGCCGGCGACGTTCCGCGTCGAGGTGCTGCGGCGCACCGTGGCGGGGCCGCGCAACGTGACCGACTACCTCTCGACCGACCATCGCCGGCTCGACCAGTTGATGTCGGAGGTTCAGCAGCACCTCGTCGAGGGCAACCTCCCGGGCGCGGCGCGGACGTTCGCGGAGTTCCACTGCGGGTTGGCGCGCCACATCGACGCGGAGGAGGAAGCCCTCTTCCCGGTGTTCGAGGACCTCCACGGGTTCCGCGGGAACGGCCCGACCTTCGTGATGCGGGCGGAGCACGTCGACCTGCTCCGGCTGCTGCGTGAAGCCTCCGCCGCGCTGGCCGAAGGTCACGGCGCCGCGGCCCTCACCACGGCGACGCGGCTCCTCGAGGCGCACAACGCGAAGGAGGAGCGCATCCTCTACCCGATGACGGACCGCGCGCTCGCCGATGAGCTCGAGCGCGATGAGCTCGTCAAACGGCTGCAGCGTCAGAACTGAATGGTGCGCTCGGCGACGCTGGTCTGGCTGAAGTCCTTCCCCGCGTAGAACTCGCGCCACAGGCGCAGGTAGCCGCGGGTGAGCTGGTCGGGCGTCAACTGCTTCGGGAGGTACACGCAGTTGGCGTCGTTGTAGCGGCTCCAGGTGAAGTCGATGATGCGGTCTTGCGCGGCGAGCTGCTTCCACGCCGGCGTGCCGGGGTACGGCGTGAAGATGGCGAACTCGGCCTTGGTGATGCCGCTGCGCGCGGCGAACTCCAGCATGCGGTCGACCGTGCCCTCGTCGTCGTCTTCGTTGCCGAGGAGGAACGAGGTGTACGGCTCGATGCCCGCGTCGAGGCTCTTGCGGATGGCGGCGTACGCGCGCTCGAGCTGCTTGGGGTTCTTGCCGGTGAAGGCGCCCTTGGTCACCGGGTCGAAGCCGCCCACCAGGTAGAACATGTCGACGCCCGCGCGCTTGGCCAGCTCCAGCGTGTCGGTCTTCGTCGCGAGGATCATCGGCATCGAGATGCCCACGTAGCTGATGGTGGCCGGTGCGCCGCGCGCCACGATGCGCTCGAACAGCGCCTGCAGCGACTTCACCGCCGCGCCGGGGAACCAGCTGGTGTCTTCGGTGAGGCACGCGCGCTTGCCGCGGGCCGCGAGCTGCTCCAACTGCCCCACCACGTGGTCGAGCTCGAAGTTGCGCATCGAGCGCGTCATCGACACCGGCAGCGCGCACGCCACGCACGACAGCGGGCAACCGCGCGAGAGCTGCACCGGGTAGTCGTCGGGGCGGAAGACGTCGTTCTCCTTGTCGAGGTAGAGGTCGACGCGCGGCAGCGGCAACCCGGAGAGCGGCTGCACCGTCGCCGCCTCGTACCGCGGCTGGAGCCGCCGCTCGCGCAGGTCGCTCAACACCTGCAGCCACACCGGCTCGCCCTCGCCCACCACCACGCTGTCGAAGTGCGGCGCGCACAGCTCCGGCATCATGGTGGGGAAGATGCCGCCCGCGATGAGTGGCTTGCCCAGCGCGCGGAAGTAGCCCGCGAGTTCGAGCGCGCGCGTGGCCGCCGGCGTGAAGAAGCTGAAGCACACCGCGTCGGCGTCGGTCGGCGTCGCCGCGTCCTCCAGCCGGTCGTCGCGGAACTCGAGTTCCACGCCGGGCGGCGTCATCGCCGCGATGGTGGCGATGCCCAGCGAAGGGCTCCCCAGGTACTCATTCATCGGCACCCAGCGGCGCAGCTCGGGGTGCACCTCGGCGTGACGCTGGAAGCGCGGGTAGACGAACAACAACTTCATGGGACAGCTCCTGAGAGAAGTGCAGCGGTGAGTTCTGGAGGGATGGTGGTGATGCCCGGCGCGCGGGCCACCTCGAGCGCGAGGTCGCACATCAGCGAAGCGGCGGCCCGCTCCCCTTCGCCGCGCGCGCGCGCCGTCGCCGCCCACGCCGCGTCACGCCACACCACCGCGCGGCCCAGCGCGTGGTGTTCGGCGCTCCGGCGCAGCGCGCGCACGCCGGGCTTGCGTTGGTCGTCACACAGCGAGTCGCGGCGCGCGCGCACCGCCTCGCAGATGGGCGCGACTTCCGGAGGTGGCGCGTCGTCGCGCGGCGTCAGCAGCTCCTGGAGCCCCACGTGCGACTGCAGCACGTCGTTGGCGCCCTCGAAGATGCGGGTGACGCGCGCGTCGCGCACCAGCAGCGCGAGGCCGGTGTCTTCGATGTAGCCGCTGCCGCCGAAGAGCTGCAGCGCGAGGTCGGCCACCTGCCCTGCGCCGTCGCTGCAGAAGATCTTCGCGCTCAGGCTCAGCCGCGCCAGCCGCTCGTCGTCGCCCTCCGCCTCGGCGGTCTGCGCCACCAACGCGGCCATCGCGCGGGTGATGGCGGCGGCGCGCGCGAGCTGCAGCTGCACCACTTCGTGCGCGATGAGCGCCCGGCGGAACTGGTGGCGGAAGTGTGTCCACGCCAGGGCCTCGCCCAGCGCCGCGCGCGCGGTGCCCACGCAGCCCGCGCTCAACAGCAACCGGCCCCACGACAACACGTGCTGCAGGTACGTCGCGCCGCGCCCTGGCTCGCCCAACAGCGCCCCCGCGGGCAGCGCGCAGCCGTCGAAGACGAACGCCGTGGTGGAGCTCCCGCGCAACCCCATCTTCCGCTCCTCCGCCTGCCGCTGCACGCCGGGCGCGCCGGGCTCCACCAACAACAGCGAGGTGCCGCGCGCCGCGCCGCCGAGCCCGGGCGTCGACGCCGTCACCGTCAACAGCGAACACAGCCCGCCGTTGGTGACGAACAGCTTGGTGCCCGAGAGCGACAACCCGTGGGCGGTGGGCTGCGCGAGGCTGGAGAGCGCCGACAGGTCGCTGCCGGCCTGCGGCTCGGTGGTGGCGAACGCGGCGATGCCCTCGCCCGACGCCAGCAGCGGGAGCCAGCGCTCGTGTTGTGCGCGCGAGCCGAACGCCACCAACCCGCGCGTGCCGAGGCCGAGGTGCAGCCCGACGGTGGTGGCCACGGA
>CAMLFP010000191.1 GCA_946479335.1 uncultured Archangium sp.
CGACAACCGCGTGGTCCTCTTCACGCACCCGCTGTGCTCCGACTGCCAGGAGGCCGCGCCGCGACTCGAGCGCGCTGGGCGCACGGTGGTGTGCGTCGACGTGTCGAAGCGGAAGGACCTCGCGAAGAAATACGGCGTCTCGGTGGTGCCGCTGGCCTTCTCCGTTACAGCGGATGGCCGCGTCTTGAGCCGCGTCTAGCGCGCTACTTCGGGTGCCACGGGCACTTCGTGGGGTCCTTCGGCATGGGCGTCGCCTTCCACCCCGGCGAATAGAAGTCGTCGGCCTTGAACATCAGCTTGCTGCCCGTCGCGTACTGCGCGCAGTCGAGCGGCACGCGGCTCCACGGCTTGCCGGCCGCGTCGACGATGGACACCACGTGCTTCTTCTTGTCGTTGATGACGAAGAACACGCCCTTGCCCTTGGGGAGCGGCTGCTTCTCGCCGCCGTCGACCACGTAGAAGAGCTCGCCGGTGAACAGCGGCTGGGCCAGCTTCTGGGTGGTGCCCTCTTCGGTGGTGCTGCCGCCCTTCCCGGTGTGCAGCGTGGAGGTCTCCGGTGGCGTGTAGAGGCACACGTTGCACTCGTCGCCCGCCCACGCACGCGCCGACAGCACCAGCACTGACAGCAGTCGTCTCATCGCGCCGCGGAGTCTACACCCGCGGGTTTCGGGTGCCGAGCCATGCATTCACGCGCTCCGCCAGGCCGTCGGGCACGGCCGGAGCGCCCTCGATGGTGCGCAGCCAGGCCTCCGCTTCGGAGACGGTCTTGAAGACCTTGAGCTCGAAGCCCACGCTCCCGAGGAGGCTCAGGCCCGCGACGAAGGTGCGGATCATCACCGCCCCCACGCCGCGCGCCTGCACCACCATCGCCGCCGCCGCCGTCGAGCGCTCCAGCTCTTTGCCGATGTTCGCCGAGGCCTTCAGCGACGCATCGCGCTCCGAGCCGCTCTGGGTGGTGGGCGTCGACGCTGCGCCCGCCGCCGTGCGCGAAGCGTCGGGGATGATGGTGAGGCTCAGCAGGCGCGGGAACTCGCGCGCCAGCGCGCGCTGTGCCTCGCCCACCGCCGCCAGGTTCCGCGCGTTGGGCCACGCGAGGAAGCACGAGATGAAGACCGGGCCGTCATGCGCGAGACGGACCTCCGGTGAAGCGCTGGGCAGCTCGACCATGCGCGCGACAGTGCCCCACGGGCGTCACGCAGGCCAGCGGAGCCACGGCGCCAGGTTCGCGGCCACCGGGTTCAACGGCGTCGCGCGCTGGCCCACGCCGTAGCGGGTGGCGTCGTCGCAGCGGGGCTCGTACGTGCCGCAGAGCCGGTCCCACACCACGAAGACGCCGCCGAGGTTCTTCCCGCGCAGCCGCGGGTGGTTCGAGTGGTGCCCCCGGTGGAGGTACGGGCTGTTCAACACCCACCCGGCGCGGTCGAACCACTGCGGCGTGCGCGCGTGCAGCAGGAAGATGAGGGCCCCGTGCAGCGCGTACATCGCGAGGTACACGTGCGTGGGCACGCCCGCGACGGCCAACACCAACTGGAAGCCCAGCACCGAGACCGGCGTCAGCGCCGAGAGCCGCAGCGACACCGAGGTGTCACACAGCGTCGACTGGTGATGCACCTCGTGCAGCGCCCACAGCCAGGGCACGCGGTGTTCCGCGCGATGCTGCACGTAATAGAGGAGGTCGATGGCGACGAAGGCCGCCACGTACGCGGGCAGCCCATCACCCCAGGACCGCGGCGCGTGGCGCGCCAGCAGGTCATAGACGCCGAGCAGCGCGCCTCCGACGGTGAGGCTCGTCATCGCCGCCAGCGCACCGCACCCATAGTTCGAGAGACGCTGCTTCCAGACCGTGTTCATGCACTGATGAACGCACGGCCCATCAACTTCGACGCGTTACAAGAACGCGGCCCATCAATAACGGCGCGTACTCAAGCGTCTGCGCGCTGGTACTGCGCGACGACCAACGAGCCACCCTGCGGCCGCGCCAGCAACCGCACCGACGCCAGCAGCCCGCTGCTCTTGAGCTGCGGAGGCGCCGCCATGCCGGGGCCTGCGTCACACACCTCGAGGCGCCAGCCACCCGGGTTGAAGAAGACCGACGCCACACCGCCGCGCGCGTGCTGCACGGCGTAACCCGCGAGCTCCGCCAGGGTCAGCGACAGCGTCGTCGCCTCCTCGGGGAGGAAGCCCGCCGTGAGCGCCACCTCGTGCACCTCGAACGCCGCGGCGTAGGCCTGGGCGGTGTTGAAGCAGTCCCACACGTAGGCCTGGGGAGGGGTGGTGGTGTCCACCCCGGTGGGGTCGGCGGCGAGGCCGTGGTTCTCGACGAGCAGCATGCGCGGGTGCAGAGCGAAGCGCATGCCACGGCCTGAAGTGAGTCAGTCTCAAGGCTTGCAGCGGCGGGTGCCCGGGTCGCGGACGCACCCGCCATTTCAAACCTGCAACGCGGCGGTTACGGGGCGACCACGCAGTTGCCGTCTTGCGTGTGCCGGCAGTTGTGCATCGCGCGGGTGATGGGCAGCTCGTACACCACCTGGAGGATGTCCTGACCGACGGAGACGTCGGCGGTGGTGGCCTGGTTCTGGCCGGGCTCGACAATCATCGCCGAGTATTTGATCTGCCCCGTCTTCGAGACCTGCACCACGCTCGCCGGCTCCGGAGGCGGCGCCACGACGCTGCGCTGAATCGACCGCACATAGGCGCCGCCGTCGGTGGAGAGGAAGCCCGCCGCGCAGTTGGGCGTGCCGGTGAGGAAGTCGGCCTGGTACAGCCGGCTCGCGGGCACCACCGCCGCGCCGCAGACGCCGCCGTCGCCACCCGAGGGCGCGAGGTCGTTCCACAGCACGCAGCTGGCGATGATGGCGCCACCGGTGGCCGTCTTCTGCTCGATGCCGTTGTAGTCCAGCACCCAGCCGAGGCCGGTCTCCGCCGCGCCGCCGTCGCAGCCCGCGACGGTGCACGAGACGTTGCTCACGTCGACGAGGTCACCCGCCACCGTGTTCGCCGAGGTGCGGTCGCTCAGGCGATTGTTGTCGAAGTTCGAGGCCGTGCCCGCGTCACCGCCGAAGGTGCGCAAGCCACCGTCGGGCAGCGAGCCGCCGTAGGCCCAGAAGCCGATGAAGCGGTTCTTGCCGAGGCCGGTGGTCGAGACGTCGTCGTAGCTGAGCAGGTCACCGAGGTCGCGCTTCTCGCTGGTCGCCGTGCACGCATAGGCGACGTTCGCCGTCGTCTGCGTGCAGGTGTAGCTCGAGAGGTTGATGTCTTCGTTGGGCACGGAGCCGCAGGTGCCCGTGTGGTACGTCGCCATCTTCGCGGTGGCGTCGTCACACGCGTTGCTCTGCGAGAGGGCCTGGTAGTCCTTGATGGTGACGTTCTCGTCGAGGTTGGCGTGCTCGAAGACGCCGGCCTTCCAGTGGTTCTCCATCTTCTTGATCTCGGTGATCTTGTCTTTGTAGTGGTACTCGACCTTGGGCTCGGTGCAGCCGTACTTGCTGCACGCGGCCATGTTGTCGAACCGGCACATGCCGGCCTTCTGCTCCAGCAACGCGTAACGGTTGCCGCTGCCCACGAAGACGCGCATGCGGTTGGAGCCCGGCTGCATCGCCACCGACGGCAGGTAATAGAAGGGCTGCTTGTTGAGGAACGACTTCGGGTCGGCCGGGTCGTCGGTCGCCTCGACGCCGCCATCTGCGTCGTAGGAGGTGGTGGCCGTGGCGATGCCGTCGCGGTCCATCTCCAGCGAACGCGCCGCGCTCCAGTTGGTCACGAGGTGCGTGCCGCTCTGGTCGAAGACCGCGGGGTCCTGCATGCGGGCCACCCACACCTGGCCGCCGGTGTCGCCCCACACCGCGGTGTCGAAGAAGCTGTCTTGCGCGGGCAGATTGTCAGGGCCGTAGTCGACCAGCGCGACCGGCGCGGGCACCGAGAAGCGCGCCCAGTGCGAGGGCGTGGAGACCGGCGCGGTGTTGTCGTACTCGAACTTCCACCAGAGGTTGTCGCGGCGCCCGCCGACCTGACCACGCCAGGCGTCGACGATGTAGATGCCGCGGCCACGCTCCAGGCCCGGCGACCAGCCGCCGGAGAGGGCCACCACCCAGCGCTCGACGTTGTCGGCCGCAGAGTCCTTGATCAGCTTCACGCTGCTGTTGGTGTTCTCCTTGAACCACATCGGGCCGATGGGCGGCGCCTTGGGCGAGAGCGAGAGCAGCGTCTTGCCGAAGGTCGACGACTCCTCGCTGCACGGCTGCGGGAACATCCACCGGAAGCCGGGCGCGGCGGTCAACTTGCCGGTCGAGCTGTCGAACTGCAGCTCGAGCGCGACGTAGTGGTTGCCGCCGCGGCCTTCGCTGACCACCGCGAGGGTGTGGAACTCGCCGGCTTCCTTCTTGCCGTTGTCGTTGTCGTCGTTCCAGATGTCGCGCACCATGATGTCGCCGTCGACCATGTACTGGTGGCTGAAGATCTGCGACGCCAACCTCGGGAGCTGATCAGGCGGGATGAAGGCCCAGATCTCCTTGCCGGTGCCGTTGTTGTACTTGGGCAGCAGCACGCCGCCAGGGCACGACGTACCGGTGGTCTGCACCGTGCCGTTGTCGAACGCGTGGACCATGCCGTCGTTCGCGCCGACGAGGATGACGCGCTGACGGCTCGAGTACTGGGCCTGCCACGCCTCGTACGGCGCCAGCGTGCGGGCCGCGCATGAGCTGAAGCCGATGGGCTTCACGCCCGAGGTGGTCGGCCCCTGCGGCGTCGCCTTCACGTTCCCTCCGAGGCTCGTGGAATAGATGGTGCGCGCGCACTGCGTGGAGAGGCCGAGGTCACACAAGAACGTCTCCACCGGCGGGTCGACGTTGATGGGCGAGCTGTGGAAGACGTCGCCGAGGATGTCGGGGCGCAGCTCGTTGCGCACGCTGTCTTTGTCGGCGTCGAGCAGGTCGTAGCCCTGCGCCCACAGCATCACCAGGCGCACGCACACGCGGTCGCGGTCGTCGGCGGAGAGCGCCGAGAACGCGGTCGCCGAGGAGGACACCTTCGTCAGCGTCTGGATGACGACCTGCGGCGTCTCGCCAATGCGGTCGACCAGCGTGCCGTTCGCGGTGCTCGACGGGCACATCCCCGACTGGCGCAGGCCCATGTACGAGGCCAGCTTGAGCTCGGTGGCGATGTCCTTCGCGGGGCTGCCGTCGCTGTTGAACTTGAACTGCACCATGCCGGCGTCGCCGTCGGCGCTGGTGAAGGCGCCGTCACCGGTCACGTCGAGCAGCGTCCACACGTTGCGGGTGAGCACGCCGGCGTCGACCAACGCAGCGTTGGCCTCCCAGTACGGCACCGCCGGCGCCGAGGTCGACTGGCGGATGAACTCGCCGTTGCTGTCTTCGATGACGATGTTGGTCGCCGTCTCACCGCGCCCGCCGTCGGGCAGGTCTGCGGCCGAGTCGACCGTGAAGATGTCGGCGAGGTCGCTGTCGCCGTTGAGGTCACGGTTCTCGACGAACTCGTTGAACTGGTTGAAGCGCCAGAGTCGACCGCGCCAGGTCTCACCGCTGCGCGGCAGCACGCGCGCGAGCACGGCGGGGGTCGAGGTACTGCCGGTCTGCACCGAGGCGACGGAGGCCGACGCGAACGAGTTATTGCGGCTGATGATGTCGTCGAAGATGGAGCTCAACGCGGCGGTGATGGCGGCCGAGCTGGTCGCCGGGTAGTACACGCCACCGCCCGCCTTCGCGGCGCTGTTGAGGAGCATGTTCGCGTTGCTGTTGGTGCCGAAGCCGATGGTGTACGTGGCGACGCGCTGCTTGCCCACGTACTCGGGGCGAAGGTCCTTGAGCGGCGCGGACGACGCGTTCCAGGCCGGCATCTCCCAGAAGTACGACGCCACCTCGTCGAGCGAGTTCGAGCACACGCCCGTGCCGTTCGGGCAGTACGCCGAAGTGCCACCGTCGTAACGATTCCTGATGTCGGCGGGGAACGAGCTGTCACTGATGATTTCGTTGTTCGGCTCACCGTCGGTCAGCACCACCACGGCGTTGAAGGAGCAGCCGTTGCACACCGACTTGTTCGCGTTGCTGTCAGGCTGCGTGAGTGACGTCGCACCCGAGTTGGCCGTCGGGTAGTTCCCCGCGCCGAACAGCGTGGTGAAGGCGTCGGTGCTCACGCTCGGCGGCGCCCCGCGCAGGAAGTAGTTGGCCGCGTAGAGGCTCGTCGCCAGTGGGGTTGCCGAGGTGAACGGCATGTCGTTGTTGAGCTTGTTGAGCAGGTTGTGGCGCGCGGAGCTCACGGAGTTGTTGTTGCCCGCCGCCGCGGTGCACGACTCATCAGGCGTCTGCCAGATGCACACCTTGCTGCCGTCCCAGCAGTTCTTGTTGGGCTGGCTGTCCCACGAGTCGAAGGTGATGATGCTCAAGCGAACGTCTTGCACGTCGTAGATGAGCTGCGAGAGCACCATCAGCGCCGAGACGCTCTTGGGCGAATAGAACTTGAGATACTTGCCGCTCGCGACGCGCGTGTTGCCGTCTTTGACGTAGTAGCCCTTGTTCGCGATGCACTGGGCGCAGTTCGACCGCTTGGTGAGGTCGGGGGAGGTCACCGCCGCGGTGTAGGAGGTACAGCACTTGTTGATGGCCGGCTGGTACGTCTGGCCCCAGCCGCAGCTGTTGCCCCACCCCGGGTTCGATTGGAACGTGCAGACCGCGGGCGTGATGACGATGTCAGGCACGATGCTGGTGTCGTTGCAGGCCGCGGTGACGTCGTTCCATTGGGTGCCGTTCGGCGGCGAGCTGAGGTTGACGGTGTCGTACGCTCCCCAACCGCTGCCGTGCGTCGTCGCGAACGGCTCGTCGCCGTCGTCACCGTCGGCGCGGTAGATCCTGGTGTCGGTGAACCAGTCGGTGTTCAGCACCGGCTGCCCCGACGAGATGCCCTTGATCATGCCGCGGTAGTTGGCCGTCGGGTCGAAGCCGTTGCCCGCGAAGCCGGAGTGGCTGCAGCCCTCGGCGCTCGGCCAGTCTTGCGGCCAGGCGTTCATCGAGCACGAGGTGTCGAGCACGAAGGTCACGTTCGGGTAGCCGGCGCCCGCGGTGAAGAAGTTCTCGTCGCTCCCGCGCGTGGGGTTCACCAGCGAGTCGAGGAACGACGTGCGTTGAATGCAGCATGACGCCGAGTCGAGCGAGCTCGTCTGCGCCGCCGCGGCGGTCGCGACCAACATCAAAATGACCGTGAATCGAAGTGTCGTCATGATTCGCTCCTACAGCCCAAAACGGAACGTGAATTCCAATTCACTCTTGTTGTTGGTGTTCTTGTGATGACAGGTCACCGCTACCCGGTAGTACTGACCGCCGAGCGTCGTCGGGCCCAGCGTATTGGCCATTTCGCGCACCGCGTTTCGCGAGGTGCCCATCGCCGAAGCATTGAGCTGCACCACGGTGAGCTGCGCGATCTGATCATCGAGGTGGCCGGTGAGCGCCCAGTCGCCGTCGGGCAGCACCACGCCGCTGTCTCGGGTGTCGATGACGAGGCTCATCGGGTCGATGGCGGGCGCCGCGCCGCCGATGTTCTTGAGCCGGCTGAGCACCACGCGCCGCGCGACGGTGGCGCACGCCTGCACCTCGTCGGCGCGGCCCTTCGCGATGGCGGCCTGGTTGTTGGTGCCGGTGAACTCGATGGCCGAGACCACGAGCATCAGCAGCACCGCGAGCGCAATCATGACGACCATGAGCGCATTGCCGCGGGTGTTTGGCTGTCCGTACATTGAAATTCACCCTCCCTTGAAGTTCGCGTCGCCCGTCACGCCGTCAGAGCGCAGCGCGGGCAAGAAGCTGGTGCGTGACATCATGTTGATGACCGGCACCACGGTGTGGAAGGTCGAGCGCGAATACCCATCAGCACCGGCGTCGGGCCGGCCATCGAACAGGGTCTCAGGGGTATAGGCCTGGCGACCCGTGGGGTCCTTGCGCGACGACCGCACCGACAGCGCGAGGTGCACCCCGCGGATGTTCGCCGGCACGTTCGTGAAGCGCAGCGCGTTGTTGTACGGCGTCGTGTAGTTCGGCTGCTGGGCGCCGAAGAGGCTGGCCGGCACCGCGACCGCCGTCACCGCGTCACCCGACACCCCGTCACCCACGATGGAGTTCTTGCCGGTGCCGTCGACCGGCGCGCCGCCGTCGAGCGGCGCCGACATCGCGAACGCCACCTGGAAATTGTCGACGTCGGGAGCGATGGGCTCGTAGGTGCCTGCGTCGGTCGGGTCTCCCGCGCCGCTCAGCTCGCGGAAGCGCACCAGCCACGGGCGGTCGCGCGTCACGCCACCCACCACCTCGGGGATGTTGACGACGCGGATGCGGCTCTCGTGCACCAGGAAGACCCGCGCGTTGTTGGTGATGCACGGGTCGGCGGTGCTGATGGCGTTGTACGGCGCGCCCGCGGCGCTCGCCGAAGCCGTGGTGTCGGTGGCGGTGGTCGCCGCCGTCAAGCGCACGAACGCCGTGGGGAAGGTGCCGTCAGCGCGCGGCGTGGTGCAGGTCACCGCGAAGAGGGTCCCCACGGGGAAGACGAAGCCCATCTTCGAGGGCACCGAGAGGCTGCCGCTGGAATAGGTGCCGACCACGCCGTACGACGGGTCGCGGTAACGGAAGGCGAGCTCGTCACTGACCACCTCGCCGTTGGCGAAGCCCGGCGTGCCGCCCGACGACGAGACGTCGAAGGCGATGCGCGGGTCGATGCCGTAGCCGGCCAGCGCCACGGTGCGCTCGAGGTAGTCGATGGCGGTGCGGCCATTCTCGGTCAGCACCTTGGTCTCGGTGTCTGCCTGGTAGCTCTGCTGAATGCCAATCACCACGGCGGCGACGGCCACCATGACGATGCTGGTGACGACGAGGCCGACGAGGAGCTCGGCCAGCGTGAAGCCTCGCGAATTCGGAGCGCGCATGGTCAGTACTCGATGCCGGTGAGGTTGGCGGTGGAGTCGTAGAAGGCCGTGCTGCGCGTCACCGTGCGCACGAAGCCGGTGTCGTTCCACGCGACGACCACCATCACGTAGGTCACGTTGTTCGCGGTGTACGTGGCCACCATGCGCTGGAAGACCTTGTCGTCTTCGGTGGTGAAGGCCGGCGTGCGGCTCTGCAGCTGGTTGGTGGGCGCGACGCCCGGGCTGGTGCTGTCGGGGAAGAAGTACTTGAGGGTGACGCCCGTCGCCGCGATGGGGTCGTAGATCGACTTGAAGGCCGCCTCATGACGGCTCGACATCTGGTTGGTGTTGGCCGGCGTCGCCGCGCCGGTGGGCACCGTCGAGAGGTTGAGCAGCGACACCGTGTTGGTGCGGCCGTACTGCTCCACCGCGCTGGTGAGCTCCGCCGCGATGGAGGCCGCGCGCGTGCGCTTGTTGGCCGACGCGTTCTGCGTCGAGGCGACAATCAACCCCTGGAAGATGCCCACCATGCCGATGAGCAGAATCATCGTGGCGACCATGCCTTCGATGAGCGTGACGCCGCGTCGGTTCTTCATGGCGATTTCACCGGGGTGATGAGCGCCGTCGAACGCACCACGGCGATGCGGCTCTCGTTGGTGGTGTTGTCGACCGCGCGCAGCGCCAGCCCGCCCACGGAGCCGTTGGCGACGCCGACGTCATTGAGCAGCACGGCCTGGCCGTCGGAGAAGAGGATGGCGCCCTTGTTGTTCGCGCAGAAGCTGCAGGCGGTGGTGGCCGCGGTGGAGAACGGCGCGGTCCACCCCGTGCCGGAGCCTCCGAACTGCACGTTCTTCTTCGGGTAGTCGGCAAGGTCGAGCACCTTCACCACGCGGTCGGTGGTCGCCGAGTAGACGCTGCCGGCCGTGGGGTCGAAGCCGCTCCACGAGCACTCCCCGCTCGAGCCACTGCAGTCGGGCGTCCCTCCGTCGCCGATGAAGTCGCCGTCGACGTCTTCGTACACCACCAACGCGCCCGGGCCGCCGGTGGTCGCGCCGCCGGTCGTCAGCTTGCTGTGCGTGGCATTCCACTTCAGCTTCATTGATGGGTAGACCATCACGTAGACGTCAGAACCGTTCTGGTCGGAGATGGTGCGCGCTGACTGGAGCAGCGACAGAATCTCGTTCGCGGCGTTCTGCTTCGCGTTGCGCGCGCCGACGCCCGAGAGCGTCGAGACGGAGAGCGCAGCCACGATCCCGATGATCGCCACCGCGATCATCGCCTCCAACAAGGTGAAGCCTCTCTGTGAACGCATGGCGTGCGCCGGATCAGCAAGCGGCGTGCTGGCTGCAACCCGTTGACCTCACGCACCTTTCCCCCGTTCGGAGGGGGAACCTCGCAAG
>CAMLFP010000192.1 GCA_946479335.1 uncultured Archangium sp.
CGCAGCTCGAGAACGGCGAGTGGCGCGTGCTGGAGACGCACGCCCCCGGCAACTGTGCGTTGGGCGCCATCGACCCCGCGCACCTCGTCGCCTCACTCGCCCGCGCGTTGGACATGCGCGGCGGCTGCTGAACTGCACGTTGTGCAGCTTACGAAGCCAAATTTACTTGGCGATTGCCGACGAAATGAAGTTGGAAACGACGTTAATAATCATACCCAATACAACCGCGCCAAAAACGATATTTCGGACAGTTGATCTCCGACGTTCTCGCTCTGCTCCATGTTGACCGAAGGAGAAGACACCAAGCGGGAGCAGATATCGAAAAAACCGGCCTAAAAACGTGTAGTACGCGATCATTGATATCGCGACTCCGGCCGTCAAGAGTGCTGTTAATCCAGAAGTGTGGGCGTTTTTAATCGCTTGGTCTTGAGCCGAAAGCGGCGGTGGTGTCGGGTCATTTAATAGATGCCAGCCAGCCCATATAAAAGAAGCAAGCGCTGCGGCTGCAAGCAGTGTCCACCATCGAAATTCTGACGCCCACCAGTACATTGGCCTGGTGTGTTTTAACCAATCAGTAAGGTCTCTGACGGCTTTGAGCCGCCAATCATCTCTGCCTGAAAGCCTGATTGTTGTCCGCCCGAACTCACCAGTTCTAAGTTCAATGTCAGCTGTGTGCGTTGCGAGGCGTTGAGCAGTGCGACGGTCAATGTAGTCTTTGGTCGATTCTCCTTTTTCTTGCGTGGGATCTTCGAAAAGGGCGGAAGCTTCAATTGTTAGCTTGGTGATCGGTCGAGTGGCTGTATTTGGGATGATTTCCAAATCGGAGATGTCCGTGAATGACGAGCGAGACCCGTCACCTGTAGAACCATTAAACGTTTGTTTGATGAGTCCAAGACTGTCGAGAATAATCTTTAACTGATTGAGTGCTGTTGATGAGATGTCGAATGCAACTCTTGATTCGTTATATGAGTGCTCGATGAAGTTCTTTTTTGAAGTTGCCATTGTTGTTCGTTGACGTCGTCCGACTGCCTGGGTCTGAACAGCTGTTTCGAACAATTGTCTTACCAAACGAAGTGAAGCAGCAACGTGCGCGGGTTCGGCGCGTCGACCTTCTCGATGCGCGTCTCGACGCCGATGATCTTGTTCATCGCGAGAAATACACCGCGCCACGCGTGCTCCATCACCTCGAGCGGAATGCGCTCCATCTCGTAGGTGATGGTGAGGTCGCCCGACTTCGACGACGTCTCTTTCCATTCGAGCGCGACGTTGCGAATCGCGGAGCTGCCGAGCTGCTGAATGCGCGACATCGCCGCGCTCACCGGTGACTTCGAGAACGCGAGCGCCACGCGCAACAGCGGCCCGACCACGGTGAGGAGCGGCCCCGCCGTCACCGCAACGTTCACTTCCTGCACCGCTTTGAACCCGCGGTGCTCAGCGACATTCGAGAGCACATCGAACATCACCTCACCGGGGAACCAGCGCTGCGCGTTCGGCGACGCCAGCGCCTCGCGCGCCACCTCGCTCATCGTCGCGCGCTCCGCGGGCGTCAGCTGCAGCGGCTCCAGCGCCTTCTTCAGCCCGCCCACGTAGATGGAACTCACTTCGAAGCCGGCCATGTCGGTCACTCCAGTTTGACGCGAGGCATCTGCTCCAGCACCCAATTCGCGCGCTCGCGCACCTTCGGGCTGGGCGCGGTGACGCGGCGGTTCTTCGGCGAGGGCAACACTACCGCCAGCAGCGCCGCCTGCTCCGGCGTCAGCGCGGCTGCCGAGCACCCGAAGTTCACGCGCGCCGCGTATTCGACGCCGTAGACGCCCTCGCCGTACTCCGCGAGGTTCAGGTGGAGTTCGAGGATGCGCTCCTTGGGCAGCAGCACCTCGAGCAGCACGGTGAACCACGCCTCCAGCGCCTTGCGCACGACGTTGCGGCCCGGCCAGAGGAAGAGGTTCTTCGCCACCTGCTGCGTCAGCGTGGAGGCGCCGCGCGTCGACTTGCCCTCGAGCCGGTCTTCGATGGCGTCGTCGATGGCCTGCACGTCGAAGCCGAAGTGCGAGAAGAACTTCTGGTCTTCAGCGGCGATGAGCGCGCGCTGCATCGACGGAGAGACGCGGTTCAACGGCACCCACGTCTGGTGCGTCACCTTCCCCTCGAGGCGGTGCTGCAGCATGAACGCCGAGAAGGGCGGGTTGATGAAGCGCACGCAGGCCACCGGCAGGGCCGTGATGCCGACCCACACCACCAGCGCCCAGCCCAGAGCGCGCGTCACTTTTCGACGGGCAGCCCGGCCGCGTTCCATCCCAACATGCCGCCGGTGAGGTTCATGACGCGCGAGAAGCCCGCGCGGGTCAGCAGCTGCGCGATGTTGGCGCTGCGGCCGCCGCTCTTGCAGATGACGAGGATCTCCTCGCTCTTGTTCCACGTGGGCGCGTGCGCGGCGACGGCGCCCATCGGCACCAGCTCCGCCCCGGGGATGTGCCCCAGCTCGCCGGTGAACTCGTGCGGCTCGCGCACATCGAGGAGCCGGAAGCCCTTCGCCGGCAACGTCACCTCGGCCGCCGAGACATCACGGTGACCGGCGGGGTTCGGGCGGGCGTTTTCGTAGAGCGACATGGTGACGCCTTATGACGCCGCTCGGAAAAAACACAATTCGACAGCTCCCGGTCGGCGGGTATGTTTCTGCCTCAATGTCTGAGTCCAAGCCGGTTTCGTTGGCGCCTCACCTGTGGGAGGCCCTGGAGTTGATGTCGTCTGAGATGGGCGTGTCGGAAGACGCGCTCGTCGCTCAGGCTGTCTTCACGTTGGCGCGCTACAACGGCTACGTCGTCCCGGGCCGGGCCGGCGGTGGCGAGGTGCCCGCGGCGGTGCCTCCCGCGGCGCCCGTGTTGTCGAGCTCCGCCACCGCGTCGGTCGCCGCCTCGCGAGCGCCGGTGCGCGCGCAGACCCAGCCGCCCGGCATGAAGTCGCGCCCCCCGCCGCCGCCTGAACCCGAGCCGGAGCCCGAGCCCGAGCCGGAACCCGAGGAGGAGGCGCCGCCGGAGGACGAGGGGAACCCGTTCGACCAGCAGGAAGAGAACTACGACGAGCCGCCGCCGGAAGACGACGTGCCCGCCGAAGACGAGCCGCCGCCGGAAGAGGAGCCGTACGAAGAAGAAGAGGCCCCGCCGCCGCCGCCCCGTGGTGGGGGCAAGGCGTCGCTCACGCTCATCTACTCGGGCCGTGACCCGTTCAAGATGACCGGCGACAGCTTCAGCATCGGCCGCGGCAAGTCGTGCGAGTTCGTCATCGACTCCAACCGCGTGTCGCGCGAGCACGTGCGCATCTCGCGCGAGGGCAACGACTTCGTGCTCGAAGACCTGAACTCGTCGAACGGCACGTTCTTCGGGCCGCAGAAGGCGAAGATCTCGAAGCAGAAGATCAAAGACGGCGACGAGTTCACGCTCGGCACCGAGAAGATCAAGTTCCAGATCCGCAAGTAAGCGGCGCCCCTCTCCCCACGGGAGAGGGAGTCAGCGCCTGGTCTTCGCGCCCGCGAGCTCCAACAGCCGCGCGAAGTGCGGCGCCGACACCGGCTGCACGCTCAGCCGCTGCCCCTTCTGCAGCAGCGGCAGGCCCGCGAGCTTCGGGTCGGCCTTCAACACCTCGAGCGGGAGGAGCGCCTTGAACTTCTCGACGAAGCCCAGCTGCGCCATCACCCAGCGCGGCGCGGCCTTGTCGCTCGTCGCGTCGTAGTACTCGCTCTTCTTGTCGAACTGCGTCGGGTCGGGGATGGGCGCGTCGACCACCTTCGCGAGGCCGGCCACGCCCGGCGGCTCCGCGTTGGAGTGGTAGTAGAGGACGAGGTCACCGACCTGCATCTCGTCGCGCATGGTGTTCCGCGCCTGGTAGTTGCGCACGCCGGTCCACCCGGTGCGGCCGTCACGCTTCAGGTCATCGATGGAATAGACGTCGGGTTCGCTCTTCACCAGCCAAGTGCGCATGGCGTGCGTCTACCAGCCCCGGCGCCACTCGCGCGGGATCGCGTAACGAGACGCGTCGCGGTCGAGCTGGTCGAGGTCCTTGCGCGCGTCGGAGAGCTCCACCTGCGTCAGCTCCATCTCGCGGGTGATGCGGTCGTACTCGGCGTTGATGGCGCAGGTGGCCGCGGGGCCGTAGGGGCGCACCGGGGAGCCGTTCACCATCGTGTTGCCATTCACCACCGTGGTGACGCCGTTGGCCACGACGACCTGTGAGCCGGGCGCGGGCGCGATGGGGGCGCCGGTCGTGGCGTCCATGCGCACCGTGCCCACGGGCACCAGCGGTTGCGCGACGCACTCCACGCGCTGCGGGCGGGAGCGCTCCAGCGCCGAGTAGTTCTTCTCGAGCGTCTCGATGCGCCGGGTGGCGGTGATGAAGCGGGTGCGCCACTCCTGCTCGTTGGGTTCATCGCGGGTGGGCTGCGCGACGAGCGGCGGCTGGCGCTGCGTCACCACCGGTTGCTGCGGCGCGACGGTCGCCGGGGTCTGCGGTTTGGGAGAGGTCGGCGAATCCACCACCACCTGCGCGGAGTCGTCGGCGGGCTTCGGGTCGACCTTCGGCTGCAGCAGCGTGGCGTCGGTGCGCGCCTTGCCGGGCACCAGCGACGGGTCGTCGGTGTAGTGCACGCCGTCTTTGTCTTCCCACGAGTAGACGGTCTGCGCGAAGGCGGGGAGCGCGACGAGCGCGAGGAGGGTGGACCGGGCGAGCATGGCGCCCGGGACGTTAGCCTCCGCGCGGGTATTCAGGGAGGGAAGCCGAAGCTGAGCTTCACCGCCGCGTACTCCGGGTGAATCGTGCCGTCGGTGCGGCGGATGATCAACGCCGGCTCGACCCACGTGTCGCCGCGCACGCGCTCCGGGAGGTCTTCGGCGCGCACGCACGCGAAGAGGCCCAGCAGCGGCGGCTCGCCTTCCTTCAGCACCACGTCGCGGCGGCGCACCAGCGAGAGGCCCGCGGCGCGCACCGCGGAGAAGACGCGCTCCAACTGGTGCGGCGGGTTCACCGGGAAGACGAAAGCGAACAGCCCCCCCGGCGCGAGGTGGGCGGCCGCGGTCGCGCAGTAATCAGAGACGTCGCCGCGCACCTCGAAGCGGCACGCAATCTTCTGGTCGTGGTCGCCGTGCACGCCGTCTTGCAGAGGGAAATACGGCGGGCTGCCCAGCACCAGGTCGAAGCGCTCGTCGTCGCGCAGCACGCCGGAGCGGAAGTCTCCATGGCGGATGTCGTAGCGCCCGGTGAGCCCGTTGTAGGCGGCTGACTTGCGCGCCAGCGCCACCGAGATGTCCTGCGCCTCGACGGTGGTGAAGCGCGCGCCGGGGAGCCTCCACGCGGCCGTCATGCCCACGCTGCCGATGCCGCTGCCGAGGTCCAACACCGTCGACGCCGTGGGCGCCCAGCTGGTGCCGTACCAGGCGGCCAGCACGTCGTCGGTCGAGAAGCGGTGGCCCTTCTTCAGCTGGAAGATCTTGAACTGCCCCGACAGCGCGTCGAGCGAGGTGTCGGGTGGAAATTCGCTCTCGGGCAGGCCGGGCGGCGTGGGGCCGGGCAGCACGTAGCCTTTGAAGCTGGGAGCCATGCGCGCGCCCTAGCACCGCGCCAGCGCGTCGACGTAGTGCTTCGCGACCTGCACGAAGCGCGAGCTGGCCGCGCCGATGAAGTACTGGCGGTGCGTGGCGCGCGTGGCCCCGACGTAGAAGAGGGCGCGGCGCTGGCGCTCCAGGGCGCGCGGGTCGGGGTTCTCGAGGTTCAGCGCGTCGAGCTGCTCCACGCCGCAGAACAGCACCACCGGGCACTCGTGGCCCTTGCACGAGAAGAGCGTGGTGACGCGCACGAAGTCGACCTCGCCCACCGGGAACTCCGAGGGCGGCCGGCCGTTGGTGCCCCCGAAGGCCTCGGCGCGCACCTGTACGTCCCGCAGCGCCTGCGCCCACTTCACCGTGAGGCCCGGCGCGACGACGAGGAGGTCGCGCGGCCGCACGCCTTCGCGCGTGAGGAGCCGCTTCACCACGCGGCCCAGCTCCGCGCGCGACTGCTTCTCGTCGGAGGTGGGGATGACGACCGGCAGCGCGCCGGCGCGCTCGGTGAAGTCGACCCGGTACAGCCCGCCGTTGCGCGCGCCCGGTGGTTGCAGCAGCCCCGCCTTCACCAGCTCGTGCGCCTTCAAGAACTCCTTCATGCCTGGCTGCGCGACGTTGTGGCGCTCCTGCGGGTCGAGCACCACGTTGAAGGCGAGGTCGAGCAGCTCGCGCGGAGACCGGAAGGACTCCTTCATCACCTGCACGCGGCCCTTGAAGTCGAGGTCGTGGTGCAGCGCCGCCTTGAAGTCTTCGATGGGTTTGACGCCGTAGACGTTCTGCGCGTCGTCCATGAAGAGGCAGAAGCGCCGCAGCCGCCGTCCGCCGTCCACCAGCCGCTCCCGCGCCGCGAGGAAGAGCTTCTTCAGCTTCGCCGGGGGCATGTCTTGCGCCTCGTCGACGAACACCGCGTCGAAGGCCTCGCCCGCGGGGAGCTCGTCGACGTGACAGATGCGCGCGCGGGAGAAGTGGCGTTCGACGTCGAGGCCCTGGCGCGTCAGCGCGGCCTTGAGGTGCGCCTCCTGCAACGGGTGCAGCGCCTTGTTGAAGAACGAGATGAGCACGCGCTCGGCGGGGTGCTCCGCCAGCACGCGCGCGGCCCAGTTCGCCAACACGAAGGTCTTGCCGCTGCCCGCCACGCCACGCACCAGCTGGTGCCCGTCGCCGAAGTGGCGCTCGAAGAGCTTCACCTGCGCGTCGGTGAAGAGCGCGCCGCGCGCCGCCGCGTTCTCGATGGTGGTGCCCAGGGTCTGCACCGGCTGCGGCAGTGGCGCGAGGTTGCGCAGCGTGCCGTCGACCGGCTCCAGCCGCCCGTCGCGCCAGCGCATGGGGTGCAGCGCGCGGAAGAACGCCTGGGGTATCTGCTGGGCCTCGGCGCGCGAGGCGAGCACGAAGAGGTGCCGCCGGGCGCGGCTCGCCGCGACGTTCAACATCGCGCACAGCTCCAGCGCCTGGAACGGGTGGCCCGCGGCGACGGTGTCGATGAACACCAGGTCGACCTCGCGCCCCTGCTGCCGGTGGATGGTGGACGCGGAGAAGCGCGCCGCCTGGCCGTCGGTGGCGTGCAGCGTGTTGAGCAGCTGCGCCTGCGCCCGGTACGGCGTTGCGGCCAACACCTCGCCGCTGCCGTCGGCGAAGACGTTCGCCAGCTCCATCAACAGCTGCGCCGAGAAGCGTCGCTGGTAGCCGCGGCCAGTGCCCGCGCGCTCGTGGGTCAACGCGCGCTCGCTGGCGCCGCACTCGTCGAGGACCACCCACACCGCGCGCGCTTCGGGCAGACCGGGCCGGGGCGCCTCGCGCGCAAGCTCCTGCGGCCGCGGCCCGTCGAGGAGCTGCCCCGCGTATTGGAAACTGCTCACCACGCGCGAGATGTGCGGGTGCATGCGGTGCTGCGTGCGCAGCAGGTACACGTTCGAGGCCCCGACCCGGCTCGCGTCACGGAGGTGCGAGAGCGGCGAGTCGCGCAGCCACTTCTGCACGCTGGAGAGCGCGCCGTCGGGCGCCCGGGAGACGGGGCCCAGTTGTTTGGGGTCTCCCGCGACGAGCATCGAGTCAGCCAGCGGCGCGAGGGCGGCCGCGGCGGCGCGCGACACCATGCCGCCCTCGTCGAGCACCAGCTTGTGAAAGGGCGCGGCCTCGCCGGCCAGCTCATTCACCAGCCGCAGGGCGCGGTGCAGGGTGACGGCGATGACCTGCACGCGGTCTTGCGCCAGCACCGTCTTCGTCGCGTCGGGCGTGCGCGCGGCGGCCTTCGCGAGGGCCTGCGCGCGGGCGACGTCGACGTCGGGCGCGCCGGCGGCGATGAGCTGCTGCACGGTGCGCTCCAGCGCGGCGAGCTCCTCGGCGCGGAGGTCGGCGTCGTCGTACGAGACGCAGGCGGGGAACTTCGCGAGCGCCCCGCGCACGCCGGTGCCGCAGCGCATGACGCGGGGCACCCCGTCGCGGAACAACGCGCCGCGCGCCTGCAGCAGCGTGCACACCCGCAGCGTGAGCTCATCGACCGCGTTGTTGGTAGGCGCGACGAGGAGGAGGCGCTCCGAGGGCGAGGCCAGCACCGCGTCGGCGATGCGCGCGGCCAGCGTCTGCGTCTTGCCGGTGCCGGGCGGGCCCCACACCAGGCCCCACGCTGCACGCCACGGCCCCTCGATGGAGGTGGCTGCCTCCGGCGTGGCGAGTGACGGCGCGCCGTCGCACACCCATGCCAGCGCCTGCTCCAGCCGCGCGTCGCTCGACGCGGCCGCGCCCAGGAGCGCCTCGGAGAAGTCGAAGGGCTTGAAGACCCACTCCAGCGCGCCCTCGGGTGGGGCGCTGGCCGCGGCGAACACCTCTCCCGTCTGCGCCTCGACGTGGACGATGGCGCCAGACCACGCGACCTCCTCCGCGCGGTAGGCGACGAGGCGCCCGCCGACCCAGTCAGGCTGCGCGGCGGGGAGCGGCTGCACGGCCAGCAGGCCCTCGTCGCGCCACTGCGTGGAGGTGACGCGGAGCTGGACCGCGCGGTACTGCGCCGCCTCCGCGTTCAATGCGCTCCGCAACTCTGCCCGCGACGCCGCCGTCATGCGCCGCTTCTACCTGACAGTCGCGGTTGCTCCCTGCGGCGACTTCTGGGCTATGGGCGCGCGCCATGGCTTCACGTCTCACGCTGGAAGAACTGCAGGCCGCCACGAAGGTGCTGGAGGCGGTGGTGGAAGACCGCTCGCTGCTGGCGGGCCTCCCGGAGGACGACCGGCGCGCGTTCTTGATGGCGGCAGGGCGGGCGGCGTCTCCGCTGCGCCACGAGGTGCAGGCCTTCAGCAAGGCGATGCGCCGCGACCGGCTGCAGGAGCGCCAGAAGAAGGACCGCGAAATCCGCGAGGCCACGGCGATTCGGCAGGTGCGCAAGGAGGCCGTCTTCGTCGCGCCGTTGCCGCTGCCCGCGGGCGAGCGCCGCGAAGGGCCGACGCTGGAGAAGCCGCGCCACTGCTACGTGTGCAAGCAGGAGTACCGCACGCTGCACCACTTCTACGACGCGATGTGCGTGGCCTGCGGCGACTACAACTACGCCAAACGCTTCCAGACGGCGAAGCTCGACGGGCAGGTGGCGCTCATCACCGGCGCGCGATTGAAGATTGGGCAGCAGGCGGCGCTGATGCTGTTGCGGGCCGGCGCGCGCGTCATCGTCACCACGCGTTTTCCGCACGACGCGGCGGTGCGCTACGCGAAGGAGCCCGACTTCACCGACTGGGGCCATCGCCTCGAGGTGCACGGGTTGGACCTGCGCCACTCGCCGTCGGTGGAGCTGTTCGCGCGGTGGATGTCGCGGCGGCTCCCGCGACTCGACTTCCTCATCAACAACGCGGCGCAGACGGTGCGGCGGCCGGTGGGCTTCTTCTCGCACCTGATGGCGCTGGAGACCGCTCCGATGCCCACGCTGTCGGCGGGCGCGCAGTCATTGTTGCGCGGGCGTCAGGAGTGTCTGGAGGCGATGGGCGCGGTGCCGCAGTTGGGCAACGGCGGGCCTGACGTGACGGGCCTGTCGACGTGGCACGTCAGCGCCGGCGCGGCGAGCGGCATCGCGAAGTCGGCGGAGGCGAGCCAGGTCCGCTACACGTACGAAGACGCGGCGTACGGGCTCGAGGTCTTTCCCGAGGGGAAGCTCGATGCCGACCTGCAGCAGGTCGACCTGCGCACCATGAACTCGTGGCGCATGACGCTCGATGAGGTGTCGACGCCGGAGTTGCTGGAGGTGCAGTTGGTCAACGCCATCGCGCCGTTCATCCTCGCGGCGCGCTTCCGCGAGCTGATGAAGCGCACCGCGTCGGAGAACAAGCACGTCATCAACGTCTCGGCGATGGAGGGCAGCTTCTCCCGCGGCACGAAGACCGACAAACACCCGCACACCAACATGGCGAAGGCGGCGCTCAACATGATGACGCTGACCAGCGCGCCCGATTACGCGCGCGACGGCATCTGGATGAACGCGGTCGACACCGGGTGGGTGACCGATGAAGACCCGGCGCAGCACGCGGCGCGGAAGAAGGACGACCTCGGCTTCCAACCGCCGCTGGACATCGTCGACGGCGCGGCGCGGGTGATTGACCCCATCTTCATGGTGGCCAACGGCGCGGAGCCGGAGTTCGGGAAGTTCCTGAAGGATTACCGGCCGACCGCGTGGTGAGCGCGTGCGCTCGTCGCGCGCTGGCCCCGCGACACGCCACCAGT